>CAZBYY010000036.1:0-18125 GCA_964495855.1 uncultured Acidobacterium sp. | reverse complement strand
ACAGACACTTAATCATGCTGTTTTAGAAAAAATTGGTGCTGCGGGTGAAGAATTGCAGCCAGTACCAGAGGCCCAGCGCGGCGACGATCGCAGTACCCAGCCATTCGAGCCGCCGTCCGCCCGGCGATGCAGGGTTCATCACAACCGCGGCGAATTATAATCAGAAGTAATCGTCATGAATACTTCGCGTCGGCCTTCATCGTATCCCGCCCTGACCCGCCGCAGCTTCCTCGAACAGCTCGGCGCCGTTGGCGGATCATCGCTGGTCTTCAGCACCCTCACGTCGTGGGACCTGATGGCGGGATCTGCGGGGCAGAAACCGGAGTTGAGCGGGCGTCCGGCGAAGTCGAAAGTGCTGGTGCTCGGCGCCGGCCTGTCGGGCATGGTCGTGGCCTACGAACTCGGCAAGCTTGGCCACGACGTCCAGGTTCTCGAGGCGCGCGATCGCGTCGGCGGACTGCAGTGGAGCGTGAAGCGAGGCAGCGAGCACACCGAGGTGGGCGGAGAGAAGCAGGTGTGTGCGTTCGACGAGGGGCAGTACTTCAACGCCGGCCCGTGGCGCATTCCGTATTCGCACACCGCGGTGCTGAATTACTGCCGCGAGCTCGGCGTGCCGATGGAAGTCTTCCTCAACGACGCCGAAGCGAACATCTTTTTCTACGAAGGCAACGCCGCCGGGGCCTTGTCGAACAAGAAGATCCGCGTGCGTGAAGTGAAGGCGGACCTCACGGGCGCGATCAACGAACTGCTCGTCAAGGCGATCGACCAGCACAAACTCGACCTGCCGCTGACCGCGGAAGACCAGAACCGGTTGACGCGATACCTGATCAACCAGGGCTACCTCGACACGAACACGCGCTCGTATCGCGCATTCGAGAATCGCGGCGAAGGCGATCCGTACAAGCTCGCGGACCTGCTGCAGGGACCGTTCGGGCAGCGCATGCGATCGGTGCCCGCCGTCGAGGGCACGACCGCTGCGCCGATGTTCCAGCCGGTCGGCGGCATGATGGAAATCGCGCACGGGTTCCAGCGGGCCATCGACCCGAAGCGCCTGACGTTCAACGCCGAGATCCGGTCGGTGCATCAAACCGACGCGGGCGTGACGGTGTCGTATCTCGATACGAAGAGCCAACAGCAGAAGCAGGTGAGCGGCGACTTCGTCGTCCTCTGCCTGCCGCTCAACCTGGCGGCGAAGCTGGACATCAACCTGTCGCCGGACATGCTGCAGGCGGCGAAGGAAGTGAACTACAGCAACAGCGCGAAGCTCGGGATGCAGATGAAGCGCCGCTTCTGGGAGGAAGACGATCACATCTTCGGCGGCCACCTGTATTCGAACCTGCCGCTCGGCGAATTTTCCTATCCGTCGAACGACTACTTTACGAAGAAGGGCGTGCTGCTGGGGTTGTATTCGAACGGGCCGATCGCCACTCTCGCCGACCAGACCGTCGCGCAGCGCATCGAGCACGTGCTCATGCACGCCAGCAAGGTGCATCCGCAGATGCGGCAGGAATTCGAAAGCGCCTACGCGGTGTGGTGGAAGAAGGTGCCCTACAACGAAGGCGGCTACGCCAGCATGCGCAGCAAGGAGCGCCGAGCCGTCCTGTCGCGCATGGACAATCGCATCGTGATCGGCTCGGCGGCAGTCGCGCCGCATTCGGAACCGGACTGGCAGGAAGGCGCAATTTCGGCGGGCTGGCAGGCGCTGAAGCTGGTTCACGAACGAGCGATGAAGGGTGCCTACGGTGCCTAAAGTGCCTAGGAAAAAAGACGCGTCAACGCGATTTTTTTGGCCACGTCGAGTCACCGCACTCAGGAATCTCGATGATTCAGCCGGGCTCTCGAACGGCTGAAGGTTTGCAGGAGCCGGCGTCGAGGCTTAGTCATGTACCGCTCGACGTGTGCCACCGCAATGGTGGCGCTGATGTTTTCCGTTCCTTCCGCATTCGCGCAGGCGCCTGACGCTGACGCCAAGGGCTGCGCGGATCACCCCGCCGTCACCCGCATGCAGAACATGCGGATCGTGAACTGCAAGACGGTGGAATTCGACACGTTCGATTTCAAGCTCGGCAAGACCATGAAGGTCCAGCCGGTCGAAGGGCGCAAGGTTGAATTGCGCTATCAGATCAAGCCGGGCCAGCAGGCACCGAGCAAGCTGGCGATTCTTCGCAACCACCAGGACGCCTTCAAGGCGATCGGCGGCACGTCGAAATACGAAGACGATCGCTACTCGACGCTTGTCGTCGCCAAGAACGGCAAGGAGACCTGGGTCCAGGTCGATACCGCCTGGGGCAACGGCTACCAGCTGACCATTGTCGAGAAGAAGGCAATGGTGCAGGAAGTCACCGCGAATGCAGAGATGTTCGCGACCGGGCTGAACGCGACCGGCCATGTGGAAGTGCCGGGCATCTTTTTCGACACCGGGAAAGCCGAGCTCAAGCCTGAATCGGCGGCGGCCGTCGGCGAGGTTGCCAAGCTGCTCAAGGCCAACGCGGCGATGAAAGTGTTCATCGTCGGACACACCGATAACGTCGCGTCGCTCGATCTCAACGCGAAGCTGTCGCAGGCGCGCGCCGAGGCGGTGATGCAATCACTGGTCTCGCAACACGGGATTGCGGCGGCGAGGCTGGCCGCGCGCGGCGTTGGGCCGCTGGCACCCGTGGCGAGCAACGACACTGAAGAGGGCCGCGCCCGCAATCGACGCGTCGAACTCGTGAAGCAGTGAGGCGGTCGATGGCCTGATCCGCGGGGGCAATGCCGTGCGGACCCGCCTGACGACACGGCGGTGCAGCCGGGCCTATAATCGCGGCCATGGCCGCCATCACCCTGCTCGTCAATGGCACGCGGCACAGCGTCGATGTGGAACCGTCGACGCCGCTGCTGTACGTCCTCAGGAACGATCTCGATCTTGCCGGGCCGCGCTTCGGCTGCGGCCTGGGCCAATGCGGCGCCTGCACGGTGTTGATCAAGGGCGAAGCCGTTCGCTCGTGCATCCGTCCCGTCTCTCAGGTGCAGAACGTGGAGATCACGACGCTCGAAGGGCTGTCGAGCCACGGCCAGCTCCATCCGATCCAGCAAGCGTGGATCGATGAGCAGGTGCCGGCGTGCGGCTACTGCCAGAACGGACAGATCCTCACCGCGAAGGCGCTGCTCGACAAGATCCCGAATCCCACCGATGCGCAGATCCGCGAGGGCATGAAGAACACCTTGTGCCGCTGCATGACGTATTACCGCATCAACGCTGCGGTGAAGCTCGCGGCGCGGAGGATGGCATGACCCGCCTACGCGAAGACGCTTCGGCGCGGCAGGTCCGCCTACGCGATGTCGCCACGCTCACGCCTTCTCGGCGCGCATTTCTCCGATCGGCGGGCTTCATCGTGGCGTCCGTCGCTGCGATTTCCGTCGAAGGCGTCGAGGCGTTCATTCAGAAGGTCGATGGCCCGTACCCCGATCTCGACTACCTGCAACTCGATTCGTGGATCCTGATTCGCCCCGACAACACCGCCACCTTCTTCGTCGGCAAGACGGATCTCGGGCAGGGCACCGGCACGGCGTTCCGCCAGATCATGTCCGACGAACTCGACATCGCGTTCGAGAACACGACGTGCGTGATGGGCAGCACCGACATCACCGTCGACCAGGGCGGCTCCGGCGGATCGGATGCGCTGCAGACCGACGGTTATCCGATGCGGCGCGTCGCCGCAGAAGCGCGGCGGGTCCTGCTCGACATGGCGGCTGAACATTTCCGCGTGCCCGTCAGCGCGCTGTCGGTCAGCGACGGCGTCGTGACGACGAACATTGGCGACACGGCGGAGCGCAGCATCACCTACGGGCAGCTGATCGGCGGCAAGAAGTTCAACGTCACGCTCACCGGCCGCAACATCGATGCGACCACGGGCCGTGCGCCGCTCAAGCCGGTCCAGGAACTGAAGCACGCCGGCAAGTCGCCGCGGCGCGACGACATTCCCGCGAAGGTTGACGGCACGCAGCGGTGGGCCGTCGACATGAAAGTGCCGGGCATGGTGCACGCGCGTAACGTGCGTCCGCCGGTCGTCGGCGCCACGCTCAAGTCGATCGACGAATCATCCGTGAAGGATGTGCCCGGGCTCGTGAAGGTCGTGAGCCGCGGCAACTACGTTGCCGTGATCTGCGAGCGGGAAGAGCAGGCGATCCGTGCCGCGCGCCAGTTGAAGTGTGAATGGACGCCGCCGGCGTCCGCGCCGTTCCCGGCGTCTGACGATCTGTTCACCTACATGCGATCGACGCCGCCGTCATCGACCGAGAAGCCGGTCGCGACCGGCGATGTCGACGCGGCACTGAAGGGCGCCGCCAGGGTGATCGAGGCAAGCTACGACGTGCCGTTCCAGGGGCACACGGCGATCGGTCCGGCCCATGCGCTCGCCGATCCATCGAATGGCCAGTTGACGATCTACTCGAACGACATGAAGTCGTACGGCATGCGCAACGGCGTCGCCGAATTCCTCAAGATCCCGCGCGAGAAGGTGCGCGTCGTCTGGATGCAGGGACCGCAGGCGTACGGACGCACGGCCGCGGAAGACGCGGGCTTCGAAGCGGCGTTTCTTGCCACAGAGTTGGGACGTCCAGTGCGCGTGCAGTGGACGCGGCAGGAAGAAACGGCATGGGACACCAAAGGCCCCGCCTACGCCGTCACGATGCGCGGCGGCCTCGACGCGCAGGGCGGGTTGGTCGCGCTCGACTTCGACGCGCGCGCTGCTGACTACAATCACGTCGGCTACAACGAAGCCGGCAGCGTGCTGATCGCGCAATTGACCGGCCAGCAGAAGGCGCAGGCCGCGCGCGGCCGCGCGTCGTTCCCGAACGATTCCTACAGCATCGCCAATCGCCGGATGTCGGGCGCCGTCGTGCCGATGCCGCTCGCGTGGCAAACGCCCGTTCGGCAGGGCAACCTCCGCGATCCCGACGGCCCGCAGGTCACGTTTGCCTCGGAAAGCTTCATCGACGAACTCGCCGCGGCGGCCAGCGCCGATCCGGTGGCGTTCAGGCTCTCGCTCCTCCAGCGCGGTCGCGGAGACGATGCGGGATTCAAGCGGGCGCGATCGATCGCGTGTCTGAAAGCGGCAGCGGAGAAGTTCGGCTGGTCCGCCTCCGCCAAGTCGACGGCGGGCAGGGACAGATGGAACGGCGACGTGGCGACCGGTCGCGGCGTGGCGTATGCGTATCGCAGTGAAACCGTCGCCGTCGAGATGGTCGAGGTCGAGGTGAATCGCCGCACCGGCCGCGTGTGGGTGAAGCGCGCCACGTGTGCGTACGACGTCGGGCTCGTCATCAACCCCGAGGCGCTCACGCGCACCGTTGAAAACGGCATGCTCCACGCGATCAGCCGTGCGCTCTTCGAAGAAGCGCGTTTCGATCGCCAGAAGATGATCACCGTGGACTGGATCACGTCGCCGACGCTGACGCACGCCGACGTGCCCGAGAAGATCGACGTGGTCCTCGTGAACGGCGATCCGAATCCGAACCGGCCGGACCTGCCGCACTACGGCGCCGGCGAAACCATGTGCAAGCCGATGCTCGCGGCGGTGGCGAATGCGATCTACGATGCCACCGGCGTGCGCCTGCGTCGCGTGCCGTTCACTGCCGCCCGGGTCTTGGCTGCGCTGAAGGCGTAGCAGCTGGAGGAGTCCATGTCGATATCGCGCACGATCGTGTCCACGTTTGCCGCCCTTGCCGTGTGCACTGTAGTCGCCATCAGCGTCACCGCCGGGGTGAACGCGCAGGCCAGGCAAAAGGCATCACCCGCGCCGAACTGGATCACCGGTGAAGGCCTGCCGAATCCGAACCCGGTGGTCACCCGCAATTGGGGCGAACTGCCGGCGGGCCGCAAGTGGGGCACGTCCGCCGGGATCGACATCGACCCGACTGACGGCAACATCTGGGCGTACGAGCGCTGCGGCGCCGGCACGGCGGGCGGCGGGCCGGTTGACTGCGACAACAATCCCGTCGATCCGATTCTGAAGTTCGATCGGCGCACGGGCAAGCTGCTCGCCAACATCGGCAAGGGCGTGATGGTCACGCCGCACGGCATCTTCGTCGACAAGCAGGGCAACGTCTGGATCGCCGACTTCGCCAACAACCAGGCCGGCACCAAGGGCCAGCAGGTGCACAAGTTCTCGCCGAAGGGCGAGAAGCTCCTCAGCCTCGGCATCGCCGGCAAGCCGGGCAACGCCGACGGCCAGTTCAATCAACCCAACGACGTCGTCGTCGGGCCCGACGGCAGCATCTACGTGTCCGACGGCCACGATGCGCAGGGCATGACGACGCAGCAGCAGATCAACGAGGGGTTGAAGCGCGGCGCGACATCACGCATCAGCAAGTTCACCGCCGACGGCAAGTTCATCAAGTCGTGGGGCAAGATCGGCGTCAAGCACGGCGAGTTCCGCACGCCGCACGCGTTGATGTTCGACGCGCGCGGACGGTTGTGGGTCGCCGATCGCGGTAATCATCGGATTGAGATCTTCGACCAGGAAGGCAACTACCTCGAATCGCGATACGCCTTCAGCCGCCCGAGCGGCTTCTTCATCAAGGGCGATCTCGTCTACGTGATTGACTCGGAGTCCGGTCCGCTCAATCACCCGAACTGGCGCGACGGCGTGCGGATCGGCCCTGTGGACGAAGATCGAGTGACCGCCTTTATCCCGCCGTTCGATCGTGAGGATCGCGTGTATCAAGGCACGGCGGGCGAAGGTGTTGCCGTCGATGCCAACGACAACGTGTTCGCCGCCGAAGGCCCGAACTCGCTGCAGCAGGCGGGCGGCGCGTTTACGAAGTACTCGAAGAAGTAGTTACTGCGCCAGGCAGTCCGCCGCCTTGCCACCGCCCTTGCGGAGGTAGCCAACGTAGTAATCCATGTTGGCTGCCACCGCTTTGCGGCGATCCGCTTCGTCTCCGATCAGCATGCTCGTTCCTGCAACCCATCCCGCGCTGCATTCGGCGGCTGGCTTCTCGGAGCGCACGCACGCGGTGAACGCTGCGAGCGACTGGCGATACGCATCGACCTGCGCGCGCGTGAGCGGGCTCCCGTGCCCTGGGATCGCGGTTTCGAAATTCGTGGCCCACACTTCGTCGAGGGCGGCCTTCCACCGATCCGGACACGCGGTCTCAAAATAGGGAACCGGCACCGTAATGAGATCGCCGATCACCGCCAGCTTCGTCGCCTGGTCGTGGAGCCACACGTCCGCGTCGCTGACCGCCTTGTCGGTCACGTGCACATCGACGCGCCTGCCTGCCAGCGGCACCGGCCCTGATTTCGTCAGCGGCACGTCGGGCCGCAGATGCTCCTGCGCAGCCATCGTGGCAAAGAAGATCTGCATCTCGTCCCTCTGCACGTCGCCGGTCACGGCGTCGTACATCTTCCTGGCGTCCTCCAGGTTCCGCGCGAGAAATCCGCCCGGGGCCAGCACGCGATCGATGGCGTTCGTGGTGTAGACCTTGGCGTTCGGATAGGCGGCCTTCAACCGGACGTTGCCGCTCGAATGATCGAGGTGCCAGTGCGTGTTGATGATGGCGGTGATCGGCCGGTTGTGTTGTGTTGCGAAGGCGAGGATCTTGTCGCTGTGCTGCGTGTGCCGCCCCGTGTCGACGACGATCAAGCCATCGGGCGCATCGATGATGATCGTGTTGCCATCGGGCCCGCGGCCCGGCATCGGGACCCCACGGATCAAGTACCACCCGGGTGCGAGCTGCTGCGGCGGCTCAACGGGCGGGGAAGGCGCCGGCGATTGCATCAGCAGTGCGATCAGCAACAGCACGATCATGGCGACGCATTGTGCCATGCACGCTCGTCGGGCAAGTGCGATTCATCCACGCGCGTGAGCGGTTCGTCCCTATCAAAGTAAAATCGGGGTCGCATGCGGCAACCGAATCGCGCGCAGTGGACCGTGATCTGCTTTACAGCGGCGTTGCTGGTGCTCGGCTGGCCGCCGGATCGCGGCTCGAGCCTCGGCGTGAAGGCGCTGCACTGGATCGTCGACCCGGCGCAGTCGCTCCCGAACTTGCCGCCGCCGCTGCCGCCCGGGGCCGGAGACAACGGCGACCTGGTCGCGGCGCACGACGAGATCGAGGCCGAGTACTTTCGCCTTTACAACAGTTCGAGTTGGGTTCGCTGGCGGATGGAGATGAAGGACGCGGGCGATCCGATGGGTCCGGCGACGCAACGGCAATGGCTCGTCGCCATCGCCGTTGCCGCCGCACTACTCACGTGGCGCCTCAGTGCATCGAGGTCTTGGCCATCGGCTTGAGCGTGATCTTCTGCACGCGCCAGTTCTGCGCCTCGCCCACATACAGCTCGTTCTCGCTCGAGCAGTGCATCTCGTGCACCCAGTAGAACTGCCCGACGCGCTTGCCGAACGTGCCGAACCAGCCGAGCATCTTGCCCTCGAGGTCGGTCTTGTAGATCTTGCCGCCGGCATCGGCGCTGTAGAGGAACTGCTGGCCCTGCGCGTTGGGCGGCGAAATGCAGATGCCCCACGGCGCGCGGACGTTGCTGATGATGCGGATCGGGTTCAGGTCCGAATCGAACACCTGGATGCGTGAGTTGCCGCGATCGCCGACGTAGATGTTGCCCTTGGCGTCGTTGGCGATGGTGTGCGGCGTGTTGAATTCTCCCGGCTGGTTGCCGCGCTTGCCGATCGACTTGATGAAGTCGCCGTCCTTGTTGAACTTGGCGACGCGCGAGTTGGTGTAACCGTCGGCGACGAAGATGTTGCCCTGCAGGTCGAAGGCAACGTCGGTCGGGCGGCCGAACACGTTGGCGCGGCCGGCGCCGCTGCCCGGTCCGGTGAGCTGCGCGACGTCCAGCTTGCGGCCTTCTTCGAGGAAGCGCTCCATGTAGTCGACGGCTTCATCCTTGCGGCCGAGCACGAGGGTGACGAGGCCCTGCGGATTGAACTTCATCACCATGTTCGAGCCTTCGTCGATGACGAACAGGTTGTCGTCCTTGTCGAAGCGGATGGCGTGCGCGAACGAGAAGCCGTAGGCGTTCTGGCCCCATTCCTTCACGAACTTGCCGGTCTCGTCGAACTCGAACAACTCGGCGGCCTGCGCGCCGCGCGCCGGGCCCACGTTGCCGCTGCGCGTGTAGACGAACAGGTGCTTCTTGGAATTGACGGCGACGCCTACCGTTTCACCGATGGTGTGCCCGGCCGGCATCAGCGGCAGCGACACCGCGTCGTAGGGGATCTGCGGCGTGTTCTTTTCGAGTTCGGCCTGCGCGGCGAGCGCGGCCTGGCGTTCCGGCGAGAGCTGTCCACCGCCGGGCGCCTGAGCATCAAGGAAAGTGGCGCTTGCAACAGCGGCCGTGAGAGCAAGTCCGAACGCGTACAGGGTCTTCTTCATGGCGGTGGATTCTACCGCATCCCTGTAAGGGAACCTGCTTCAGATTTACGTAAACCGTAAAAGTGAAGCAGGTTCCTTTTCTGTCATTTCGCGCGGGGATCGGGCTTGACGACGAGCGGCTGCGTGAGGGTCTGGCCGTTCGCCGACAGGCGGACCGTGAACGATCCCGTGAGCATCGGCAGCTGACGGCCGAATCCGCCACCGCCGCCGCCGCGACCGCCGCCTTGCGGTGGCGGTTCGCGCAAGTCCCAGATCCAGCGATGCATGCCGGCCGACGTCGGTACCGTTGACGGCGGACGCACCCACAGCGAAGAGACCGTCTGCGGTGCCGTCGGCGCAGGAGCCGGCGCGGCGCTCGAGTAGCTGCGCACCACTTTCCCTGTTGCATCGAGAATGTCGATCACGACCGGTCCCGTCGCGTCGGCCTTGAGGTAGTAATCGATCACCGCGCCGACGGGCGCGTTCTCGGCCTGGGGCTCGTCTTTCTGCCACGGCGTGCCGTTGTCGCCGCCCTGCACGATCGCCAGTGCGTCGGTCGGCTTGAACAACACCACTGCACTTTGCGCCGTCGCCGTCGTGATCTGGCGCAGCGATCCGATGTCGTCGAGCACCCAGAATCCACGCCCGTGCGTCGCCAGCACCGCGTCGTCGCCATGAATCTCGATGTCGCGCACCGACGTCGTCGGCAGGTTCAACTGCAGCGACTGCCAGGTATCGCCATCATCGAACGAGATGAACACGCTGCGCTCGGTGCCGGCAAACAGCATGCCGCGGCGCTTCGGATCTTCCTTGACGAAGTGCACGTAGCCGTCGCGCGGCAGGCCGCGCGTGATCTCCTGCCACGACTTGCCGAGGTCACGCGTGCGATAGATATGCGGCGCGAAATCATCGAGCTGATGCCGGTCGACGGCCGCGTACGCTTCGTTCTGGTCGAAGTGCGACGCTTCCATCATCGTGACGCGGCTCCACGACGTCAGCGCCGGCGGCGTCACGTTGATCCACTTGCCGCCGTCATCCTGCGACAGTTGAATCAACCCGTCGTCGCTGCCGACCCAGAGCAGCGCCTTTGCCAGCGGCGACGGCGCGATCGTGTAGACGACGCCGCGTCGGCCGTTGCGATCCGTCATCTGCGCAGTGGTGGGGTCGAGCGTCGCGGGAGTGCCCGGCTCGGGGCGCGTCAGGTCGTCGGAGATGCGCGTCCAGTTCGCGCCGCCATCGGTCGTCTTGTAGACGTACTGATTCGCGTAATAGAGCGCCTTCGGATCCGCTTTCGAAAACACCAGCGGCTGCGTCCAGTCCTGGCGCGCTTTCTCTGGCCCAGCAGGCGGTGGGATCTGTTGCGCGCTGCCGTTCACATCGAGGCGGCACGTCGACACGTCGCCGCCGAACAACTTGTCCGGATCCATCGGATCCGCGGCGGTGTATCCGCTTTCGCCGCCGGCGCACGCGCCCTGCCAGTCGCGTGTCGAGATCGTCGCGGTGAAGCTGCGTGACCGGACCCACACGGCGCCGCTGTCCTGCTGCGCCCCGGTCGCGAGCCACGGGAATCCATTCGTCACCGACACGTGATACAGCTGCGCGGTGGGCTGGTTGTACCAGGAGCTCCACTCGGGCGTGTCGGCGGTACCGTTCATCGTCACGACGGACCCCTGGTCGCTCGCGACGATCATTACGTTCGGATCCGTCGGCGAGATCCACAACTGGTGATAGTCGTCGCCGCCCGGCGATCCGCGCACCGCGAAGGTGCCGAACGTCTTGCCGGCGTCCTTCGACTTCTGGATGCCGACATTCGGGATGAAGACGATGTCGGGATTGGTGGGATCGACGACGATCTTCTCGAAGTACCAGCCGCGCCCCCACACGCGCGTGTCGTCGGTCGTCTTCGTCCACGTCGCGCCCGCATCGTCCGATCGATACAGGCCGCCTTCCTTGGCGTCGATCACCGCGTAGACGCGACGCGGATTGCTCGGCGCGATCGCGATGCCGCTGCGGCCGAAGCCCTCAGTGGGCAATCCGCTCGTGAGCTGCGTCCAGGTGGCGCCGGCGTCCGTCGACTTGTAGATGCCGCCGCCGGGGCTGTTCGACGGCGCGTAGGTGTACCACGGCGTGCGTCGCGTCGCCCACAGGCTCGCATACACGATGCGCGAGTTGCTCGGATCGATGGCGAGATCCACGGCGCCGGTGTTGTTGTCCTTGAACAGCGACTTGGTCCACGTCTTGCCGCCGTCGGTGGTCTTGTAGACCCCGCGGTCGGGCTTTGCCGCGTACAAATCGCCGATCGCCGCCACGTAGGCGATGTCGGCGTTCTTTGGATCGATCGCGATGCGGCCGATGTGATGCGTCAGGTCGAGGCCGAGGTGCGTCCACGTCTTGCCCGCATCCGTCGTCTTGTAGACACCGTTGCCGTAGCCGTTTGAATCGCGCAACGTCGATTCGCCCGTGCCGACGTAGACGATATCTGGATTCGACGGCGCGACCGCGAGGGCGCCGATCGACGCCACCGGCTGGCCGTCGAACACCGGCATCCACGTGCGGCCGGCATTGATCGTCTTCCACACGCCGCCGTTCACGTGGCCGAAGTAGAACTCGTACGGCCGTCCGGGCACGCCGCTGACCGCGTCGACGCGCCCGCCGCGGAACGGTCCGATCATGCGCCAGTGCAGGCCGCCGTAGAGTGAGGGATCGAGCGACGCAGCTTGTTGACCGGACGTGCGAACGGTCGAGAAGAGGACGACGGCCGCGCACAGCGCAGCCACAAGCGGACGAACCTGGCGTGTCATGGTGAATACCTCTGCACGCCGGAGTCTACACCCTGGAGCGGAGTCTCAGGTCCGGGGCACTCAGAACAGATCGCCGGACCGTGTGGTTTCGGGAGCGTAGCGCTCGATGTATCGCTTGACCGGGAACTTGCGGGCCGTGTTGGCGGAGCTCATGTAGCGGATGGTGCCGAAGATCGGTCGCTCCGGCCACGGCCGGTCGTATCGGCCCAGCGTCCAGAAGTAGCCGCTGTAAGAGTTGGGATTGCGGCCGTCCAGCGACCAGCGGTTCATGATGGCGATCATGTTGTCGAGGGCGTGCTCTGGCGTCGGCGACCATTCGAGGATCTTCTTGCCCCACAGCATGCGCAGGTAGTTGTGGAACCAGCCTTCCTGTCGCAGCTGTCCCTGGGCGGCGTTCCACAGGCGGTCATGCGTGGCGCCGCGCTCGAGCGCATCGCGATCGTAGACGTGTTCGCGACGATCACCGGCGTGCGCGGCCAGTGTCGCCCGCGCCCATTCCGGCAGCGAGGCGTAGCGGTCGTAATCGCCGGGCCGCTTCGCGCACATGTTGAACCCGAGCTCGCGCCACACGGTGAGCTGATCCAGAAAGCGCTCCGTGCCCGGGCGCACGTCCCACCAGCCTTCGCGCGCGCCGTTGGCCTTTCGTCCCGCCACCCGCCGCATCGTCCATCCTTCGCTGGACATCACCGCATCGAAGACCTGGTGCGCACCCACGTGGCCGAAGTGCAAGTACGGCGACAAGTGGCTGGTCGCATCCGCTTCCGGCTGCGAATTCAGTTCCCCGTATTGCGCCAGCTTGACGCCCACAAAGTGACGCAGCGCTTCCGCTGCGGCGCGCGATCCACCGCGCGTGGCCACGACGTTGACGTCGTGGTCGATGGGCAACGCCGCCAACGCCGACGCATCGCCGTCGAGCAGCGCGCGTGATGCCGGGGGCCAGCGCGCCGCAATCCCACGCGGCACGTCGTCGAGTCTGGGCAGCTCGAGCTGGGCGAGCGGGTCGGCCTGCGGCACGGTCGGCAGGTGATCGAGCACCGTCCCTTGCATGAAGCGCCGGTAGAAGGCGGCTGCCGTGAAGACGCGATCGGTCGCGGCAAGCGGAATCAGGCCATTGCCGTCCACGGCTTCGAGGCGCACATCGAGCTGCCTGGCTGCGGCTGAAACCATGCGCGGCAGAAAGAAACACGGAAAATCATCGGTCACGACGACGCAGGCCGACGTGGCGAGCGCGGCCAGCAGCCCACGCCCATCGCCCGGCCGCGGCTCTACGTAGGGGAAGTAGGTCACGGGCGCCCGGCCGAAGGCGGCCGCATTGTCGCGCATGCCGTCGATGACGAAGCGATGCAGGCGGTCCGACGCCCACGGGTAGTCCACTTCGAGCGGCTCGAAGATCAGCAGCGGCTTGTTCAGCGCGCGCGCGTGCGCGATGGCGCGATCGAGCGCGAAGTTCCAGACCGGCCGCCTTGCCGCGATCATCCAGTACAGAACGAAGTCGCGACCTGCGTGCAGGGGCGCGGAGCCGGCGATGCGTACGCGGCCGTCAAGGTTGTCCGCGGGTGTCTGCATACTCCAGCGTCAGCTTACCGCGACTCGCAATCACCGGGCGCGGAGGCCGACGGACATCGTGCCTGCAGCCTGTGGGGGAGACGTGCGCTCACTCCCGGGCGCGATCCTTGCGCTCACCACCGAGCGCGCCGCGCAGCTTGTCGGCCAGCGAGCCGATCGACGGCGAGGCGGCTGGCTGCTGGCGCGACGTGTACTCGCGCACCTCGGCTTGTTCCTGCTGGATCGCCACGGCACGCTTGCTGACGCGGATGCGATGCGCGGCGGCATCAATGTCCAGAATCACGACGTCGAGGATCGTGCCGGCCGGAAACGCGCGCCGAACGTCGGCGCCGCGATCGAGCCCGGACTCGGCGAGTGGCAGCAGCCCCTCGATGCCGGGAGCGAGTTCGACGAAGATGCCGAACTCGGCGACACGCGTGACGCGCGCCGTAACGACCTGCTCGGGGTGGAGGGACGTGGTGACCGCAGCCCACGGATCGTCCTGCAGCTGCTTAAGCCCGAGCGCGATCTTGCCGCTCTCCGCATCGACCCTCAACACCTTGACCGTGAGCTGATCGCCGACGGCGACGATCTCGCCCGGATTCGTCGTGTGCGACCAGCTCATCTCCGATACGTGCAGCAGCCCCTGGATGCCGCCGCCAAGATCCACGAACGCGCCGAAGTCACGCACCGAGACAACGCGGCCGCTCATCACCGCACCCGGCACGATCGAACGGCGCACTTCCTCGGCGTCCGCCTGCTGCTGCTCGAGCAGATTGCGCCGTGACACGACGATGTCCTTGCCGCCGTTCTTGTACTCGATCACGCGAAACGGGTAGGTCTGCCCGACGTGCACGGCGGGAGTCTTGGTGCGCACGATGTCGATCTGCGACAGCGGGCAAAAGGCACGTTCGCGCGCGATGCGCACTTCGTAGCCGCCCTTCACTTCCTGCACGACCCTGCCCTCAACCGCGAGGCCGTTGCGGTAGGCGTCTTCGATCTCCCGATGCGTGGCCGCATTGCGCACGCCCGTGCGGGACAGCGTGATGCCGCCGCTGGTCGACACGACCATCGCCGTGATCCGGTCGCCGACCGCCACCTCGATGTCGCCGTCGGCATCCTTCAATTCGGCGACGTCCATTTCGGCTTCGCCCTTGCCGCCGATGTCGATCAGGGCGACCTTGGCGCCGATGGCGACGATTCGTCCGTCGACCGCCTGGCCGCGCTTGAACGACTGGGCCTTGGTCGACGCTTCGAACAATGCTGCGAAATCTTCTTCCTGCTCGCTCACGTGTCGATCTTATCGCGTGAGGGTAGGATTGGGCATGGTCCGCGTGGGCTGAGGATGTATCGATCCGCCAAGCCGTCCGATTCGCTCCTCGAAGCCCCCGACGACGCGCCCGTGCCGCCGCGCCTGCGGCGCAACGTCTGGATCCTCGGCGTCACGAGTCTGCTGACCGACGCGTCAACGGAAATGGTGGCGGCGGTGCTGCCGCTCTACGCGATGTATTTCCTGCGGCTGTCGCCGATGGCTTTTGGCGCGGTGGACGCCGTGCAGCAGGGCGGCGCGTCGATCATCAAGCTGCTGTCAGGATGGTTCACGGACCGGTCGGCAAAGTACCTGCCGGTGGCTGCGGCCGGCTATGCGTGCTCGACCGTTTCGCGACTGGGGCTGGTGCTCGGCGGATCGTTTGCGTGGCTGCTGACGCCCCTCGTGATGGTCGATCGCATCGGCAAGGGTATCCGCACCGCGCCCCGCGACGCGATCATCTCGCTCAGCGTGACCAAGGCGACACTCGGCCGCGCCTTCGGCGTGCATCGCGCACTCGATACGGCGGGGGCGCTGCTCGGGCCATTGATCGCCTTTGCGGTGCTGCGATGGATCCGCAACGGCTACGACGTGATCTTCGTGATCAGCCTGGCGCTCTCGGCGCTCGCGGTGGCCGTGTTCGTCACGTTCGCGCAGTCGCCGCCGCAGTTGAATCGGCCGGCGGCAACAAGGGTTGCTCCCGCCTCGCCATGGCCGACGCACTTTGCGCGGATTCCCATCAGCGCCGCGTTGCTTGGCCTCGCCACGGTCAGCGACAGCTTCATCTACCTTTCGATTCAGCAGCGAGCAGGATTCAGCCCCGAGTACGTGCCGCTGCTGTTCGTGCTGACGCCGGCGGTGTACCTCTCCCTTGCGGCGCCCTTCGGCAGGCTCGCCGATCGCGTCGGCCGCATCGTCGTGATCGTCGGCGGCTACGCCGCGATGATGGCGATCTATCTCGCCCTGCGGTCGGCGTTGCCGGCGATGGCATTGGTCGCGGTCATCGTCGTGCTGCTGGGCGCGTTCTACGCGGCAACGGATGGCGTGTTCGCCGCGCTGGCCAGCGCTGAACTGCCTGTTGACCGGCGTGCGAGCGGACTCGCGCTGGTGAGTGCCGGCAACGATCTTGGCCGCATGGTCGCCAGCGTGATATTTGGATGGCAGTGGAGCCGTGGCGCCACGCACACGGCCATCATTCCGTTTCAGATCGGTCTGCCGATCATGGTGATGATCGTGATCTTCCTGCTTTCGCCGCGACTTACCACAGCGACACGGCATGACTGAGCGGATCCGCATCGCGGCGTTCTGGGTGTTCGCGGCCGGCTGCATCGCCAGCACGTGCCTCTACGTGTGGACGCGCGCGACGATGCGGACCGCGCCAGACGCGGCGGCGGTGATCGACCTATCCAGCGCCGCGGCGGCCTCGACGATCGACGCTGCTCGCACGATGCCGCACCTGTCGTTTTTGAGCGCGCGAGACGGGCAGTTCGGCCACCTGTCGCTCGCACGCCTCGATGCGCTCGGCGATCGGGCCGTGGTCTCGTCGCAGGAATGCGAGCGGAGTTACATCGGCCGGGAGTTCGGCCTCTGTCTCGAGCTCAATCGCACCAGCGCCGAGCCGCGCGCGTTCGCGCACATTCTCGACCGCCGCCTGCAGACGCTGGCGAGCTTTCCGTTGTCGGGGCTGCCGATTCGCGCCCGCGTGTCTCCGGACCAGCGCTACGCGGCGTCCACGGTGTTCGTGAGCGGCGAGAACTACGCGAGCGATTTCACGACGCAGACGGTGCTCTATGACCTGTCGACGCGGCAGCGCATCGCCGAACTCGAACAGTTTCGCGTGGTTCGCGATGGGCGGACGTTTCGAGACGTCGACTTCAATTTCTGGGGCGTGACGTTCTTCAAGGACGGCAACCGCTTCTACGCCACGCTCGGCACCGGCGGCAAGCGGTTGCTCGTGCGCGGCGACATCGCCGCGCGCGAACTCGAGGTCGTGGGCGACGATGTCGAATGCCCGTCGCTTTCTCCCGACGAGCGTCACATCGTCTTCAAACGTCACCGCACGCAGGCGACCGGCTGGCAATTATGGGCGATGGACCTCCAGTCGCGCGAGGTGTGGCCGATCACCGACGACACCCAGGATCTCGACGACCAGGTCGAGTGGCTGGATGATCACCACGTCATCTATTCGCGAATAACCGGTGACGGGACGCTCGCCAACCGGCTCGCACTGTGGGTCAGCACGATCGACAAGTCAGCCGGCTTCGACCAGAAGGTGTTCTTGCGCTCCGCCTCCTCACCGTCCGTCGTCCGCTGACGCTGGCGCGCCCTTCGCGTGCCTCGCCGCAGCATCATTGAATTCGAAAGATTATTCGCACTACGATGCGCACCATATCGCCCCCTGCTCCGGGGGGCTCCCTCATGATGCGCACCTTAGCCCTTGCTCTGACCGTCGTTACCCTGGCTCAGTCCCCGTCGACCCTTGCCGCCGTCGCCGTGTTCACCGCGAACGTCGAGCGGAAGTGGCCGGCCGACGAACGCGAGCCGGCGGTGACCGGTGAGGCGTTGCGGCTGATGGACGCCGCGGCGCGCGCGATTGCGGAGGATGCGAAGATCGACAGCGGCAAGATCCGCCAGGCGATGGACGGATTCGCCGCCGTGCGCAAGGCGATGGACACACCGGCCCGCAGCGAGGACGATCGCACGCTGGTGGTGCGCGACGCGCTGGCGAAGGGCGCGATGGTTGTCGAGGCGGTGGCCGTCGCCCGTCGGCGCGAGGATCCGAAGACGAAGACGCAACTCGGCGAGCTCAAGCGCGCGGCAGAAGCCGTCGATCGCAAGAAGCAGCTCCGCCAGCAGGGCGACCTGCTCGAGCGTTACTTCCGCCAGGCGGCGGAGTTGATGCGCGCGCTGCAGGTTCCAGACGCGCCGGCGACCACCAAATAATCCCGATCCCGCTACGGCGCCGTGGACAGCTGCCGGGACAGCTGCGATGCGAGGTCGAGGACGCTCTCGACATAATGCACGCGCGCGGCGCCGCGGGTCTTGGCGGCGCTCATCGATCCGCCGACGAACAGCTGGGCCTTCTTTGCGAGTTTCATCACGCCCGTGATGTGGGGACC
>CAZBYY010000035.1:0-18692 GCA_964495855.1 uncultured Acidobacterium sp. | reverse complement strand
GTGCTCGTCGAGGATGGCCATCGCCTTGACCGGTTGCGACGCGTGAATTTCGACGATCGGCCTCGACGAGAACACGCCCTTCAGTTCGCTGGCGGTGCCTAGCGCGGCCAGCTTGCCGGCCTGGATGATCGCAATGCGGTGGCAATGCTCCGCCTCATCGAGGTAATGCGTCGTCACCAGCACGGTCACGCCGCGACGGGAGAGATCGCCGATCAGATCCCAGAAGCGTCGTCGTGACAACGGGTCGACGCCGCCGGTCGGTTCGTCGAGAAACACGATCGTCGGCTCGTGAAGGATCGCGCAGCCCAGCGCGAGGCGCTGGCGCCATCCGCCCGGCAGGTCGCGCGTGAGCGTGTTCTCGCGCCCGTGGAGGCCCGCCATCTCGATGACGAACGTGCGCCGCTCCTCCAGCTTTGCGCCCGTCAATCCGTAGATGCCGCCAAAGAACTCGATGTTCTGGTTGACGGTCAGCAGCTCGTAGAGGGAGAACTTCTGCGACATGTAGCCGATCCGGCGCTTGACGGCTTCGGGGTCGCGGCTCACGTCGACGCCATCGACGAGGGCCGTGCCGCTCGTCGCCCGCAACAGTCCGCACAACATGCGAATGGTGGTGGACTTGCCGGCGCCGTTGGCGCCGAGAAAGCCGAAGATCTCGCCTTGCTTCACCGAGAACGACAGGTCGTCCACGGCAACAAAGCTGCCGAACCGGCGGCTCAAATGTTTGACGTCAATCGCTACGCCGCTCACGTCAACGCCCCAGAGACCGATGCAGCCTGGCTTCGGCGAGCCGAACGTTGGCGAGCGACCGCGTTCGCGCCAGCTCCATTTCGAGCAGCGCCACCTGCGCAACCAGCACGTCGGTGCTCGTGGCCACGCCGGCGTTGAATCGATCGTTCACCACGCGGCGCGCTTCCGCGGCGCTTCGAACCGCGTCAGTGGCCGCGAGCACGGCGGCGCGGCTCGACTCGACATCGAGCAATCGCTGACGGATGTCCGCCGACACGACGCTGTCGAACTCGGCCATCCGCTCACGAGCGGCGGTGATCGCGGCCGAGGCTTCGGCGGCCTGCGATCGGGCACGGCCGAAGTCCAGGAAATTCCAGTTCACGTTGACGCCGACATCCCACGACTCCTGCCACTTGCCCTTGCGCGGGAAGATGCGGGGATTCGGGTTCGCATAATCGACCCCACCGGTAAACGCGATCGTCGGCTTGTTGCCCGTCAGCGCGGCCTGTTGGCGCGCCTCGGCTCCGCCGATCCGAAACGTCAGCGCCTTTCGCTCGGTGCGCGCGTCGAGTGCGTGCTTGACCAGATCACCCACGTTGCCGGCAGCGACCTCTGGCTGTGGAAGCGGTTCGAGGCTGTCGACGGGTTCGATGACCGTGTCTTGCGGAGCGCCGATCAACCTCCGCAGGTCGATCAGCGCCGAATCGCGGAGATTTGCCGCTTCGATCAACTGGGCTCGTTCGCGCGATCGCTGCGCTTCGAGGCTCGACACTTCGTTTGGCGGAATCAGGCCGACGTCGAAACGATGCCTGGCATCGGTGAGCTGGGCTTCGGCCCGCGCTGACGACTCCTCGAGTACGCGAACTGCTTCTCGCGACGTCACCGAGGCCCAGTAGGCGCGCACGATCTCGAGGCGGAGGTCCGCACGTGCGGTCTCGATGTCGGCGCCGGCAGCGTCCGCTTCGGCCTGCGCGGCACGCTCGAGCGCATCCGTCCTGCCGGAGGTGTAGATCGGCCACTGAAACCCCACCCGCGTCGTCATGTTGTTCGGGAGATCGGGGTAGACAACGAGGCGGCTGCCGTTCGGTTGCGGGAAGGCGAATTCCGTGACGTGATTCGTGCGCGTGTAGCCGGCGTTGACGCCGGCGATCGGCATGCGCGCAAGGTCGGCCGTCTTCACGGCAGCCTCGGCACCCTGCTGACGCGCCTTCGCCTCCGCAATCCGGTGGCTGTTCTCGAGGCCGCGACTGATCGCCTCGTCGAGCGTCAACTTCACTGGCGGCGCTTGCGCAAAGGCGGCGGCAGCGCCGAGCACGAGGATCGTCGTCGTGATGGTGGCAAGTTTCATGAGACTGAAGCTCCGTTCGCCTCGGCAAGCTTGGCGATGAAGACGTCTTCGAGAGACGGCACGATCGGTCGTTGCGAACTCGCGGACACACCGGCCGTGGCTGTTGCTGATCGCAGCAAGGCCGCCGCGCGTTCGGGATCGTTGTCGTCGATCCACACGTGAAGGCGATCGCCGAACACTTGCGCGCTCGCGATCTCTGGACGGCCATGAAGCCGATCGAGCGCTTCGCGCGACGACGGCACGATCAGTTCGAAGAGCGTGCCGTCCAGGCTGGAGCGCAGGTGTCCTGGTTCGTCGAGCGCGAGCACCTGGCCTTCATGCAGCAAGGCAATCCGCGAGCACCGTTCCGCTTCGTCGAGGTATGGAGTCGACATCAGGATGGTGATGCCCTGCGCGAGGAATTGCGACAGCAGCTTCCAGAATTCCCGGCGCGAGACCGGATCGACGCCGGTTGTCGGTTCGTCGAGGACGATCACCTTCGGCTCGTGAACCAGCGTGCAGGCGAGCGCGAGCTTCTGCTTCATCCCGCCGGAGAGCTGGTCCGCAAGCCGGCCGCGAAACGGCGTCAGCTGCGTCATCCCCAGCAGGCGATCTCGGCGTGATTCGAAATCGCTGACGCCGTGAATTTCCGCGAAGAACGCGATGTTTTCGTCGATGCTCAAGTCGCCGTAGAGCGAGAAGCGCTGCGACAGGTAGCCCACCGTTGCGGTCACCTCGCGGTGGTTCTTGATGGGGTCCTGGCCAAGCACGCGGATCGATCCACCGTCGATGTGCAGAAGGCCGCAGAGCGCGCGAATCGACGTCGTCTTTCCGGCACCGTCGGGCCCGATGAGGCCAAACATCTCCCCTCGATTTACCGAGAAGGACACGCCGCGCAGCGCCTGGACGGATCCGTAGCGCTTGACGACGTTATTGAAATCAATGGCGGTCACGATTTGGCCGCCGCCGGCGTGGCGCTCCCGGTCGCGGTCAGTTCCGCTTCCACCGGCATGCCCTGCTTGAGGACGCCGCCCTTGTTGTCGACGCTGATCCGGACGCGATAAACAAGCTTCGACCTTTCCTCCGCCGTCTGCACGTTCCGGGGAGTGAACTCGGCTTTCGGAGAAATGTAGGTGATCGTGCCCTTGATACCCGCGCCACCCGCGTCCGTGAAGATCGTTGCGGCCTGGCCGATCTTCAGTTGCGGCACCGTCGGTTCGGGAACGAACACGTCGGCCCACGCGTGATCGAGGTCCACGACGACCAGTGCCGGCGCGCGTGGCGGGATGACTTCACCCACTTCGACCAGCTTCTCGGTCACGACGCCGGTGATCGGCGAGTGGAGCGTCGCGTCGCTCAGTGTTTTTTCAAGGGCGGCGATCTGCGCTGTGGCGGCCGCGACGCGCGCCTTCGCCGCATCGACCTCTTCCGTTCGTGCACCCGCGCGGAGTTTTTGCAGCGCCTCTTGTGCGGTCGTGACGCGGCTTTCGAGCGACGCCACGCGATCGCGCGCGCCGTTGCGGCGTGCTTCGGCGTCATCTCGTTGCTTGCGTGAGCCTGAATTATTCGCGAGAAGCGTGTCGAACCGCGTGAGGTCCTGCTCTGCGGCACTGAGCTCGGACCTGGCGGCGGCGACGTCGGCACGAGCGGTGTCCACCTGCGACTCGGCTTGCCGGATGTCTTCTACTCGCGCTCCAGCTTTCACAAGCCGCAGCTGCGCTTCGGTAGCGGCGAGTTCGGCTTTGGCGCGGTCGATTGCGAGCTGAACATCGCGCGTGTCGAGCGTGAGGATTGTTTGCCCCTGCTGCACGCGGTCGCCTTCGTTGACGGCCAGTGTGAGGATGCGACCCCCGGCTTCGGCGGCGACGCGCGTTTCGGTCGCTTCGACGTGGCCTGACACCCGGAGGTGATCCGTAGGAGCCGGCGTGTTGCACGCGATGAGCACGACGAGCGGGGCAAGGAACAAACGTTTCATGGAGTCAGCATCCTTCGCGCGGCGTCTTGTGAGTGCGCGATGAGTTCGGCATGCGAGATGTGAACGAGCATCGGAAAATCGTGGCGTTGACGTTCTGGTTGCGCGGCGACGCGCTCTCGCGCGGCGTTGATGATGAGCGGGCCGACGATGGATTCGTATGCAAGGACCGGGTGGATCGCGCGAAAGGCTCCGCTCGCCTGGCCCTGCTGGAGGATGGCGGCAAAGCCGCCAATCACGCCTCGCATGTGCTCCATCGTGGCGACATCGAGTCGCGGCGCGCCCTCGGCGATTTCGCGAAGCATGATGGCCGGCATCCAGGGGCGAACTTCGGTCATCGCTACGAACTGTTCGATGAAGGTGTTGAGTTTGGTCGAAGGGGTTCTGTCGGATGCGACGATGGCGCTGACGGTCTCTCCCATCTTCTGCAGGCCGTCGCTCACGACCCGGCGGTAGAGCGTGAGCTTGTCGGCGAAGTGGTAGTAAATCATCGCCTTGTTCACGCCCGCGGCTGCCGCAATGTCGTCCATGCTCACGCCGTCGAATCCCGTGACCGAGAAGGCGTGCGCCGCCGCGCGGAAGACAGCCTCCTGAGTGGGGACGGTCGATTCGGATTTCTTGACGGGCGACATCGTTAACTAACTGGTTAGTTAACAACCAACGCGGCTATAAGTCAACCCCGCAGGTCGTAAGATTGAAAGGTGACGATCGCAATCGCTGGCGGTTCGGGTTTTTTGGGCCGAAAACTGGCGAAACGGCTTCGGGGGGAAGGGCATCGCGTCCTGACGCTGACGCGCAACGCTCCGTCGTCACCTGACGCGATCCAGTGGGTGCCTGACGGATCGCCGGGCACGCTGGCTGCCAGCCTCGACGGCGTCGAGGCCATCGTCAACCTCGCCGGCGAGGGCATTGCCGATCGGCGGTGGACCGCATCGCGGAAGGAAGCGATTCGGGTGAGCCGGGTACTCTCGACGCGAACGCTGGTGCGTGCGGTGGCGGCATGCGCGCATCCTCCGCGCGTGTTTATCAGCGCGTCGGGCGTTGGTTATTACGGCCCGCGTGGTGATGAAGTGGTCACCGAGTCGGGCGACGCAGGCGCGGATTTTCTGGCGCGCGTGTGCGTGGAGTGGGAGCAGGAAGCGCGCGCGGTGGAAGCGCCGCGCACGCGCCTGGCGGTCGTGCGCACCGGGCTGGTGCTGGATCGCGACGAAGGGGCGCTGGCGAAGATGCTGCTACCCTTCAAGATGGGTCTGGGCGCGACGATCGGATCCGGCAACCAGTACATGCCGTGGATCCACGTGGACGACTGGACCGCGCTGGTGTCGTGGCTGATCGCTGAAGAGCGGGCGTTCGGCGCGTTCAATGCGAGCGCTCCATCTCCTGTGACGAACCGCGAGTTTACGAAGACGCTCGCCCGTGTGCTGCGGCGTCCCGCAGTGTTCGCGGCTCCGGCGTTCGTCTTGTCCGCCGCGCTTGGCGAATTGTCGTCGGCGCTGCTCACCGGACAACGCGCGCTGCCGGCCTTTGCTGAGCAGCTCGGGTTCCGCTTTACGTATCGATCGCTCGAACCAGCGCTAAGGAGCCTTGATTTATGAAGAAGTCCGTTGCACTCCTCCTCATGGCGGCCGCCCTCGTCACGACACCGCTGCACGCCCAGAAGAACAAGGATGGCGCCGACGAAATCAAGCGCATCAAGGAGGCGGCGATCGTGATGAGCGAGATCATGTCCGCTCCGGACAAGGCCCTGCCGTCGAGCGTCCTCGAGAAGGCCGAAGGGATCGCGGTGTTTCCCGGCCTCCTCAAGGGTGGCATCGGCATCGGCGGCCAGCGCGGCCGCGGCATCCTCAGTGTGCGCGACAAGAAGAACGGCGGTTGGTCGAACCCGGCGTTCCTGACGATCACCGGCGGCAGTGTCGGTGCGCAGATCGGGCTGCAGTCGATCGACCTCGTCCTCGTCATCAACAACCAGCGCGGCCTCGAACAGCTCGTGAAGAACCAGTTCAAGATCGGCGCCGACGCCGGTGTGGCCGCGGGTCCCGTGGGGCGCGATGCGAGCGCCTCAACCGACATCCAGATGCGCGCGCAGATTCTCAGCTACTCACGATCGCGCGGGCTGTTTGCCGGCGTGACGCTCAACGGATCGACGATCAACCAGGATCGCGATGCGAACGAGCGCATTTACGGTGTAGGGTACCGCACCGGCCAGATCGTGTTCGACGGCATGGGCACGCCGAAGGACGCCGACACGATCAATGAGTGGAAGGCGACGCTGGGGAAATACGCAAAATAGAAATTAGGAAATGGCAATTAGGAACTGGGAAGTTCCCAATTCCTATTTCCTATTTCCTATTTCCTATTTCCCACTTCTACAGCACATTCGGCGCCCCGGTGCGGTAATCAGCACCGAGGACCGATACGGAATTCGTTCCGAGCCAGTTATCGAGGACCTTGGCGTAGACGCTGCGGAAGTCGGTTTCCCACTTGACGTCGCCGTTGCTGTTCTCGAGCGTTGGATTGGCCGGATCCATGTTGAGGTTTGGCGCGGTGCCGTAGATGCCGCCGCGAACCAGCCCGCCCATCAGCATCATGTTCGCGCCCGCGCCGTGATCCGTGCCCGCGCTGCCGTTCTCGCTGATGCGGCGGCCAAATTCCGAGTAGACCATCACAACAGTGTTGTTGAACAAGCCCTGGGCGCTGAGGTCGTCGTAAAACGCCTTCAGTCCATCGCCGAGCGTTGACATCAGCGTCGCGTAGGCGCCGGTGTTGACGCCCTGGGAGGCGTGCGTATCAAAGCCGCCGGTCTGCACCCAGAACACCTTGGTTCCGATCTGCTTGTTCATCGCTCCGGCGACGGCCTGCAGCGCCTGCGCGAAGCCGTTATTCGGATAAGCCACGGCCGGGCGGTAAGTCGCGACGGTCGCCACGCGATCGAGCGTCCCCAGCGCCGATTGCGTCGTGGAGTTGACGAACGCGACGTGCGGTCGATCGACCGGCACGTGCGAGGCGATGCGTGACTGGGCCGCGCGCTCGACGACGGCATCGTTGCCGGTGTTCGGGCTGGCAAACTGGTACGCCGCCGGGCTGGTGATGGCCGGCACGCCCACCTTGTTCGCCATCAGCGGCCGCGGCGTTTCGCGCTGCGTGTTCCACGCGACGAGTGGGTCGACCGGCGAAGGCAGTTGATCGAGATAGCGTCCGAGCCAGCCGGCTCCAGTCGTGTTCGTGGTGTTCGCCGTGCCCCAGATGTCGAAGCCGGTGAAGTGCGAGCGGCTCTGGTTCGCGTAACCAGTGCGCTGGACGATGGCGAGCTTGCCGGCGTCGAAGATCGACTTCAACCCGGTGAGCCGCGCGTGCATGCCGAGCTCGACGCCCGATGAGTCGGTGCCGATTTGCAGCACGTTCGCCGCCGGCATCGCGATCGTCGGACGGCGGCTGGCGTAGAACGGATCGCGGTACGGAATGATCGTGCTGAGCGAATCGTTGCCGCCGCTCAGGTAGACGACCACGAAGTTGCGCGACGGGACACCCTGCGCGAACGCGATGTCACACAGCACCTGCGGCGCGGCGAAGCCGAACGTGAATGCGGTGACGCCGCCCTTGACGAACTGTCGTCTCGAGAAATTCATGGCGGCTCCTTTAGTTGAACACGTACTCACCCGATCCCACGATCAGGTGAGCCAACCCTGGCACGCGCGTCTGCAATTGTGCGTCCGATCCCGTCCAGGCCGTTGATCTCAGGTAGTCAGACAGCGCCTGCGTCTGACTCGCGGCAAAACCCATCGTCCTGAAGCGCGCCAGCATGTAGTCCAGGACGCGCTCCGGAGTGGCACGGTACGGCTGTGCGTCGCGCGCCAGATTGAAGCGCTGGTTGGCTGCGAGCGTGGAGGCGAAATTCATGCGCGCCAGCATGCTCGACGTCGAGATCCATGCCGGACCGAGCACCCATCCGTTCACGTTTGGCGGCTCGTACAACTGCTGGCCCATGTTGCTCATCGGCGTGAGCGCGTTGGCAACCGAGAAACCCGTCCAGCCCATTTCCTTGATCGCCTTGACCACGAACTCCGTCGGCCACGAATACCGCTGGAAGAAGTTGGCCGGATCGCGGAATTGGGAGGAGGCCACGAGCGTGCGCAGCATCGCCTTGATGTTGTAGTTGTTGCTGAGATACGTGTTCGCCATCGCCGTGATCAACGCCTCATCGGGCGTGCCGGTCTCGTTGACGAAGAACTTGTAGAGCCGCGTGGAAATGCGGCGTGCCGTCGCCGGATTCCGCACGAGCGCGAGCACGAGGTCGAGCGCGTCCTGCTCGCCCTGCGCGGCCGATCGCGCCGGGATCGTCTTGCCGCCGTCGGGATAGATCGGGAACGTGAAGGTCTTGGCGTTGGTATCGTGGTCGGTCGCCACGTAGCGGAACGAGTACCAGCTGCCGTTCACGTTGGCCGTATCGCCGTTGATGCGCCAGTTGAAGCCGGTGAACACGCGCGCCGCGGCATACACGTCGGCCTCGACGTAGTTGCCGATGCCCATCGTGAACAGTTCCATGATCTCGCGGCCGAAGTTTTCCTGCGGCCGCGTGCGCGTGTTGAGCTGGCTGTCGAGCCAGTAGACCATCGCGGGGTCGCGGGCCATCTCCCACACGAGCGTCGCGAAGCTGCCCGTGCCCAGCTCGCGCAGCTTCTGGATCATGCCTTTCTCGCTCCCCGGCAGGCTGTTCGGATCGTTGTCGAACATGCGCGTGGCACGTTCCTGTCCGACCGCGCCGGCGATCTTGCTGTACCCCGTAGCGAAGTGGTCGTGCCAGAACAGCGCCATCTTCTCTTCGAGCGGGCGCTGCGAATGAATCATGCGGAACAACCACCGCTGGCGGGCGTCGTTGATCAGCGTGTTCGGCGAGAACGGCGAGCCCGACTGCGTCGTGATGCCGACGTAATTGGGATCGCCGATCTTCGAGTCGTGATCGGTGGTGAGCGATTCGTAGTTCAGCAGGCGATCGATGGCCGCATCGACCGACATGCCGGACCAGGCGGCGAGTTCCGCGGGACTTGCTCCAAACGCCAGGCGACGAAGGATGTGTTCGAGCATAGGCTGTTCGCTGCCGAAGCGGAAGGGAAACGCTGCGGCCACATAAGCTTAGACCAGACGCGCCCCTCCCGGTTGACCCGATCGGGTCAATATTGCCCGCGTTGGCGCCTTTCCTACTTCAAGCTCAAAAGGTTCGCCATCAAACGGTACGCGCCGTCGGTGCCGGCCGGCAGTTGCCGCCACAATCCGAGGCCAACATACAGCCAGCGGCCCTGCCCCACTTTCGCCTCGACCAGCGCACCGCGCTTGGTGCCCTGGTTGTAGGGAAACGGTTCTGTAAATTCGATCAGGTCCTTGTATTGCGGGTCGCGTCCCTGCTCATCGAAGAAATACAAGCCGCGCTCCTGCACCCAGCTCGCCCAGTCGGCTCGTCCAATCTTGTTCGGCGAGTTGAACACCGGGTGTGCAGGATCGAGCAATTTCATCTCCGCATTCTCATCGGTCACGCGCTCGCGGCCGACCTTGCCGGGGTACGGTCCGTACTGCGCTTCGTTGAACTCGAACTTGTTGTACTGCACGATCACCGTCCCGCCTGCCTTCGCGTAGTCGAGCAGGCGCTGGTTGTAGGCGCGCAGATCGTTGCGGCGCTCGTAAGCACGCACGCCCGTCATGACGACGTCGTACTTCGAGAGGTCGCCCCAGGCGAGCTCGTCCGTGCCAATCATCGACAGCTTCACGCCGAGTTGTTCGAGCGCGGCCGGCACTTCGTCGCCCACGCCCATGATGTAGCCGACGCTGAGGTTCGGACGCACGCTGACGTCGAGTGCCTTGACGGCGATCGTCGGATCGACGAGCACCTGACGGCGCGTCGTATGCGGGTACTCCACGACCTGGTAGCCCTGGGCGTAGGTCTGGCCGTTCGCGCTCACGCTGGCGGACACCTTGAACTGATTGCCGCCGGGCTTCATCGCCGCGGCGGCGAGGGTCGCGGCTGGCGGCGGCTGCAGCGAGAAGCGCGCGGTCATCTGCTCGTCTTCGCGCGAGAACGTGACCGTCTGCGTTGCCGGCGTCGCGCGCCAACCTTGCGGCAACTGCAGCTGCACGTCGGCCTTGGCGGCGCCCTTCGAGTGGTTCGTCACCGTGACGCGCACGTCCTTCGCCGCTCCCGCCGCGGTCGTCGACACCACCAGGATGTCCGGCGTCGTCTCGACAGCGAATGCAGGGACCACGTGAATATCGGATCGCTTCTCTCCAGCGAAGATGTCCTTTTCGAATCGCGCCTGAATCGGCTGCGTGATCGTGATCGGCGTATTGGCGATCGTCATCGTGAACGTGGCGGTGAACGGCGTCGGGCGGAAGGGCAGGCCGAACGGCACGTCCGCGTCGAAGATGTACCGCGCAACGTAGTTCGCCGCGCCGGGAGCGAAATTCGGATCGCTCTTGAAATGCGCGGCCGTCAGCCGCGCATCGGCCGGCACGGTCACGGTCTTGTTGCAGTTCCTCGACGCATTTGGTGCAAGCGGCGCGGCATCGCAGGCCACGGGTGCTCCAAATCCGTTGGCGGTGACCTGCAGGTCAATCGGCGTCTTGCCGCGATTGGCGGCGAGCAGATCGATGACGAGCGGCTGCCCGCCGACGACGAGGCCGTCGCGCGCCACCGCATCGAGGCGGACATCGGCCGCCAGCATCAACGCCTTCGCAAACTGCGGTTCCTTCTGCGCGAGGCGGAAGTCGATCTCGTATTTCGCGGTGTCCGCAAGGTTCATGCTCGCAAGCGCGCCACGCAGCTCGCGGAGCGCCTTCAATCCCGCCGTGAGCGGGGCGACGGTTCCCGCCTCGCCGTTCGACGCAAGCGCCTTGCGGGCGTCGGCAACAGCGGCGCTGATGCGATCGAGTCCGGCACCGAGTTCCGCCGGCGCTGAGGGCGCAAACGCCAGCAGGCTGCGCAGGCTGGTGTCGACGCCATCGAAGATGTCCTTGTCAGGCCGCGCAACGCCTCCGGGCAACACGGCGTCGCGCAAGCGATACGCCCGCACGGCGCCAGGCCCGGGCCCGAATCCGCCGCCGCCGGTGGGCGCCGGCAACGGCAGTAACTGCCCCATGCCCTGGCATTTGTGCATGCTGCGCGCTTCACCGGAGATCTCGTCGTAGGTGCGGCCGAGCACCGGATCGAATTCGCCGCCGCCCGCGAAATTCAGGATCGTCGGCGCTTCATCACCCGGCGGCTTGCCGATGCCGGAGCTCGCTCCGGGCCCGAAGCCGGCGGTGTAATAAAACTTCTTCGCCTGCCACGGCCGCAGGCCTTCCTTGATCTGCTCGGGGAACTTCGTCGGATCGGCAGCGGCGCGAAACGCCTCTGCTGTGAGGCGCGACGACGTCTGGTGATGCTGGCCGCCGCCGTCACCATCGAACAACCAGCCGACGATCACGTCCGGGCGGATCGTGCGGATCATGCGCACGTAATCACCCAGGATCTCGTCGTGGCCCCACTTCTCGAGCGTCTCTTCCACGCTGAACGAGAAGCCGAAGTCGATCGCCCGCGTGAAGTACTGGTCCGCGCCGTCGAATTTGTGTGCCGCGAGCAGTTCTTCCGTGCGCAACACGGCCAGCGGCACGAACAACTCGGGGCCGATCTCGTTCTGCCCGCCTTCGCCGTGCGTCGCCGTCACGAGGGACGTGCGATAGCCCTTGCCATGCGAGAAGTACGCCAGCATCGCGTTGTTCTCGTCGTCCGGATGCGCCGTCGTCATCATGAAATTGCCGACGGTGTCGAGCTTGCGGAGCTGCAGTTCGAGCGCAGGCTCGCCTCGCAGCTGCGACACCGGGATCAATTGATGCTGCGCGGTGGAATGCGCCGACGCGGCGGCGATGAGGAGGGCGACGAGCAAGATGACTTTTCGCATACGGCTTCCTAAAAGAAACAATCGGGGACCAGCCTGAGCTGATCCCCGATTCTCAATCCCTGATGCCTGGTGGCCTGATGGCCCGATGGCCTGCTTAGAAGCGCATCCGGAACCCGAGCTGGAACTTGCGCTGCTCGAAGCCGGAGGCGTTGCTGAACTGATACGCATCGAACACGATCGGCGTCAGCGGGTTGCCCGCGGCGTCGACCGGCGTCGAGGTCGTAATGCCGGACAGCTGCTGCGTGTTGAAGACGTTCTTCATTTCGGCGATCAGCTCGCCACGCACCGAGCCGCGAATCGGGATCCAGCGCGTGTAGCGCAGGTCAACGTTCTTGCGGACCGGGAGATACAGCGCGTTGCGCGGCACGCCGATCGGGCGGTCGCTGATCACGCCGTCGCCGTTCAGGTCGCGGTTGGCCGGCAGGTTCACCGGCAGGCCGCTGTTGAACTGCAGCAGCACGCCGATCTGGTTGCCGTTCAGCAGGCTGCGTACCACCGCGTTGTCCGACGAATTCTGGGACGTGTAGACGATGTTGCCCGTGAAGTTGTGGCGCATGTCGAGCGGGTTCGGGCCCTTGTCGCGATCGAGGTTGCTCGGGTCGGACCGTCCCGATTCCGCCTGCACCGTCAGCTGCGTCAGCAGCGGCGTGTTGTCGAGGCCCTTGCCGAGCGAGTACTGGACGTTGAACGTCAGGCCCTGCTTCATGCGCTTGCTGGCCTGCAGCGTCATTGACTTGAAGGTCGAGGTGCCGATCGACTGCACCTGGTTGATGTGATTGAAGCGCGGATCGAGGCGCGTCGACGCATTGACCGCGGTGTTGTAGATCGGGCGGCCGTCAGCCAGCGTGCCGATCGGATTGATCAGGTTGACGTCGGTGACGACGGGCAGTTGATCGCCCTTTGCATACATGACGCTGATCGACCCGGCGAAGTCGCTGCTGAACGAGCGCTCCAACTGCGCGTTCGACTGCCACGTGTGCGCGACCTGGAAGTCCGGATCCACCGCCCACGGTGACTGCTGCGCGAGCGTGCCGCTGCCGGCGCCCGCCGGGAACGCCGGCGCGCCGGCGCTCGTCGGGCTGAAGGTGTAGATCGGCGCCTTCGGCGAGCCCGACAACTGCAGCGCCTGCTCGTAGCCGCCGAGGATCGGCTGGTCGAACATGATGCCGGTGCTCGCACGGAGCACGGTGTTGCTGTCCACCGACCAGGCGACGCCGAAGCGCGGGCCGATGTTGTTGCGGTCGATGTTGAACTTCCGCGTCTGCGCGAGCGGCGCGTCGGCGAGCCCGGTCGGGTAGTTGTAGAGATCGTAGCGGATGCCGTAGAGCACCTTCACGCGTGACGCGACCTGGTAGTCGTCCTGCACGAACGCGCTGAAGATGTTGGTCGCCATGCTGAAGTTGCGATCACCCTGCAACTGCGTCATCGTCGAGTAGCCGAACGGGTTCACGCCCGACTTGGCGTCGAGGTAGGACTGCAGCGTCGGGAACGTGTAGACGAACTGCGGCGCCGCGGTGCGGCTGTCGGTGACGTGCTGGAAGTCGAAGCCGATCTTGTAGCTGTGGTTGCCGCGGATCAGCGTGAAGTTGTCGATCACCTGCGTCATGCTCTGCTGGAAGTCGAAGCCGGCATTGCCCTGACCGGTGCCGCCCACCGCGCCGCCGAAGCCGGCAATACCCGAAATCGTCACGGCGGGACCCGAGCCGCTGTCGCTGTTCGACACCGAGCTCTGGTGGCGCGACGCATACTGCACGCGCAGTTCGTTCAGCTTGGTCGGGCCGAAGGCGCTGATGACCTGACCGGCGACCGAATCCATTGCGTCAAGGAAGTTGGTGGCGCGCTCCAGGGTGTTGATGCCGCCGCCGCTGTTGTAGGGCGCGTCGTTGTGGAAGCGCACCCAGCGGATGTTGGCGCGATGCGTGCTGTTGATCTGGTAGTCGGCCTTGCTGATCAGGAACTTCGCCGTCTGCACGTTCGGCGCGGCCGCGGGCTGAGGCTTGAGGCCGAGCTGCGTGATGGTCGCGGCCGGCACCGTGATCAGCGAGTTCGATGACAGGTCGCGGCGCGTCTGTTCCCAGCCGCCGTAGAAGAACAGCTTGTTCTTGACGATCGGGCCGCCAACGTTGGCGGTGCCGGTGTCGACCTTCGTATCCGGCTTGGTGGCACCCGCCGGCACGTCACCGCACGAGGCCGCCACGCCCGTGCAGCCGAAGAAGAACGGGAACGCGCTGAACTCGCGGCGGCGGAACAGGTAGCTGCCCTGCCCGTGGAACGCGTTGGTGCCCGACGGCGTCACCGCGTTGAACACCATGCCCATCGTCTGGCCGAACTCGGGCGCGAAGCCGGTGGTGACGACCTTGACTTCCTGGATCATCACTTCGGACATCGGCAGCAGGCGCAGGCCGGCGCGATCTTTTTCGGTGTTGGTGTTGCCGTCGATCTGGTAGTTGATGCGCATGGCCGCGCCGTTGGCGGCGAGGCGCGGCACGCCGAACTCGACGTTCTCGATGCCGGTGACGCCGGGCTGCACGAGCGCGAAGTTGTAGGGGTTGCGGGCGACGAGCGGCAGCGAGTGCACTTCCTGGTCGCTCAGCGAATGGCCGATGTCGATGCGGGCGGCGTCGACGAGCGGCGCGTCGGCGGTGACGGTGATCGCTTCGGTCACCGCGCCGACGCTCAGCATGATGTCGATGACGGCCGTCTGGCCGGCGCGCAGCGAAATGCCGGTCCGTTCGAACTTCTTGAAGCCCTGGAGTTCGGCGCCGACGCGATACGTGCCGAGCGACAGCAGCGGCGCGCGATATAAGCCGTTCTCGTTGGTGACGACGACACGCTGGTCACCGGTGTCGTTGTTGACCACCGTGACGGTGACGCCCGGCAGGAGCGAGCCCTGCTCGTCCTTGACCGTACCTTCGATGGAGCCATTGACCGCCGTCGATTGCGCGAATGCCGTCGCGCCGATGGTCAGGCTGAGAATGAATGCCGAAAACATGCGCAGCATGGACACTTTGCCTTCCGTTGTGGGGTTCACGAGCAAATCAAAACATTCAGTATAAAACTAACTGCGATTCCGCCGCTCCGTGCTGCGGCGTTCGCCATGTCGCCGATCCGGCTGTCCGGGCGGCGGCCCGACATTCGCTTTCCGGCGATCGGAGCCGCGCCGCTCGCGCTGCCGCCGCTCGACCTTGGCGGTGAGCGCGGCCTTGCGCGTCGCCTCGCTCAACTCACGCTGCAGCCGAACGGTGCGCCGCGCCGGGTCGAGTACCTCGAGCAGGCCGTCGTGCGCCATCTTGGCCTGCGCATCGACCGGAGGATTGCCGAACCGGTCGCGCAGCAGTTGTGCCGCCTTGAGGATGGCTTCGCGCTGCCATCCCTGCAGCGGGTTGATCCGAAAGATTCCGGAATCGGCCATGAGTTTCAGCCTTGCTAGAGGTTCCGTGCGAACGAGAAGAACTCGTCTTCCTTATCGGCCCGTCCCTGGATGCTGCGCAGGATGATCCGGCTGGCCAGGTACGCCCTCGCCGGGTCGTGCAAGGTACCGAACGCAAAATGGTGAAACGGGAAGTTCCGGTGTGAACCGGCGTAGAGCGCGCCGTCGATCGAGTGGGTCAGCGGCACGTCCCACCCGTACTCCGGCATCGCGCCCGAGATCGCCGGATAAAGCTTCGACAACTCGTACATCAACTGCCCGGTGCGCTGGACCAGCGTCTTGTCGCGCAGGCGATCGGCCGGCCGCTTCTGATCGGCGCCGGCAAACAGCGCACGATGATCGTGCGTGAACCAGAGGTGATGCGCCGGCGAGTCCCCGTCGGTGATCAACGTCTTCGCCTGGCCCAATTCGGCGCGGACTGCCGCCGACAGCGGCTCGGTCAACACCGCGTAGCGATGCTCGTGGCGCAAGTGCCGCTTGAGCGGCTTGAACAGGCTGGTCGGCTCGCCGATGCAGATCACGAGATTCGTGGTGGTGATCGCGCCGCCGTCGAGGAAAGCCGTCGCCGTCTTGCGCGTAAAGGTGATCTTGTTGACGCGCGAGCGCTCGAACACCTTCGTGCCACGCTTGATGGCGGCGTTCAGGAAGCCGAACGTAAGCGCGAACGGATCGGCGAACCCGCCCTCGGGCAGGCGCATCGCACCGGCCGTCTCGAGCGCCATCGTGCGAGACACGGCCGCGGGCGCAAGCCAGCCGGCATCCAGCCCGGCATCAGTGCGCGACGCGAGCTCACGACGGAACAACTTGTCTGATTGGCCCGGCGCGAGAAGGCGGAGCTGATCCCGCACGTCGCAATGGGCCTTGATGCCGAGGCGCTTGACCGTCGCCGCAAGTTCGCGCGGCGCCTGTTGCGTGGCGTGAAACATCGCGCGCGCCATCCGCCGGCCATGCCGGGCTTCGACATCACGAAATGACGTCGACGATTCTCCCGAGAAAAGACCGGTCGCCACGGCGCTCCCGCCGCTGGCGATGCGATCCGCTTCGAGCAGCATCACCTTGAATCCGGCCGAGGCGCAGGCATACGCCGCCATCGCACCGGACATGCCGCCGCCAACGACGACGACCGGATATTCGATGACGCCGCGAAAGGCCGGGAATTCGGGCCGCTTCTTTGAGGGCACGGCGCCGCTCCAGGGGGAGACGCCGTAACGCGTTGAGGGCACGCTACATACTAACGTGTCCGCCGCCGCCGCCGAAGGCGGCTATGGCGAGACCTCGCCGAAGCTCGCAGCAAGAGGACCGAGCGTAGGCGGGGCTGGGGTGCCGAAGGTGCCTACGGGGGTCCTTCGGGGTGCCTAGGGTGCCTCAGGGTGGCTAAGAATTGCGCAGTTTTGCCCGGCGTTGCTCACGCGCCAGCAGCTGTTCCTTGCGCTCAGCTCCCCACCTATATTCTCCGGTGCCTCCTGAGACCGGCACCACTCTGTGGCACGGCACGACGATGGCGACGGGATTGCGGGCGCAGGCGTTCGCGACGGCTCGGACCGCGTTCGGCTTGCCGATGCTCTGCGCGATCTCGGAATACTTTCGCGTCTCGCCGTACGGGATACCTTGCAACGCGCGCCACACCTTCCATTGAAACGCCGTGGCCTGCACATCGATCGGCAAGTCGAGTACCGGGGCGTCACCACGCAAGTGCCTGGCAATCGCCTTCACCCATTCGCTGGGGGGCTTCCGGTTCGCCGTGATCGAAGCTGCGGGGTATTCGCGTTTGAGATCGCGCACGAGGGCCGCGTCGTTGTCGCCGATCTTCACGGAGCACACGCCGTGTTCGGTTGCCGCAACCAGGACGTGTCCGATCGCACTCGACACCACGGAGTACTCGATCCGCATGCCGGCGCCGCCGCGGCGATACGCCGAAAGCGGCATGCCCTTTCCCGTTGGCGCCGCTTCGTAGACGCGACTTGGTGATCCGTACCCCGCGTCGTAGATCGCGGTGGTGATGTCGCGGCCGTCGCGAAGGCTCGCGCGCAAGCGACCGGCGCGCACCGCCGATTGAAACTCCCGCGGCGACAGCCCGACGATCGCCTTGAAGCGGCGCTGCAGATGATACGGACTCATCGCCGCGATGCGCGCAAGCCGATCGAGCGTCACGACCTGATCGGCATGGCTCGCCAGATACGCCGATGCGCGTCGCACGGCCTCGATGCCCGGCTGCGCAAGGCCGACGAGGTCAGGCTGGCAGCGCTTGCACGCACGGAATCCTGCCTGGCGAGCCTCAACTGCCGTGTCGAAAAACCTGACCCGGTCCGCGCGCGGACGACGGCTCGGACAGCTCGGACGGCAATAGATGCCCGTCGACGTGACCCCGTAGACGAACGTCCCGTCGGCGGCCCGGTCCCGTGCCGCAAGCGCCTTCCATCGCAGATCGAGGCCCGTCATGTCGTCCTGTTGATGTTGGATCATGCCCTGACGGTACGCCAGCGGGTGCGCGCGATTCGACCCGCGGATTGCGTTTGCATCGTTTGTGTCACAATCCGCCCATGATCCGCCGGCTCCTGCGCGGCATCCTGCTGGTTCTCGGCATCCTGTTGCTCCTGGTCGGCGCCGGCGGCGTCTACGCGCGCTACCGGCTCGGCGCGAGCCTGCCACAAGTGAACGGTACCGCTTCCATCAGCGGCCTTACCGCCGAAGTGACCGTCGCGAGAGACAGCCTCGGCGTCCCCACCATTTCGGGCCGCACGCGTGAAGACGTCGCCCGCGCACTCGGTTTCGTGCATGCGCAAGATCGATTCTTTCAGATGGATCTGCAGCGGCGCCAGCCGGCCGGCGAGTTGTCCGCGCTCGTCGGGCCACGCGCGCTCGACGTCGACGCCGACATGCGCGTGCATCGCTTGCGTGAGGTCGCGCATCGCGCGGTCGAGCAGGCATCGCCGAGCTATCGGCGCATCCTCGAGGCCTACGCGGACGGCGTGAACGCAGGCGTCAAGGCCCTCGGCGCGCCGCCGTTCGAGTACACGATGCTGCGCGCAACGCCAGAGCCGTGGCGTCCGGAAGACACGATCCTCACCGTGCTCGCGATGTTCAACACGCTGCAGGGTCGGCAGGCGCTGTTCGAACAGTCCATGGCCGCGATCCACGACACGCTGCCCGAGCCGATGTTCAGGTTCATCGCGACAGTCGGATCGGAGTGGGACACACCGGTCATCGGAGGACCCATCCCGCGCCCACCGATCCCATCCTCGGACGTGTTCGACCTGCGTCGACGGCGCGCATTCGGCCTCGGGGTCGGCGATTCTCGCCAACGACATGCAC
>CAZBYY010000034.1:0-19487 GCA_964495855.1 uncultured Acidobacterium sp. | reverse complement strand
AGGATCTTCACCCCGTCCGCCATCGGGCGCTGGAACGCCTTGCGGCCGGAGATCAGGCCCATGCCGCCGGCGCGCTTGTTGATCACCGACGTCTTGACGGCTTCCTTGAGGTCGCTTTCACCAGCTGACGCGCCGCCCGAGTTGATCAAGCCCGCGCGACCCATGTAGCAATTCGCCAGCTGGTAGCGCGTGAGGTCGATCGGATGATCGCTCGACAGGTCGGAATAGACCTTCTTGTGCGTCTTGCCGAAGTTGATCGCGTTGTAGCCGCCATTGGTCTCGGGCAGCTTCTGCTTGATGATGTCGGCTTCGATCGTGACGCCGAGGTGATTCGCCTGCCCGGTGAGATCCGCGGCGAGGTGATAGTCGGCGTCCTTGGTCTTGAAGGCCGGATTGCGCAGGTAGCACCACAGCACGGTGAACATGCCGAGGTCGTGCGCCTGCTGGAACATCTCGGTCACTTCCTGGATCTGCCGCTTCGATTCTTCTGAGCCGAAGTAGATCGTTGCGCCGACGCCCGCGGCGCCCATGTCGAACGCCTGCTTGATGTTGGCAAAGCGGATCTGGTCGTAGCTGTTCGGATAGGAAATGAACTCGTTGTGGTTGAACTTGAGGATGAACGGAATCTTGTGGGCGTACTTGCGCGCGCACATGCCGAGCACGCCGAGCGTCGATGCCACCGCGTTGCAGCCGCCCTCGATGCCGAGCTTCACGATGTTTTCAGGATCGAAATACGCCGGGTTCGGCGCAAACGACGCGCCGGCGGAATGCTCGATGCCCTGGTCAACAGGCAGGATCGACACGTAACCGGTGCCGCCCAGCCGGCCGTGATCGAACAGTGATTGCAGGCGGCCGAGCACCGAGATCGGGCGGTTCGACTGCAGGTGAATCCGCTCCACGAAATCCGGACCCGGCAGGTGCAGGGACTCCTTCGGGATGGTCTTGCACTGGTGTTGGAGCAGTCCGGCAGCTTCCGGTCCGAGGATCTCTTCGACGCTAGGCATAACTGGCTATTTTATCACCGGGTAGGACAGCTGCTCTACCGCCGCGCTCCCGACGGCGGTCTTGATCAGCTCGTCGATCGGCAGTGACGCTTCAGCCTCCTCCACCGTGTGCCGGCGCGCATGCGTCTCGGGGTGCCGCGGCGTGAACAGCGTGCACGAATCCTGGTCCGGCAGGATCGAGATGTCGTACGTGCCAAGGCGCTTGGCGGAGGTGATGATCTCTTCTTTGTCCATGCCGACAAGCGGACGCAGGATCGTCATGTGGCTCGCCCGGTCGATCGTCGTCATGTTGTCGAGCGTCTGCGAAGCCACCTGGCCGATGACGTCGCCGGTCACGAGCGCGCGGGCACGGACGTCGCGCGCGATGCGTTGCGCGATGCGCAGCATCATGCGCCGATACACCACCACGCGCAGATCGCCGGGCACGCTGAGCGTCACCTGCCGCTGCAATTCGCCGAACGGCACGAGATACAGCCGCGCCTTGAGCTGATACTGCGTGAGCACCTGCGCGAGGCGGCGCGCCTTTTCCTGTGACGCGTTCGACAGGAACGGCGCGCTGTGGAAGTGCACGAACGTGACGTGGCAGCCGCGCCGCATCATGCGCCACGCGGCAACCGGAGAATCGATGCCGCCGGACAGCAGGCCGACGACGCGGCCGCCGGTGCCGACCGGCAAGCCGCCCTGACCCTCGTGACGGCCCATGACGCAATACACCGCGCCCGGAATGATCTCGACGCGCACCACCAGCTCGGCGTCATCGAGGTCCACCGCCCAGCCGCGCGCATGCCAGATCCGCGACCCGAGTTCGCGCGCGAGTTCCGGTGACGGGGTCGTGAACTTCTGGTCGGCGCGGCGCACGAGCACGCGGAAACTCTTCACCGCGTCTTTCGGCGGCAGCCGCGCGACGATCGCGTCCGCCATGCCCTCGAGGTCGCGCGGCACATGCGTCGCCACGGCGTAGTTTGCGACGCCGAAGACGCGGGCCAGCCGATCGAGAATCTCCGGCATCGTCGATTCATCGCCGAGCACGATCTCGATGCGCCCGATCGGCGTGCGCACTTCCTTGACGTGAAGGCCGGCCAGCGCGCCGTGCAGGTTGCGTACGAGCCGGCCGACGAACCACGAACGGTTCTTTCCTTTCAGTGCCACTTCGGAGTAATGGACCAGTACTGACGTCATCTCGTCTTGCCACGGAGACACGGAGAACATTAATGTTTTGACCGTACAAGATTTGCTCCGTGCCTCCGTGTCTCCGTGGCGATTGCAGCGGCACGGTGACCGGAAAGCACAGCGGATTCGATCGTCGCCGGAAGGCCCGTCTCGATCCAGTCACCGGCGAGCAGCAGTCCCTCGATCGCGGTGACGGTGCCCGGCCGCGGCGGGGCATCGGCCGCGAGTGAAAAGGTCGATCGCCTTTCGCGCACCGCAACGGCTTTGCGCAGCTGGACGCGCCTGGCGGCCGGCAGCGCCTCGCGCACTTCCTGCAGCGCCATTTCGGTCAATTCGCGGTTGCTCTTGGCGACGATCGCTTCCGCGCCGCTCGACACGAGCGACAGGTGAGACGCACCGCCGCCAACGAGCGCGCGGCGATCGAACACCCATTGAAAATTGCGCCCGGGCAAGCCGATCAGCGGTTCGCGCATGACGTCCCCATCGAACCACAGATTCACGGTGACGATCGGAAGGCTCCCCAGTCGCGCCGCAGCATCGAGCGACGCCTGCAGCGCGGCCGGTGGCGCGTCGAACACCGACGAGAACGCGAACCATGGCACCGTGGAAATCACCACAGGTGCGTCGATCGATTCATCACGCACCCGTACGCCGACGACACGATCGCCGTCGAGCCTGATGCGTGCCGGCGCATTCGTCCGCACCTCGCTGCCGCGCGCTTCGAGCCACGCGCGTCCCGGTTGCGCATACATCTCGTCGAGCGGCACGGCCGGCAAGACCAGCGCCGCCGCGGACGGATCCGGTGCGAAGACGCGCTGCAACACGCGAATGAAATACGCGGCTTCCGCCTGGTCGATCGACTGATTGAGCGCTGCGAGCGCCAATGGCTCCCAGAACAGTTCACACAGCCGTGGCGCCTGTCCGTTCTTCTCCAGCCAGCGTCGAACGGTCGCAGCAGGTTCGACGCTGTCTCGCCGTAGCCGCGAAGCGGCGGAGGCGGACAACATCGATCCGATCCGCAACACCGACAGTTTTTCCCGCCACGATAACGCGTCCCACGCAAGGACACCGGCGAGAAAATGCAGCGGTGATGGCAGCGCGGGCAGCGACAGCTCGCTGAAGTGACCCGCGCGATCGATCATCGAGACGCGGAGGGCGCTCTGCCGTGTCACGCGATCGCTCGTGCCGATCCGATCGAGCAGCGCCAGCGTCTCCGTGTAGCACCCCATCAGGATGTGCTGGCCGTTGTCGACGCGCTCGCCGGTCTCCGCATCGCGGAACGACGTGGCGCGTCCGCCGAGGCCCGGTCTCGCTTCGAGCAAGAGCACTTTCGCGTCGGATTCGGTCAGCCTGGTCGCGGCGGCAAAGCCGGCGCACCCGCCGCCTATGACGATCGCGTCAACAGCCATCCAAACGCCGACAGGTGCGACATCGCCCAGACTTGCGCGGCGATGCGGGCGCGAACGAACTTGGGCACGCGGATGACGCTGCTGAACACGTCGAACCCGCGCCGCTCGATGCGCTGGAGGATTTCAAAGTAGATGCCGCCCATGATCTCGGCGGCGACGAGCTTGCGGATCTCACCGTGCGGCATCGCGTGCGCGGCGGCCGAATAGAACTGCCGAGCGCGCTCGGCTTCGAACGTCAGCAGCGCACGCATCGGTTCGTCGACGCGGCCGGCAGCGAGCGCCGCCTCGGTCACGCCAAACCGCCGCAGGTCTTCCTGCGGCAGATAGATGCGGCCCTTGTCGAGATCCGTCTTGACGTCGCGAATGATGTTGGTGAGCTGCAAGGCGAGGCCAAGGTTGAAGGCGTACTCGCGCGACCGGGAATCGCGGCAGCCGAACACCTCGATGCACATGATGCCGACGGCCGATGCCACGCGCCGGCAGTATTCGACGAGTTCGTCGAACGTCTCGTATCGATTGCGGCGCAGGTCCATCTCGACACCGTCAACGAGGTCGTCGAACGGCTGTCGCGACAGGCGGAAGTGTTCGACGCACGGCTGCAGCGCGCGCGCCTGCGGCGTGTGCGGTTCCTCGGATCCGAACAGCCGCGACACCTCGGCGCGCCATTTCCCGACCTCGATCGCCGCGGCAGCCGGATCGACCGCTTCATCCACCGCATCGTCCACGGCGCGGCAGAAGTCCCAGACCAGCCCGATGGCGCGGCGCTGGTCGTCCGGCAGCACTAGGAACGAGTAGGAGAAGGACGTGTCTCTCGCCACAGCAGCGCTCCCCACGCTATCACTAATGCATCGGCCGTTCCGAGCGACGGCCGCGCGGTAAAGACGTCAAACCCGACGCGTTCGAGGCGATCGAGAATGCGGGTGCCGCCCAGCCACGTCGCGCGCAACTCGTACCGGAGGCGCCCGGAGACGCCGTCGCACACAGGTCGCCCCGAGTCGAACAACGCCTGCGTGCGTGAGGCGCACTCGGCGAGTGTCGATCGCCATTCAGGCGACAGCACCTTGCGATCGAGCGTGACGGGGTCGGCTCCGTGTGCGCGCCAGATGTCTTCCGAGACGTACAGCCTGCCGCGCGACCAGTCGATCGCCAGGTCTTGCCAGAAATTCGTCAACTGCAGCGCGGTGCACACGGCGTCGGACGCGGCGTCGAGGCGATCGTCATGATAGCCGCTGAGCCGCAGCACGAGCCTGCCGACGGGATTCGCAGACCGGCGGCAGTAGTCGAGCACCTGACTCCACGTCGCATACCGAGTCGTGGTGACATCCTGGACGAAGGCATCGAGCAGGTCGTCGAACAACTGAATCGGCAGATCAAAACGGCGAACGGTGTCGTGCAGGGCGAGGAAGATTGAATCAACCGCACTGTCATGGCCGGGTGCCATCGACGGGGCGGCAGCGTGGAGTCGCGCGCGCCAGTCGGCAAGCAGTCGCAGTCGCTCATCGACATCACGCCCCGGCTCGTCGGCAAAATCATCCGCCGTCCGCGCGAACGCGTACACCGCCGCCACGTGCGGGCGAAGGCTCGCCGGCAACAACGTCGATGCGACGGGGAAGTTCTCGTAGTGCGATCGTGCGAGCGCGAGGCACGCCGCGTACGCGTCGCTCAGCTCGCTCATCGGCTGGCACTTACCAGGGTGTTTCGGTTGATCCGGCGCGATGGTTCGCCGCACGCGCCATGGTGAACAGCAGGTCCGACAGCCGATTCAGGTACACCAGCACGATCGGCTCGACGTCGTCGAGCGACAGCACGGCGCGTTCAGCGCGGCGGCACACCGTGCGCGACAGGTGCAGGGCCGCGCCCGCGGCACAACCATCCGACAGGATGAAGTGGCGCAGCGGCGGAATCTCCGTATCGAGCCGGTCGATCCACCCTTCCAGGCGTGTCACGCTCGCCTCGTCGATCACGATCTTCTCGACGCGCGCGGCGATCTTGTGCGACGGATCGGCGAGGCGCGCGCCGAGCGCGAACAGGTCGCGCTGCAGCGACACGCACATCTCGTCGAGATCGGCCGGCAGGCCGGCGGCGCGCACCACGCCGAGCGACGCCTGCACTTCGTCCACGTCGCCGTAGGCGGCGACGCGCGGGTCGGTCTTGCGGACCCGCGTGCCGTCGAACAGGCTGGTCTCGCCGGAATCGCCGGTCTTCGTATAAATCTTCACTGTTAGGATTATAGGTGTTGAAACTGCCCGCGCCAGCGTTGCGTCAACGCTTCCGCAGAAATTTGCTCGCCTGGTATCGCAAGAACGGGCGTGACTTGCCCTGGCGGAACACCGACGACCCGTACCACATCCTCGTCTCGGAGATCATGCTGCAGCAGACGCAGGTCGACCGCGTGCTGCCGAAGTATCACGAGTGGCTCGAGAAGTACCCGTCGCTCCTCGTGCTCGCCGAAGCCCCGCCCGATGAAGTCAGCCAGACGTGGCGCCCGCTCGGCTACAACATCCGGCCAAAGCGCCTGCAGTCGATCGCGCAACAAGCAGTTGAGAAACACGACGGCCGGCTGCCAAGCGACCGCGAGACGTTGCTGGCGTTCAAAGGCATCGGCGAATACACCGTCGGCGCGATTCGCAGCTTCGCGTTCCGCGAACGCGAAGCGATCCTCGACACCAACGTCGCGCGCGTGCTCTACCGCGTGTTCGTCGGCAAGGGCGATCCGAAGAGCCACGCGATGAAGAAGCGCCTGTGGGCGATCTCCGCGGCCGTGCTGCCGCACAAGCACGTCTTCGATTTCAACCAGGCGTTGATGGACTTCGGCGCCACGCACTGCAGCGCCCGCAAGCCGAAGTGCGCGAGCTGTTCTATGAAGGCGTTCTGCCGATCAGTTGCGAAATAAGGTCGCGATCCGCTTCGGGGAACGGCAGCGACGCGAGCTCGTCACGCGCCACCCACCGCATCTGCTGCCCCATCATCGGCTTCGGCACGCCGCTCAACACGCAGCGATAGAAATACAGCGCCACGGTCTTCTCCGGGTAGGCGTGCGTCACCGTATGCACGAGCGCGCCGACGTCCACGACCGCATCGAGCTCTTCGAAGATCTCGCGACGAAGCGCCTCGACGTGCGTCTCGTGGTCATGCACCTTGCCGCCGGGGAACTCCCAATGGCCCGCCAGGTGCGTGCCATCGGGCCGTAACGTCAGCAGAAACGCGCCATCACGCTCAATCACCGCCGCCACCACCACGATGGGCGTCACGTGACGATGGCTTTCAGGCTCGCCCCAGCCGACACGATCTCCAGCTCGGTTGCCGCGTCAACGAAGTCACGGTGCACGTAGCCGAGCCCGACGATGCGCTTCAAGCGCGGCGAATAGGTGGCACTCGTGACTCGCCCAACGTCGCGCGCGGCCGCTACGATCTTCGCTCCGGCAGCCGGAACATCGCTCGCGGATCCATCCGCCGCCCACTTCACCAGCTTCTTCGCGACACGCCCGCCGCCGCGATGCGTGACGCGGACGATGATCTCCTGGCCGACGTAGCAGCCCTTGGTGAAGGAGATGGCGCGATCTTCGATCCCGGCCTCGAGCGGAATCGTGTCGTCATCCATGTCGACCAGAAACAACGGGAGCCCTCGCTCGATCCGGACCACGTCGAAGGTGTCGAGGTCGATCTCCGGCAACGCCTGCACTTCGCCCGGCAGCGTCTCACCCACGACATCGACCATCTCGTCGGGCCGGACGATGGTCCAGACACGCAGCGACGCGCTTTCATCGGTGATGCCCACGTCTTCAGAGAAGATCAACCCGTCGAGCCGGTCGCGCAGCGGCGCGGCCAGCGATGCGGGCACGTCGAGCAGCATGCGATCGCCGCGGGCCACCACGTGCATGTCCGTGATCATCCGGCCCTGCGGTGTCAGGTAGGCCGAGTACTTCGACTCACCCTCCGCCAGGTGCTCGACGTCGTTCGTCAACAAACCCTGCAGCCACGACGCGCGATCCGCGCCGCTCACGGCCAGAACGCCGCGATCGCTGCGTCTTACAATGGCGCCGCCCGAGTGGGCGGCTTGGTAGCTCTCAAGGGAAAACATGGTCTAAGCTGTCTTGTGCGACTCTTTCATCTTAACGGCGTTGGCGCAGCGCTCCTGCTGCTCGCGGCTCCGGCCCTGGCCCAGACGCCCGCGCCGGTTGCACCCGCCGAAAACGGCACCCCGTACCTCGTCTTCTTCAACTCCAGGCCGGTCGGCCGGGAAGACGTGCAGATCGTTCGCACGAACGACGGCTGGCTGATTCGCGGCACGAGCCGCCTCGGCCCGCCGATCGATATCACCACGCGTGCCGGTGAAGTGAGATACGACGAAGACTGGAAGCCGCAGTCGCTGTCGACCGACAGCATCGTGCGCGGCCAGGACGTCACCATCAAGACCACGTTCAGCGGCGGCAAGGCCACCAACACGGTCGCGGTGCAGGGCACGCCGCAGACGAAGGTCGATGACGTGTCGGCGGATCCGGTCGTACTGCCCAACACCTTCCTCGGCTCCTACACCGCGCTCGCGCGCCGCCTGCAGGGCAAGACGGTCGGCGCCGAGCTGCGCGCCTACATTCCGCCGCAAACGGAAGTGACGGTGCGCGTCACCGGTGCCGCCACGGAGCGCATCGACACGCCGAAGGGCTCGATCGCGGTCACTCGCTTTTCCGTCACGTTCAACAATCCTCCGCCGGCAGGCGATCTGGCCATCAACCTGTGGGTCGACGGAGATGGGTCGTTGTTGCGGATGAACATTCCCGCGCAGATGGTCGAAATGGCGCGCGAGGACATCGCATCCGCGGCCACGCGTACATCGACCTTCACGGCTCCCGGTGACGAGAGCGTGACGATTCCAAGCGTCGGCTTCAATCTCGCGGCGACGATCTCGAAGCCCAAGACGGCATCGCCGGCGCCGGCGGTCGTGCTGATCGGCGGATCCGGCCCGACCGATCGCGATGAAACCGTCGCCGGCATTCCCGTCTTCGGGCAGATCGCACGCGATCTGGTCAACGCCGGCTTCTTCGTCGTGCGCTACGACAAGCGCGGCGTCGGCCAGAGCGGCGGCCGCGCCGAATCGGTGACGATTGCGGACTACGCCGAAGATGCGCGCCAGGTCGTGCTCTGGCTGCAGAACCGCAAGGACGTCGACAAGGACCGCATTGCCGTCGTCGGCCACAGCGAAGGCGCGCTCGTGGCGATGCTGGCGGCCGGACGCGAGCGCGGCAAGGTCGATGCGATGGTGCTGATCGCGGGGCCATCAACGAGCGGCAACGAGATCGTGCTGGAGCAGCAGAAATACCTCCTGTCGAAGATGCCGATCGACGAGGCACAGCGCGCGGAAAAGATCGCCCTGCAACAGAAGATCAACAACGCCGTCATCAAGGGCGAAGGCTGGAACGACATTCCCGCCGCGGCGCGGCGGGTCGCCGATACGCCGTGGTTCTACAGCTTCCTCACGTTCGATCCCGAGAAGGCGATGAACGATACGCGCCAGCCGGTGCTGATCGTGCAGGGTGAGCTCGACGTGCAGGTGCCGCCGCATCACGCCGACAAGCTGGCCGCGTTCGCCCGCGCGCGCAAGGGCGACAAGCAGCCCGTCGAAGTCGTGAAGGTGCCTGGCACCAATCACCTCCTGGTGGCGGCGAAGACGGGCGACGTGGCGGAGTACGGCACGCTCGGTCCCGACGCAAAGGTGTCACCTGAGGTGACATCGGCGATCGCGACGTTTCTGTCGAAGGTCATGAAGAATTGAACGTGCAGGGCTCCGCCGGGCAGGCCAGCGCCCTGCTCATCCGCATCACCGGGCACGATCGCCCCGGCCTGACACACGCACTGACGTCGATTCTCGCGCGCTACAACGCGCGCGTGCTCGACATCGGCCAGGCGGTCATCCACGACGGCCTCGCGCTCGGCATCCTGATCGAGATGCCGGAGGCGCTGCGCTCGTCAGCGCTGCTCACCGATGTGCTGCTGGAATCACATCGGCTCGGCGTCGAAGTGCATTTCGACGCCTCGTCATCCGAGGAGTACGGCGCCTGGGTCAACGCCCAGGCACGCCAGCGATTCATCATCACGCTGCTCGGGCCGTCGATCACGGCCGGGCACCTCGCGCAGGCCTCGGGCATCCTGTCGACGGCCGGCCTCAACATCGATCGCATCGACCGGCTGTCGTCGCGCATGCCGCTCGACGCCTCCTCTCAGCAGCGCTTTTGCGTCGAGCTGACGGCGACGTCGACGCATCCGTCAGAGGTGAATGAAGACCAGGTGCGCACCGACGTCGCGCGCATGGCTGACGAGGGCGATATCGACGTCGCGTTTCAGCACGATTCGATCTTCCGCCGCAACCGGCGGCTCGTCGCCTTCGACATGGATTCGACGCTGATCCAGGGCGAGGTGATCGACGAGCTCGCGCGCGAAGCGGGCGTCGGCGAGCAAGTAGCGGCAATCACGGAACGCGCGATGCGCGGCGAACTGGATTTCCAGCAGTCGTTCCGCCAGCGTGTCGCCCTGTTGAAGGGCCTGCCGGCGTCGGCGCTGCAGCGCGTCATCGATCGCATCCCGCTGACCGATGGCGCCGAACGCCTGATTGCGACGTTGCGCCGGCTCGGGTACAGAACGGCGATCCTGTCGGGTGGTTTTACCTTTTTCGGAGAGGTGCTGAAGGATCGGCTCGGCATCGATCACGTGCACGCCAACACGCTCGACGTGCGCGACGGCATTGTCACCGGCGAGGTGATCCCGCCGATCGTGGACGGCGCGATGAAAGCGCAGCGGCTCACCGAGATCGCCGAAGCCGAGGGCCTCAGTCTCGAACAGTGCATCGCCGTCGGCGACGGCGCCAACGACCTGCCGATGCTCCGGCTGGCGGGACTCGGGATCGCATTCCGCGCCAAGCCGCTCGTGCGGTCAAGCGCGCGCCAGTCGATCAGCGCGATGGGGCTCGACGGGATCCTCTATTTGATCGGCGTGCGCGACCGCGACGTAATCTAGAGCGCCTGCCACATCTCCTGAACGCGATCGCGCAGCCGCCGCGCGCTCTCGTTGTAGTCGGCGTCCTCGGTAAACGTCATCGGCTGGCCGATCGCGATCTTCACGCGATGGCCGCTCCACGGCCACACCAGGCGCCAATTGATGCCGCGATTCCGCGGCCAGAGCTCGTGCACGCCCTTGATCGCCACCGGCACGATCGGCACGTGCATGTGTTGGGCGAGGATCGGCGCGCCCTTCTTGAATTTCTTGATCGTGCCGTCGATGGATCGCTCGCCTTCCGGAAACAGGATCAGCACCTTGCCGTGCGTCAACCCGAACGCGCCGGCCTTCATCGCCGGGATCAGGTTCGAGTCCGGATCGACTGGAATGACATTCGCCAGCCGCGCGAATCGACGCGTGAGCGGCGTTTCGAAATATTCGACCGCGCCGACGGAGAACACACTGCTGAAGACCCGCAACGGCAGCGAGCTGCAGAGCAGGAACGGGTCGAGGTAGCTCTGGTGATTCGGGCACAGGATGTATGGCCCCGAAGCGGGAAGGTTCTCGAGTCCTGACAGCTGCACGCGCGCCAGCAGCAGTTTCAACAGTCGACCGAGCGCGAGCAGCAGGGGCGAGCCGATGCGGCGTGATTCGAGCAAGCCGCTGAGCAGCGGATCATCGTCTGCGGGCAGCTCGCTCAGGATCGATGGCCACGATTGCGTCACCGCGGCGGCGGAGCCATGCTCGCTGGACTCGATCGCGGCCGCGAGTTGTCGAACGGTGAAGATCTCGTGGGCGACCGCCGCAGGCACCTTCGTCTGGAATCGCTGCTCCAGTTCCGTCAGGAGCTCGACGCGTTCCATCGAGTCGAGCCCAAGGTCCAGCTCGAGGTTTGCATCGGGGAACAGACGGGCGCCTTCGCGGAGCCGCGGCTTGATCACCGCGAGCACGGCCGCGGGCTGCTCCCGTTCCATCCACTCGCGATCGGCCGGCGACATCGCCTCACCCACGTCCATCGCCGCGGTCCGCTGGCGCTCGCGCACCAGCCGCTCGACTTCGTGCCGCTTGATCTTCTGCGTGGTCGTGCGCGGCAGCGGATCGAACCAGATGTCGTAGCCGAGCACGCGCTTGTGCGAGGGCAGGCCGACGGCGCGGCCCTCGATCTCGAAGCGCAGCAGGTCGCCCGCGTTCACGACCTTTCGTTCCCGCAACAGCTCCATGTTGGGAACGACGACCGCAAACAGCCGCTCCGAGGTGGGACGGCCGGGCTCGGCGAGGCCCATTACGCACATTTCCTTGATGAACGGCGACTGCCGGTAGTGCGCTTCGATCTCCTCGGGATAGATGTTCTTGCCCGAGGCCAGCACGATCATCTCCTTCTTGCGCCCGGTGATCTGGATGCGCCCTTCATCGTCCATCCGTCCGAGGTCGCCGGTGTGGAACCAGCCGTCCTTCATGACCTCGGCAGTGGCGTCGGGACGATTGTGGTATCCCTGCATCACGATCGGCCCGCGAATCGCGATCTCGCCGTCGACGATCTTCGCCTCAACGCCGGGCAGCGGCCGCCCCACGGTGTCGATGTGCGCCTCGTCCGGCGTGTTGATCGTCGCGGCCGCGCTCGTTTCCGTGAGCCCGTAGGCCTGGAGGATCGTGAAGCCGAGCGAATACAAGTCGCGACCGATCACCGGATCGAACTTCGAGCCGCCGGTGACGAGGAGCCGCATCTCTCGGCCCATCACATCGTGGACCTTGCCGAAGAACAGCCGGCCCGCATTGATGCCGACGCGACGCATGCGGAAGTTCGCCGCCAGCAGCAGACGGAACACCGCGCTCGTCACGAGGCCGGACTTCTCCACCTGCTGGGTCACGCGCTGGTGAATCAGGTAGAAGAACTGCGGCACGCACGCGAAGATCGTGATGCGGCGCCCCGACAGCGCGCGCACGAGGTCGGCCGAATTCAAGGTTTCGAGATACACCACCCGGGCGCCGACGAAGAACGGCAGCAGCAGATTGGCGAGCTGCGCGAGCGAGTGAAACAGCGGCAGGACGCCGAGGATCGAATCGCGTTCGGTGACGTCGACGACGGCGAAGGCCGCATCACGCTCGGCAAGCAAATTGGCGTGACTCAACACCACGCCCTTGGGATCCGAAGTCGTTCCGCTGGTGTAGAGAATGACGGCGGTGTGCGACGACGGCACCGTGTCGAACGTCGTAGGAGCTGCGTCGGGCACCTGGTGAATTGCGGCCTGCGCGATGCTCCCGGGAGCCTTCTCTTTGAGCGTCTCGCTGACAAACAGCAGCCTCGCGCCCGAGTCGTTCAGGATCGTCGACACCTGCGCCGCTGAGTAATTGGTGTCGAGCGGAACGGCGATCGCGCCGAGCTTCAGGATCCCGAGGTACGCCGCGCACCAGTGCGCGTCGTTCTGCGCGAGGATGGCGCAACGATCACCTGTGCCGATCCCCTGCGCCGACAGCCATGTCGCCCACGCCGACGCCATGGATTGCAGCTGCCGGTACGTAAACGTATCGACGCGATCGGATCGCAGGATCTCGACGGCCGTCTTGTCGCCGAAGCGGTCCGCCGCGTCGGAGAAGGCGGTCCAGATGTTGGTCGCGGACAAGCGTGGATTCTAGCTCTTCTATTTCGGCGCCAGCCAACGGACTTCGAGGTACGTGATCGAGGCGCCGTCGATCGTCGAATACCAGTGCGCCGACCCGGCCGGCACGACCACGACGTCGCCAGGCTTCACCCGCTGCGCCACGCCTCCCTCGATCGTCGCCGACGTCCCGTTTGCCCCGCCAGCGATCCTGCCGCCGGTGACGATGGTACCGGAGCCTTCGATGATGTAGTGCAACTCGGTATTCCCCGGATGCGCCACCGCGCCGGCTGCCTGCGCCCGTTTGACGATGTTGACCCGGTATTGATCGGTGATGGAGACGGCGGACGTGGTCATGCCGCCCGCCGTGGGCTTGGCGGCCTTCAGCGCCGCCGCCAGCGATTCCGCCGATTTGTAGGTGGCCGCTGATCCCGGTGGAGGCGCCGGAGGGGCGGCAGGCGTGGTCTGTGCAAAAGCATTGGTCGCGAGCGACAGGATCGCCAACAACACCGTGACACGCATCATGCGCGGAGTTATACCACCGCTGCTTGTATGATTGATGGGTCCGATGCCAGATCCTCTCCGCATTGCCTTCCTGGGCTGCGGTTTCATCACACGCGTGCACAGCCGCAACCTGCGCCGGTTCAACAGCGGGATCGAGTGTAGCTATGCGAGCCGCGACAAGGCCAAGGCGGAGCGTTTCCGCGCCATGTATGGTGGCGCACGCAGTTATGGCGACTACGCGGAAGCGCTGAGCGATCCGAGGGTGGACGCAGTCGTCGTCGCCATTCCGCCGAAATTCCACCTCGACCTCACGCTGAAGGCCCTGGCCGCCGGCAAGCACGTGCTCGTCGAAAAACCGGCGTTCCTGACCACGCCCGATTACCGCGTCGCGATCGAGGCGCGCGACCGCGCGAAGAAGATCGTCCTGGTCGGCGAGAACGACCATTACAAGCCGCTCGCCGTGAAACTGCGGCAGTTGCTGGCCGACGACGTGATCGGCGACATGCTCCTGGCCAGCTTCAGCACCATTGCGTGGCGCATGAAGCGCGCCGACGACTGGCGCAACGATGAATCGATCGCCGGCGGCGATGCGTTTTTCGAAGAAGGCATCCACTGGCTGCACGTCGCCAATAGCCTGGGCCCGAAGATCACCCGTGCCACGGGCTTCCGGCCGACGCCGCTTCGCAAGGAACCCGACAGCCGCGCCAAGACGATGCTGGCCTCGTTTGCGTACGACAACGGCGCCGTGGGCACGGTGATGTACTCGCGCGAGATCCCGTCGATCTTCAAGGGACTCCGCATGTCGAAGATCATGGGGCGCGAGGGCGCGATCACCTTCGAGTCGAACGGCGCGATCCTGTTCGTGCACGGCCGCGGCGCACCGCAGCTCACCTTCCCCGGCTTCCGCGACATTCGCGGCTACCAGGCGATGTATCGCGACTTGCGTGATTCGATCCAGGCCGGGCGCCAGCCCGAGATGAGCCTCGAGCGTGCGCTCGAAGACCAGTTGCTGATGGACCAGATCTACGGGTCGCTGAACGATCACCGCTCCTGAGGTCCCCCAGGGGCGGCCTGAACACGCATGCAGGGTTTTGACGTCATCATCATTGGCAGCGGCGCCGGCGGCGGCACGATCGCGCGCGAATTGTCGGCCACCGGCGCAAGGATCCTGATCGTCGAACGCGGCGACTTCATCCCGCAGGAAGACCAGAACTGGAATCCCGCCGCGGTGTGGAAGGACCTCCGCTACCGCACGACCGACACCTGGCTCGACGAAAGCGGCCAGGCGTTCCGCCCGTACACGCACTACTGCGTCGGCGGCAACACCAAGTTCTGGGGCACGGTGATGTACCGGCTGCGTCCGCAGGACTTCCACGAGATACAGCACGCCGACGGCGTGTCGCCGGCGTGGCCGATCGACTACGACACGCTTGCGCCGTATTACGATCGCGCGGAAGCGATGTACTCGGTGCGCGGCGAGGCGGGCGCAGATCCGACCGAGGGTCCGCGCAATCCCTATCCGCTCCCACCGGTTCCCCACTCCCCCGTCGTCGGCCACATCGTCGACCAACTGAAGGCGCAAGGGCTGCATCCCTCGCCGTTGCCCCTCGCGCTGCGGGAGAACTGCATCTTCTGCAACGCGTGCAACTCGTTCGCGTGCAAGATCCACGCAAAGGGCGATGCGGAAGTGTGCGGCGTGCGGCCGGCGATGGCGAATGCGGCGGTGACGTTGTGGACCAATGCCACCGCGCGAAAGCTCACGACCAACGCCGCTGGTACGCGGGTGGAATCGGTCGAGATCGAGCGCAACGGAAGCGTGGAAACCGTGTCGGCGCCGCTCGTGATCGTGTCATGCGGAGCCGTCAACTCCGCTGCGCTGCTGCTCAAGTCGGCGAACGACCGGCATCCGCGAGGCCTTGCCAACTCATCGGGCCTGGTCGGCAAGCGCTACATGGCGCACCTGGCCACCATGCTGCAGGGATTTCACCCGTTCCGGGTGAACGACACCGTCTTCCAGAAGACGGTTGCGATCAACGATTTCTATCTCAAGGGGCGGCGGGTGCAATACCCACTCGGACAGATTCAGTCGCAGGGCCGCACGCACGGCGTGATGGCGCAGGCCGCGCAGCGCGACTTCATGGCGCGCTTCGGATCGCTGATCGCGCGCATGCCCGAGGTGCCGCTCTGGGCGTTCGATGCATGGGTGGCGCGCGGCGTGGACTGGCTGGCGATGACGGAAGATCTGCCGCGCGAAGACAACCGCGTGACGGTCGAGCCTGACGGCCGGATCCGGCTGCAGTACTCGCCGAACAACCTGCAAGCCCATGCCGAGCTCGTCGACGAGACGAAGCGCATCCTGCTGGAGCTGGGGTTCTGGATCGTGATGACGCACTCGCACAAGAACAAGAACACCACGCACCAGTGCGGCACGCTGGTGTTCGGCACCGATCCGCGCACCTCGGTGCTCGACACCTACTGCAAGGCCCACGATCTCGACAACCTTTATGTCGTCGATGCGTCGTTCTTCCCCTCATCAGGCGCGGTGAACCCGGGGTTGACGATCGTGGCACAGGCGATCCGCGTCGCCGATCACATCACCGCTAACGAATTCTCCATCCGTTGACGGGGCCGGCGTGAAAGAACGACATGGGCGTGACCACGCCCTTGTCCTTGAACACGACGCCGTCCTTCATGACGAACTCCACGTTCTTCAGCGCGTTCAGGTCATCGAGCGGGTTGCCTGGCATGGCGATCATGTCGGCCATGAACCCGGGCTTGATCGGCCCGCGCGTGTCCTGCGTCTCGGCGACCTTGTAGCCGTTGACCGTCATGGCCCGAAGGACGTCGGCATTCGGGATCTTCGCGTCGATCCACGTTTTCAGGAACTCCAGGCACAACTCACCGCGCGTCTTGCCCTCGACCCAGTAGTCGGCATCGGTTGAGAACGTGAGCGGCACCTTGTTGTCGTAGGCGTTCTTCAACATCTCGAGCCGGTGCTGGTACGCCTGTTCGGTGACCGGGTGGCCGGCCAGTCCCGTCGGCGTCTCGGTGCCCGCTCGGAAGATGCCCTTCTGCGCCATCACCTTGTGCACTTCATCGTCCAATGCGGTGTCATGCGCGATCGACCAGATGCCCGCCTCGACGGCTGCGCGCGCGCCGCGCGCGGTTTGCACATGCCCCTCGACCTTCATCCCGGATTTCGCCGCTTCGCGAATCACGAACCGGATCTCGTCGGCGGTGTAGCCGTACGGCTTGCAGTCCACGCAGATCTTGATGACCTTGGCGCCAAACAGCACGTTCTGACGAATCGCCTTCACGATCTCATCCGGCGTGTCGGCATCGAGGTACTCGGGATAGACGATGTTGTGGTCTTTGGCCATCTCCGGGGTCGGGAAGAACTGCCCGCCCATGCCGCCGATGATGATGCCGGAGTTGATGATCGTCGGACCCGGGATCCATCCCTGCTCGATCGCCTGGCGCAACGCGCTATCGGCGTAATTGGCGTTGTTGCCCATGTCACGCACGATCGTGAAGCCCGAGGCGAGCATCTGGATGCCGTTCGACGCGGCCTGGATCGCGCGCAGCGCCGTCGATTCCTGCACGTAGGTGTAGTAGTAGATGTTGTTCTCGGGCACCGGCTTGTAAGTCAGGGCCAGGTGGTTGTGCGCTTCCACGAGACCGGGCATCACCGTCATGCGGGACAGGTCGATCACGCGCGCGCCGGGCGGAATCGCGACGTTCGGACCGACGTCGCGAATGCGATTGCCCTCGATGACGATCGTCTGGTTGGTGAGCATGCGCCCCGCTTCCGGGTCGAGGAGCCGCCCGGCGCGAATCGCCGTGACCTGGGGCGTCGCTTGTTGCGGCGCCTGGGCCGTCACCCGCTCGGCACCGAGCAGCATCGCCAGGGCCGAAACAATCAACGAGGCAGTAATCGTCCGCATCAGCATCCTCCCAACCAAAGTGCTCGCGAGTATATCAACCCCGGTGCCGACGCAACGGCCCGGTGCTATGCTTCGCGCCGAGGAGCCGACCGATGATCCAACTAAAGCGCGCCACGATTGCCGTTGCCGTCCTGCTCACCGCCGCTGGCGCGATCAGCCTCGCGCAGCAGCAGGCTGCCGAAGCGCCCGCGTCGAATCGCACCTTTTACACGCGCCCAGCCGTCGCCGCCCTGAACGGCGTCGTCACCACCGGTCACCCAATCGCCTCGTCTGCCGGGCTGCAGATGCTCCTGAAGGGCGGCAACGCGTTCGACGCCGCGGTTGCCGTCGGCGCGATGGCGGGTCTCGGCGAGCCTGAAATGAACGGCATCGGCGGCAACGGCTTCATGACGATCTACGACAAGAAGTCGGGCAAGGTGCAGTCGTTGTCGATGGCCGGCGCGGCGCCAATGGCGCTGAAGCCGAAGGAGATGACGCCGGAGACGCTCAATGCCGGCATGAACGCCGGCATCGTGCCCGGAAATCTTGGCGGCTATCTGTCGTTGCTCGATCGCCTCGGCACGATGAGCATCGCCGAGGTGTTTGCGCCGGCGATCGAATACGCCGAGAAGGGCTACCCGATCGACCCGATGCTCGCGCAGTCGATCGATCGCGGCAAGGCCAACCTGGCCAAGTACCCGACGACGGCAAAGATCTTCCTGCCGAACGGGCAGCCGATCAAGGCCGGCGAGCTGTATCGCAATCCTGATTACGCGGCGACGCTGCGCAAGCTGGTCGACGCCGAAAAACAGGCGCTGACGAAGAAGGCAACCCGCTCGCAGGCGATCCAGGTGGCGTTCGATCGTTTCTACAAGGGCGACATCGCGCAGGAGTTCGAGCGGTTCTTCAAGGCGAACGGCGGCGTGATGACGGCGGCGGACCTGGCCGCGTATCAACCGCAGTGGACCGAGCCGCTTCACACCACCTATCGCGGCTACGACGTCTACAGCAATCCGGCGACGTCGCGCGGCGGATTCGAAGTGCTCATGCAGGCGAACCTCGTCGAACGCTTCAACATGGCGTCGTTCGGGTCGGGCTCGCCGCAGGCCGAGCACGCGATGATCGAAGCGATCAAGGTCGCCAAGTCCGACATCTACAAATACGTCGCCGATCCCAAGTTCACCGTGATCCCCACGGCTGGCATGTTGTCGAAACCGTACGCCGCATCACGCAGCGCGTTGATCGACATGAACAAGGCAGGCGCGTATCCGGAGCCCGGCGCGCCCGAGGGTCGTCCGTCGACGGCGGCACCAAAAGGCGACAAGGCGTTTCCGGAACGCTACGACGTCGAACAACACACCACCAGCTTCTCGATCGTCGATAAATTCGGCAACGCCGTCGGCGTGACGCCGACGCTTGGCGGCCTGTTCGGCAACAACGTCGTCGTCGGCAACACGGGACTCCTGCTGAACAACGGCATGCGCCTCGGATCGACGTCGCCGTACCCGACCGACGCCAACTACGTCGGCGCCGGCAAGATCCCGCTGCTCAACAACTCGCCGATCGTGGTCCTGAAGGACGGCAAGCTGGCGTTTGTCTTCGGATCGCCGGGCGGAGAGACGATCGGCCAGACGGAATTCCAGGTGCTCGTCAACCTGATCGACTTCCAGCTGCCGGTGCAACAGGCGATCGAGGCACCGCGGTTCTCGCTCGACGCCAGCCCGAACTTCTACAAGCCGGGCGCCGAGATCGAAGTGTCGATCGAAGGCCGCATGCCGCAGAACACGATCGATGCGCTGAAGGCGATGGGCCCCAACGTGCGCGTGCTGCCGGCCTGGGGCGCGATCGGCGTCATGCAGACGATCAAGAGCGATACGGTCACCGGCGCGCTCA
>CAZBYY010000033.1:0-19712 GCA_964495855.1 uncultured Acidobacterium sp. | reverse complement strand
GACGAGCGACGAAACGCGACTGACCGATCCGGCGTTCTTTCTTGGCACGCTCGCGTATGCGGCGCCGGAGCAGATGCGCGGCGAGGACGTGAGCCCGGCCACCGACATCTACGCGCTCGGCGTCATCGCCTACGAGATGCTGACCGGCGCGCGTCCGTTCGATGCGGGTAACCAGGCCACGTTGATCAATCAGGCGCTGTCTGGAGAGGTCACTGCGCCCACCAAACGCCTGCATTCACTCCCCCCGGCCATTGATGATGTGGTGATGAAGGCGCTCGCAAAGGAGCGCGTGGATCGATGGTCATCGGTGGAGCAGTTCATCGATGCGCTGCGCGCTGCTGTCGGAGCTACGCCGGTCACCGCCGCGTCGCCGATCGAATCAGGCTTGCTGTCGCGGTACGAGCTCGGTCCGCTGATCGGCCGCGGCCGCCTCGGCAGCCTCGTGTATCGCGGCGCGCATCGCGCGCTCGGCGTGCCGGTCGCGATCCGCGTGCTCAAGCGCGAGGATCAGCCGCACTGGGACGCCGTCCGTGCGCGCTTCCTGCTCGAAGCCCGCACGCTGCAGGTGTCGCATCCCAACGTGCTGCAGGTGCGTGATTTCGGTGAGGACGAGCGGGGCGTCTACCTCGTCTCTGACTTGATCGAAGGCCCGAGCCTTCGCCAGGCGATGGCGGAGAGCGGCGCCTTTCCGTGGCCGCGCGCGTCTGCGTTGATCCGCCAGATGCTCGATGCCGCATCCGCGTTGCACGCGCACGGCGGCTTCGTGTCCGGCATCAACCCCGACATGCTGCGCCTCCAGCTCACCGTCCCCGAACGCATCGTCATGTCATCGGCCGGCATCAAGTCGGTGCAGGACGTGCTGGCGACAATGCGGGAGCAGGAATTGCGCGGGCAGGAGGCGAGCGCGAACGAGCTGCCGTATCTCGCGCCGGAAGTGATGATGGGAGCGGCGCCCGATGCGCGCGCCGATGTCTTCACGATCGGCGTGCTTGCGTATCTCATGGTGTCGGGGCAATTGCCATTCAAGGCCGCGTCGCTGCCCGAGTTGATTGGCCAGATGCTGCAGACCCGGCCGGACACTCCCGCCGGTGTCCCTGAACCGGCCGGCCACGCGATCATCCAGGCGCTGAACAGCTCACCTGCAAACCGCTTCGCTTCAGCTGAGGCGATGAGTGCTGCGATCTAGCGTGGTCGTGCCGAGAATCGGCTGGCTATCTTTTTGACATAATGCGCGGCGATACGAAATGTTGAGCGACATCGAACTCTTCCTGTTTGCACCAGGCGGAGGATGGGCCTACACCTACGTGCGCCGGCCGGACATGATCTCTGTTGCGGCGGCGATCATCACTGCAGCGGTAACCATCGCTCTGTGGCGGCTCACCGAACCGTGGTTTAGCTCTCGGCGGTGGGCCGCGGCTTCGGCATGGGTGTGTGGTGCGCTGGTGTGCCAGGCGCTCTACCTCGCGATTGCACCGTTCGGCGTGTCCGACAAGGTAGCCAGCGTGACGGCAAACGGTTTCTATTCCGTCTCGTTGGAGTACTCCTGGCAGGACTATCTCGGACGCTTCCATGAAATCCGCAATCACCTGCCCGGGCATGTGCGCACGAATCTCCCGGGCAAAGTCCTGTTGATGTTCGCCCTCCGGGCGGTCAGTGAGAACACGGCCGTGCTCGCTGGATTGCTCGTACTGCTGTCGTCAGCAGGAGGAGCGGCGCTGTACGTCGTGGCGCGCCAGTGGTATGAGGATGAACGCGTTGCGATGCTGGCGTTGATCCTTTACCTGTTCTATCCGGCTCGCATCTTCTTTCTCCCGCTGATGAATACCATTGCGCCATTGCTGATGCTTCTGCCGATCGCGTTGGCCGGGTGCTATCTGCGAACCGAGCGGCTCGCGTGGGCGCTCGCGTGCGGCGTGGCTCTAGCTGCGCTATTACTCTTCGATCCACTGCCATTGTTCGGAGGGCTCTGCGGACTTGCAGGGTGCATCGAGCTGGCCCGTCGTCGTCGCACTGCTCCGATCCGGCTGCTGGTCGGTATTTGTGCCGTCGCGGTGCCCGTGGTGGCGACCTATGTGGTGTTGTTTCAGGCGTTTCACCTCGACTTGATTGCCGCGTACCGGTTTTCGATGACGGTCGCAAAGGAATTCAACCTCACCGAACAGCGCCCGTACGGATTCTGGCTCCTGCACAATCTCAAGGACTTCTTCTTCGGGCTCGGACCTGCGGCCAGCATCGCCATTGCGCTGAAGTTCGGTTCGTGGCGGCAGGGCCGCGGCGTGACCACGGCCGTCGCCGCAATCGTGACTCTGCTGGTGTTGGACGGGCTCGGTGTGAACCGGGGTGAAGTGCAGAGGCTGTGGATCTTTCTGGGCACCCTGTGGCTGCCGCTGGTCGCGAAGGCGGTGGCTGGCGACGCGCGTCTGACACAGACGGCACTCGCATGTGCGGCCGTGCAGGTCGCTTTGTGCATGCGTTCGATTGGCTGGGTGATTCCGTGAAGAGAGAGCATGGCATCACCAGCGTATCGGTCGCCGTGGCGGTGTTGTGTCTGGCACTGACCTCGATCGGCAATCGCGCGATTCTTCACCAGGCACACGGATGGGACGCCCAGCTTTACTGCCAGGCTGCGGAAAGCGATGCCGCTGGACGTGACCCGTACCAAGATACGCATTTGGCGCGTGGATTTTCCTGGACGTATCCACCGCTGCTGCTCAACGTCTTCGGAATTGCGTGCAGGTGGACGCCGGTCTTTTCGAGTTATCCCATCGTGTACTTAGCTGTGTTGCTCTTGTGCGTTCCGCTCTGGCGAGTTCAACCGCGTGATTGGCCACTCGCGGTGGCCTGCGCATACGGCATATTTGCCGGCGCCGTGTGGGGGCTCGAAAGCGGCAACGTTGAGATACTTTTCGCAATCCCTGTGTCATTGGCGTTTCACTCGGTGTCTCGGCGGAACTACGGTCGTGCCGCCGCATGGCTGAGCATCCTTGCGGCCATCAAGTTGCTGCCGGTGGTGTATTTCTCCAGTTTTCTGTTCCTGCAGACATCGTGGCGTGAGCGTGTACGAGCGGTGAGTGTTGGCGTGGGGTGTTTTGTACTGGTCTGGACGATCTTGACGTTTGGCCGTCCGGCCCTGGCCCCCTCTTACTTGCGTCAAGTGACGGGGACGCTGCCGTCTCAGTATGCGGCGGCGTTGGAGGTCGGGCACATCACCCAGCCTGCGTTTCCGTATTTCATAGGACAGATCTTGAAGTGGCCGAACGAAGTGCAGTCGCTGGTGAGGACTGAGCCGATCGCGCTCGCGTGCGTTGCGCTTCTGGTCGTCGGAGCGATCACGCTGACTCGCCGAGAGCCGGACAGCCTTGCCAGGGGCGAAACGCTGTTTGCGTTTTCGTTTCTGGCTGTTCACCTGGTCCTTCCTCGGCTGAAGCCTTATACCTTTGCGCTGATGGCGCCGGCGGTTTTCTATTTGTTCAAGCGGCAAGGAGAGTTTGGCAGGTCCGTCATGCTGCTCATCGGCGCGGCCTGGCCCGTCATCGCGCTGCTTCACGTGATTACTCCATGGGCGTTCATCCCAGCCGTGCTGCTGACGTATCACCAGACACTGGCACTGCTGGGGACGCTGACATTGTTCGTGGCGCTCGAGGCAGACATGCCAGGTCGCCGGGTCGAGGGGCGCGGCGCCGGAACGCCCGTGTACGAGAACTGACGACTGGCGCCAGGACCGAAGGGACGATGCGCTATCGTCCTGACATCGACGGGCTCAGGGCGATCGCCGTCAGCACCGTGCTGGTGTACCACGCGTTCCCCACCGCGCTGCCCGGCGGATTCGTCGGCGTCGACATCTTCTTTGCGATCTCCGGCTACCTGATCACCGGCATCATCGTCGATGCGTTACGAGGTGATCGATTCAGCCTCGCCGATTTCTATTCCCGCCGCATCCGCCGCATCTTCCCGGCTCTCACCCTCGTGCTCGTGTCCGTGCTCACCGCCGGATGGTTCCTGCTCTACGCCGACGATTACGCGCGCGTCGGGCAGCACGTCGCGGCCGGCGCCGCGTTCCTGTCGAACATCGAGCTGTGGAATGAATCGAGCTACTTCGATGTGTCCGCGGACCTGAAGCCGCTGCTGCATCTCTGGTCGCTCGGCGTCGAAGAGCAGTTCTACCTCGTGTGGCCGCTGCTGCTCGCGCTCGCGGCCCGCTGGCGGCGCGGCCCGATCGCCGCGACGGTCGGCATCGGCCTCGCCTCGTTCGCGGTCGCTATCGTCACCGTGCAGTCCGATCGCACCGCGGCCTTCTACGCCCCTTGGACGCGATTCTGGGAGTTGCTGGCCGGCGCCACGCTCGCGTGCTCGACGATGGAGATCGTGACGGAGCGGTGGCGTCATGCTGCTTCTGTCGCAGGCTTTGCGATGATCGCGGTTGCTGTCGCCCTGATCGACCGCACCAGCATGTTTCCGGGCTTCTGGGTGATGCTGCCGGTGTTCGGCGCGTGCCTGCTGATCGCCGCCGGTCCCGCCGCCTGGGTGAATCGCGCGATCCTTTCGCTGCGGCCCGTCGTGTGGATCGGGTTGATCAGCTATCCGCTCTACCTCTGGCACTGGCCGCTGCTGTCGTTTGCGAAGATCGTGTCGTCGACGCCGCCGTCGCCGTCGATGCGAGGCGCGTTGCTCGGGGCGAGCGTCATGCTCGCGTACCTCACCTACGTGCTTGTCGAGCGTCCCGTGCGGTTTCGGCTCAGCAGCCGGATCAGCATCCCGCCGCTCGCGCTGGCCATGACCGCGCTCTTCGCCGTCGGCTACGTTGTCAACGATCGCGGCGGTTTCATCAATCGTCCGTTGAACCGCAACGATGCGGCGAGGCTCGTCGACTACTACGAGCGCATGCACTATCACAGCCTCGGCGTGCCGTATCGATTCGAATGTGACTTCAACGATCGCGACCACCGCTCGGTGCGCACGTCGCTGGCGCCCTCCTGCATCGAGAAGGGCCGCGCCCACACGGTGATGCTGTGGGGCGACTCATTTGCGCAGGCGCTGTCGCTCGGCCTCCGCGAAAACCTGCCGCCGGAGACAACGCTGGCGCAGGTGGCGACCTCTGCCTGCCGCGCCCAGATCGAGGATTTCGACGAGAGCGTCGAAGATCATCGCTGCGCCATTGCCGATCGCTACGCGATGCAGCAGATCAGCGCGCTTCGCCCCGACCTCGTCATCCTCGCGCAGAATGCGGAACACCTCGACACGGACTGGGCCGCGCTCACCGGCAAGGTGCTCGAACTCGGGGCCAGGCAGGTGATCGTCGTTGGGCCGTCGCCGATGTGGGATCCGACGCTGCCGCGCGTGTACGCCAGCAATCACATGATCGACCACGCCGCCTACGTCTCCGAGGGGCTGTACCTTGGCGGGTTCGACATCGACCGCCAGCTGGCCGCGCGCGTCCGCACGTTGCCGCACGTCCGCTACGTGTCACTGCTCGAACAGCTGTGTCGCGATCACAAGACCTGCCTTGCGGTCGTGCCCGAGGCGGGCCCGCTCGATCTGATGGTGATCGACTACGGGCACTTGTCGCCTAAGGGGTCGTCGTACCTGGGCCGCGTCTTGTGGGGCCCGCTGCTACGGACGTTGCTACAGCCGTCAGCAGCAAACCGAACAAACTGATCTGCCATCCGCGCCTGAAGCTGGCAGGCGCAAACTCGACGACCACATGGTGCGCGCCTTCGGGAAGCGGCACGCCGAGAAAGTCGCCGTACACCGCCATTGGCATCACGGCCGTGCCGTCCACCTGTGCGCGCCACGCGCGGTGGTAGCGCTCGGTGAAGATCAATCGCTGCGCGCTCGGTGCCGACGTGTCGACCTCGAAGTACCCGGGTGCCTCGGTGATGACCCGCGCCTGCCCCGTATCGCCGCCGTCGCTCTCCATCCGTGCACGGGGGAGCGCGTCCTCGACGCGCTGCCAGTGATCGCCGTCGCCGCGCCATTGGAGGCCGGCGCGTCTCTCCACGTCGGGCCGGCCCCAGTCGGTGGTGGTGCGCGGATACAACCCCGTGTAGCCGTTGATCAGCCGCAAGCCGCGCAGGATCGCGAGATAGTCCCGTCCGCCTGCGACCAGCGGGATCATGTCGCCGCGCTCCGCCTGCGGTGGTACTTGCGCCTCGCGCTGCAGCTCGTCGATCGATCGCAGAGGGCCATAACTGTAGGCATACGAGTACCCCCACGCCGACAGGTCGACAGCAGACACGATGACGATCGTCGAGATCGCGAACCATCCCCCGCGGGGTACCAGCGCCGCGAGCACGGCGACGATCACCACGCTGAGCGCGAACGGTATCGATCGCATCGGCGTGGAAAATTGCGGCGACGTCCGGGAGAGCCATGCGCCGACCAGCACCGTTCCGATCGCCAGCGCGATGACGAGAAAGACCGGCCAGAGCCGCCGAGGTTCGATGTGCACGTGGTTCCTCGTGATCGTGATCCAGTCGGCGACGGTGATCGCCGCAAGCCCGGCCATGGCGCATTGCACGAGCACGATGTGGCGCGAGGATGCCCGGAAGCCGCTCATGATCGGCAGTTGCGCGATCAACGGATACACGCCGCCATACCGGCCCAACGCGAGCACCGCCGCAATGGCAGCAAAGATCAGCAGCGCCTTGGCAAGCGCGCGATGCTGAAGGTCACGCCATCGCACCGCAATCCACGCGAGTGCGACGGTGCACAACGCCCCGTTATAGACGATGAATTCGTGGGGCAGGAGGTCTTCGCCGGGGGCGTAGACACGATGCTGAAAGAAGAAGGGCGCCCACAGCTGGATCACGTTCCAGGGCGACAGCGAAAACGACAGCGCCTGCTCCGGCGACCACACCGCGCGCGCCGAATCGCCGAAGAACTCCAGCGACGGCAGCAGCTGCACCGCGCCGATCATCACGCCCAGGATCGCCGCCGCCCCCAACAGCATCAACGGTGCGGCGCCCGTGTCGCGACGCCACTGCCACGCACAAAAACACACCGCGGCGATCAGCGTCAGCCACATGTATTGCGGATTGCCGGCGAGGATCTGGGAGCCGGTGACGAGCGCGGCAAGCGCACACCACCGCGCGCGGCGACCCGACGTCAGCACGCCATGGCAGGCGAGCAGCAACCATGGCGCGTGTGCGAGCGTTGCGATATGGTTGACGTGCATCAGGTTGTACACCGTGAAGCCGCTGAACGCCGACAGCATCGCGCCCACGAGCGCGGCCTCGACCGGGAGTTCCAGCGCCCGCCACAGCAAGTACATCCCCGCAAACAAGAACCCGTACGAGCTGATGATCTCGAGGTTGAACGCCGCGCCAAGCGGCAGCAGGCGGTACAACAGCAGGTGCAGCGGATGCGCCATGCCGGCCTCGCCCGCGCCATGGAGAAAGAACCCGGCATGATACGCCGGCGTCCACAACAGGAACCGGCCGTCGTGCAGCGCCTGGCTGTACAAGTAACGGAACGGCAGGTGCAGGGCGGCGAGATCGTCACGCGTGAAGACGCGGCCGGTGACGAGCGGGTAGAGCAGCGGCGCGAACAGGATGGCGGCAGCAGTGACGGCCGCGACGCGGAGCGTCGGTCGTGATCGATGCGCGGCCTTCGTCACCGCCGACAAAGGTAGCACGCAAACCGATCGCCGCGATCGTGCTTGCGGCCGTCGTCCTGACCGGCGTGACTGTCCTTGTCAACGTCCAGAGCGCGCGGGCGAATAGCGCCACGTGGGATGAGTCGCTCTACATGTTCCTCGGCCGCACGAACCTGGTCGAAGACTACCGGCGCGGGTTCGCGGAGTTGGGCGTGGCGCCGTTGCCGGTCCACGTCCTGTGGACGCGATCCGTCCTGGAACCGATCGCGCTCGAACACACCGACGCGGGCGTGTTTGCGGGGCGCGTCGATCGCGCCCGGCGCCGCGCGATCGTGCTGGTGGCCGTGCCGCTGGTGCTGTGCGTGCTGCTCTGGGCCGCGCTGCGACACCGCCTGCTTGCCGGAATCGCGGCCGCGTCGATCGTCGCGCTGTCGCCGAACGTCATCGCCCACTCGTCCCTGGCGACGACCGATGCTGCGTTTACGCTCGCCTTCTTGGTGGCGGTTGCCGCATTGATCGGCTACGTGAGCGAGCGCTCGTGGCCGAGGGCTCTGATGCTGGCGTTCGCGCTTGGGACCGCGCTCGCCACCAAGTATTCCGCGATCATCCTGTTTGCGGTGTGCGTCGTGATGTTCGCCCTGCGCTGGCGCGAGCGGCGTATCGGCCGCGACCTGACGGTGCTCGTGGCCGCGCTCGTCGTCGCGTGGGGGTGGCATGGGTGGGCGCTCATGCCCATCAACCATCTGGGAAACGTGCCCGCGCCGATCCTCGTCAAAGGAATCGCTGCGCAAGCCTACCTCGATCGCGGCGGGCAGGAAGCGTTCCTGCTCGGCCAGGTCTCGCAGCATGGCTGGTGGTACTTCTTCCCCGTCGTGATCGCGCTGAAGAGCACGATCGTCGAACTCGTGGCGCTCGGCGCTTTCCTGACGCTCGCGGCCCGTCGGGGGCTGCGCGACCCTGAAACCCAGGTCATCGTCATTGCCGTCGTCGCATTTGTCGGGGTCGCGATGCTCGGACATCGCGATCTCGGCATGCGCTACGTGCTTGCGCCATTCGTGCTGGCCGTCGTTGCCGGAATGGCGTGGGCCGTTCAGGCGATGGGCGACCGAAGGCATGCGGTGGCGGCGATGACCGTCCTGGTGCTTGGGCAGGCCGCCGCGTGTGCGTCGATCGCGCCACAGCACCTGGCCTATCTCAATGAACTGGCCGGCGGCCCGAGCTCGGGGTACACCAAGGTTGTCGATTCAAACCTCGACTGGGGGCAAGACTTGCTGCGTCTGCGCGATTGGCAGGCAGCCCATGCCGGCGCGCGCGTTGGCGTGGCGTACTTTGGGTCGGCTCCGCTCGCCGCCTACAGCGTGCGCGTTGCAGACTGGCGATCGCTACTCGATGACCACGGTCGAGCTGACGTCTTTGTGATTTCAGCCACGTACTTGCAAGGCGTCTTCCTGTGCGGCGATCCGTTTGCCCCCCTGCGCGCGGTGAGGCCTTCCGAACGCATTGGGTACACGCTGTTTTCGTATGCGATGAGCCGCGAAGACGTGCGTGCCGCGCTCGCCGAGGCAGCGCGCGACCGCTGTGCGCCATGACCGCGATGGCGCCGTGGCCGTGCATCAGGGTTCAGCAATCATTGACTTGCGCACGAAAGTGCATCATTGTGAAGCCGATCGATGGCCGATCTCACCACCCTGCGCTATAGCCATCGCGACATTCTCGCGATGTATCCCGCGTTGCGCCTCGATCATCTGCGCTACCTCGAAACGTGCGGCCTGCTGAAGCCGGTCGCGTCGAGCGGTAGCGATCGCTTCTACGCCTTCACCGATCTCACCACGCTGCGTCAGGTCGCCGGCGAGTTGCAGCAGGGCACGCCGTTCAAGGCGATCGTCCGTACGCTGCAGGCATCGCGATCGGGTCAGCTGGCGTTCGACTTCCGCCTCGACGCGCAACCTGCGCGCATCATCGAGCTGAAGCCGCGCCGCACCCCGCCCCTTGGCGCTCAGGCACCCGGCACCCAAGGCACGATTCCCCTCGGCACCCCGGGCACCTTGGGCACCATCGGCACCGGTGCGTTCGGAGCGATCAGCGTCGCCGAACAGTATTTCTTGATGGGCTCGTTGCTTGACGATGGGACGCCGGAGCGTACGGATGAAGCCGTCAAGGCCTATCGTCGCGCCCTCGAAGAAGATCCGGACCTCGTCGCCGCACTCATCAACCTGGCGAACATCCGCTATTCCCGCGATGAGCTGGCCGAGGCGCAGGCCCTCTACGAGCGCGCCATCGTGCTCGATCCGTCCTACTTCGAAGCGCACTTCAACCTCGGCAACATCCATCACGATCACGCGCAGTACGCCCAGGCCGAAGCGTCGTATCGCGAAGCGCTGGCGCTCAACTCCGACTATGCCGACGCGCACTTCTACCTCGCGGTGACGCTCGAGAAAATGGGCCGCTCCGCGGATGCGCGCGCGCACTGGCGCGCCTACGAACGGCTGGCCCCGCAGGGTGAGTGGGTCGAGCTGGCCCGAGAGTTCTCCGATTAACCGGGCGCGCTGGATCTTTCTCGCCGCGTGGCTGCCGATCGCACTGATCACCAGGGTCGCCGCGACCGACGATCACGAGTTCGCCCGGCTTGGCACGATCGAAAGCCTCGTCGAGCGCCATAACTACTACCTCGAAGAATCAAAGTTCCACGGCACCGGCGATCGCATCTTCTACAACGGGCACTTCTACTCGCATCAGCCGCCGCTGCTTGCCACGCTGCAGTCGCCGGTGTTCTGGGTCTTGTCGAAGTTCGGGCTGCATTTCTGGAACACCGCGCCGTTCGATCTTGCGTATTACCTGTTCACCGCGCTGACCAACGGCGTCACGCTGGCGCTGACGATCGTGGTGTTCGACGTGATCTTCCGCAGCGGTGGTGTCACGCCGGGGTGGAGCCTGGTCTGCGCGTTCGTGCTGCCGCTCGGCAGCTGGATGCTGCCGTACGGCCTCGTGACGAACAACCACGAAGTCGCCGGGTTCCTGGTGACGTTGCTGGCGCTGTTGCTGCTCGAACTGGATGCCGGCCGGCTCACGACCGCGCGACTGTCACTGCTGGGGGTGACGCTCGGGTTGCTGGTGACGGTGGAAGTCTTGCCGGTGGTGTCGTTTGTCCCACTCACGCTCGTCTATCTGCTCGCCAAGCCGGCGATGCGTTCGCGCCAACGGATCATGCCGTGGGCGGCGGGCCTGGCCGTGCCCCTGCTGCTGCACGCCCTGATCAACATCCCTCAGACCGGGAATCTGATCCCTGGAGGCTTTCATAGCGAGCTCTTCAACTACGAAGGCAGCCGGTTCACGTCCGCGACACTCAGCGGCAACATGAACCATGCGTCGCTTTCCGATCTCGTCGACTACGCGTGGAAGGCGATGTTTGCGGAGAAGGGCTATTTTTCGTACGCGCCGACGCTCCTGCTCGGCGTGATTGCCGGTGTGCTCGGGTGGCGTTACTGGGCCCGCACCCGCGGCGTGCACATCGTCCTGCTCGGCGGCACCATCCTGAGCCTCGGAGCGTCGCTGGCCATGACGAACAACTTTGGAGGATTCGCCGCCGGTTTCCGGCACGCGACATACCTCGCCCCGGCGATGCTCATCCTGCTGCTGCCGGTATTTGCGAGCACCACAGCCACAGCGCGATGGGCGAGTCGGGCGATCATCGGGGTGTCTGCGGCGTCGGCGGCCGCGCTGTTCCTGATCATGACGCCGCGCCCGTTCTTTCCATATCGGTTCCCGCCGGAGGGCCCGATCGTCTCGAGCTGGGATCGCTACGTCCCGGTCCTCGCGCATGTCGTCGATCGCGCGAGTGGGAAGGTGGATGGATTCGGAAAGCCGATCCCTGCCGTCAAATGACAGGTGGTGTCGGCTTGAACATGCCCGCGAGTAGGGCCGGAGTGAGCAGCGGATAGAGCGGCGTCAACAGCCGCACATCCCACCAATAGCCGAAGAGGGCAACGGCGATCACGAGCGGAACGCCGGCAAGCAGCGCGCGCTGCGCGAACCGCGGCGTGTCGCTGAAGCCGCGCATCGCCAGCACTATTGCGGGACCCAGGAACAACCCAAGGTTAATCAGCGTCGACGGCAGATGCTGCAGGTTTGCCTCGATCGTCAACGGCGGCAAGCCGGCCAGCAACGGGGCAGCGGCGCTGTTCGCCAGGGCAAGCGCGATGACGAATCCCAGCGCGAGCCACGTGCGCTTGTAGATGGCGATGAGCGCGGCCGCAACGAACACCGGCTCGAGCAGCGACCACGGCGCAAACCAGGTGCGGTCCGGAATGGGCGAGAAGTCCCAGTACTCGCCCATGCGCAGGACGAGATGCAGCGTGCTCGCGACGATCAGCGCGCCGATGAGCGAGGCTTCCGTCGAGTACCACAATCGCGCGTAGGCATAGACGCCTGCGACGAGCGCGGTCAGCGCGAAGACGTGAAACGCGAAATACACGCGACGGAAGGCCTGCTCGCGATCGCCGTTACGCGTAGCGACGGTGATGACCGGGTCGAGCGTCCTCGCGACGAGGAGACGATATTTCTGCGGAGCCGGCGCCGTGCCGCTCACGATCGCATCGTGCATCTGGTAGCGCATCTGCTGCTGCGGAACCAGGACGCTGTAATCGGAGGCGCTCGTGGCGATCACGGTGGCGAAAATTCCAGCGAGCGCCCAGGCCGGCCACTTCCGCTCGACCAGGTAGGCCAGTGCGAATCCGAACAGCATCGGGTAGAGCGGCATGAGCAGCCGCACTTCCCACCAGATCCCCCAGAGTGCCACCGTGACCAGGTAGAACGGTGCGACGAGCGCCGACCGCCGCACGAATGAAGGGGCATGCCGCCAGCCGAGAAGCGCGAGCAGCCAGAACACGCCGAGGAGCAACGCGATGTTGTACGCGGCCAGCTGCGGCTGCGACATGTTGGTGCGCCACACCCGTTCAAGCGTCCAGTACCGCTCCGCATCGCCTCCGACCCAGCGCACGAGTCCGTAACCTGCCGCCCAGATCGCGCCGTAGGTAGCCGTGCGCACCCAGGCGCGCTGCGAAAAATCACTGGTGAACAGGTAGAGGGTGACGAGAAACACCGCCGTTTCTCGATTGAACGTCGCAACCGCGATCAGTACGCCAAGCGCGACGTGCCGCTTGTGCAGGATCAACAGCAGCGCGAGCGCCACAAACGTCGGCTCGAGGTACGAGTACGGCGCGTAGTCGTGCTGCCGCATCGTGATGCGGATGGTGCAGGCCGCGACGAGCGAGGCGATCAGCGCCGGCTGATCCCCGAACCACACGCGCAAGTACGCATAGAGGCTCCACAGCATGCCGGTGATCGCCGCGAGATAGAACACGAACGACACGCGGTCGTAGGCGCGGTCGTACGGCATGACCGTCGCGAGCACGCGCGTCGGCGCTTCGATCACGCCGGCGGCCAGCCAGCGGTATCGATCCGGCGTGCGCGCGGTCTGGTTGAGGATGCCGCGATGAATCTCGCGGCGCGCAATCATCGTCTCGTCGCCGGGACCGAAGCCGTAGTCGAGCGCGGGGATCAGTGCGGCGGTCAGGAAGATACAGGCGAGGGCAAAGCGGGGGATGTGCCCTGGGCTGCTCATTCGCCCAGCATTCTATCCGGCTGCGGTGGCACCGGCACCCGGCACCGGCACCTAGCACCCGGCACCTGGCACCCGGCACCGGCACGCGGCACCGGCACCTGGTTAGTAGCGGAACCGCCAGTCGTCGTTCGGCTGCATCGGCTGCGGCTCTTCGCGCTTGCGCGGCATGCGCTTGGCCTTGTAGAGCGCACAGTCCTGGCACCACGAGTCGGCGCTGAAGCCTTCCTTGCCCGCCATCGGCAGTACGTCCCGATGGGTGCAGTGATCCGGCACGCCGTCCTCCGCGGCCTTCCGCCAGCGGCACGAGACAAAGCGCGCCGCGGCCGCCGAGAGATTATCTTGCGTTGATTCCAATGGCTGCCTCCACAGCGGACCACGCCCGCTGCTCATGCGGCGACACGAGGGTCACCGCGTGGCCCGACGCGCCGGCGCGCCCCGTGCGGCCCACCCGGTGCACGTAGGTTTCCGGCGAATCCGGCACTTCGAAATTGATGACGTGCGCGATGCCCTCGATGTCGAGCCCGCGCGCGGCAATATCGGTCGCGACCAGCACCGGGTGCTTGCCGGATCGAAACCCTTCCACGGCCGATAACCGCTCCTGCTGCGATCGATCGGCATGGAGCGCTGCCGCCCGAATGCTCTTCGCTTGCAGGTGGCGTGCCACGCGATCGGCATCGATCTTGCGGCGCACGAACACCAGCACCGGTCCTTCCGACTCACGCTTGGCAAACGTCGCCAGCCAGTCGATCTTCGCGTCACGCTCGACCTGCACCATCTGGTGATCGATCGTCCGCGCCGCGCCGCCGCGCGTGCCGACTTGCACGTAACGCGGCTCCTTCAACATCTCCTTCGCCATCCGCTGGATCTCGGACGGCAAGGTCGCGGAGAACAGCAGCGTCTGCCGATCGGGCGGCAGCGCCGCCATGATCTTCTGCACGTCGGGCCAGAAGCCCATGTCCATCATGCGGTCCGCCTCGTCGAGCACGAACACGTTCACGCGCACGAAGTCGGTGTTGCCTTGCCGCATGTGATCCATCAGGCGTCCCGGAGTGGCGACGACGATGTCCACGCCCGCCTGGAGCGCGCGCTCCTGCGGACCCATTTCCACGCCGCCGTAGACCGCGGCCGTCGTCACCGGCGTGTGGTACGTCAGCCCGACCAGCGAGTCCTCGATCTGCACCGCCAGCTCGCGCGTCGGCGCGAGGATCAGCGCCCGCGTGTAGTGCTCGCGCGCCGGATCACCGTAGCCCGGCGATTCGCTCAGCAGCGCTTCGATGATCGGCGCCGCAAACGCCAGCGTCTTGCCCGTGCCGGTCTCGGCGCAGGCAACGACGTCGTGGCCTTCGATCGCCATCGGAATGACGGCGCCTTGCACGGGCCGTGTGCCGGCGAAGTCGAGCGAATGAAACGCCGTCTCGAGCCGCTTGTCGAACCCCATTGAGGTAAAAGGGATCGGCGGCGCGTCCACGTCGACGATTTCCCACGGCAGGTCCGGAGGCGGCGTCGACGGACGCGGCGTAAATGACTTGGCGGGACCGCGGCGGCCCTGGCCGCCCGGCCGGCGCCGGCGAGGCCGGCGCGATGTTGCGGAATTTCCGTTCAAAATGTCTTTCGAGCCCGGCGCGTTAACGCGCTCGGAAAGTGATGATGCCGCGCTGCGGATCGTACGGCGAGATGCCAACGGTCACGCGGTCGCCGGGCACCACCTTGATGCGGAATCGCCGCATTCGTCCGCTCAATTGCGCGAGCACCTCGTGACCGGCGTCCACCTGCACGCGGTACAACCCACCGCTGTGCACCGCGACGACGGTCCCTTGCATGTCAATCAGATCGTCTTTGCTCATCAGGTCGTCAAGCGTCGGGGCGCCGGGCGATCAGGGCGTCGAGGTGCCAGGTGGATTCCTGACGGCCCGACGGCCCGCTTGCTCAGCGGCCTTCCAACCCACCGATTGTGTCACGCGGTGGGCTCGCTACGCAAACTACGTACCGCATCCTCGACCGTGCGCGCTAATTCGGCGTAATTATCACCAGACAAATGTATTGGCGCCCCGAACGTCACCGAGACGCGCCCCGGCGATGGCCACGACGCGCCGGTCGGCAGGATGCGATCCACACCCTCGATACGGACCGGCACGATCGGCAAGCCGAGCCGGGACCCGATCATCCCGATGCCGCCGCGAAACGGCTGCATCTCGCCCGTCGATCGCACGCCCTCGGGAAAGATCAGTACCGAGAATCCGTCGCCGGTGACCTCGCCGATGTAGCGCAGCGTTTGCCGGGCGCCGGCTTCCCGTTGCGGCAACGGGAAGGTGTTGAAGAAGAACGCGGCCAGGTAATAGTTCAGGCGATTGGTAAGGACCGACAGCGCCGGAAAATCCTGCGGGAAGAAATGCGCCTTGAAGAATTCCTTCGCCATCGCCGGCGCGATCTGTTTCCGCCATCGCCCCGGCAGCGCCATCAGGATCACCGGCACGTCGAAGTGGCTTTGGTGGTTCGATGCAAACACGACCGGCCCGCTCAGGTGATCGAGATGCTCGAGCCCGCGCACGCGCACCCAGGCGAAGATGCGCCCGAGCGGCAGGATCCACGTCGCCAGCGACACGCGGCGCACGAGCCCCACGGGCCACGACCGGTTCCACGACGGGAAGTCGACCGGCTCGATGACCTCGGGCGCCTGCGGCGCCGCCGTGATCACTGCGCGCAACTCGTCGAGCGTCTTCGCGCCGGCGAATTTCGTTTCGTCGATGCGCGTCTGGAATTGATCTTCGAGCGCGACCATCAGCTCGACGCGCTCGAGCGAGCTCAGGCCGAGCCCTTCGATCGACGTGCTGCCGTCGACCTGTCGCGCACCGGCGAACTTTGACACCAGGGCACTAAGGGCATCGGCATCTGAGGCACCGGCACTTGTGGCACCGGCACTTGTGGCACCGGCACCTGTGGCACCGGCCCCCCCGTCGACCCACTGCTTGATCGCCGTGCGCTTGAGTTTCCTGGTGCCCTCGGTGCGTGGCAGTGCCCCTTGGGTCCACACCGAGAAGCTTCTGATGCGTTGATGATCAGCGAGCTTTGCGTTTGCTGCCGCCACGATCGCTTCGGGATTGGCGCCCTCGTCCAGCCGCAGCACCGCATGCACGCGATCGCTTCCGACCACCGCCGATTCCACGACGCCGTGCTGATCGTCGATGACGCGTTCCACGTCATCCGGAAAGACGTTGAGTCCTTCCGGCGTCACGATCATTTCCTTCTTGCGCCCGCGGATGAACAGCCGGCCCTGCGCGTCCTTCTCGCCGATGTCCCCGGTATGCAACCAACCGCCCTCATCGATAGTGCGGGCGGTTGTCCCGCCGAAGCTGGCGGAGCCAGCGGAGGCGGACTCGTAATATCCAGAGCTGACGTTCTCCCCGCGCACGAGGATCTCGCCATCGTCGGCAATCTTGATCTCCACGCCGCCAATCGCGCTGCCGACCGATCCCGTGTTCGTCTTGAACGGGTGATTGAGCGTCACGATCGGCGCCGTCTCGGTCAGGCCGTAGCCTTGGATCACCACAAAGCCGAGCCGCTTCCAATACTCCTCGAGCGCCGGCCCGAGCGGCGCGGCGCCGACGATGAACGCCCAGAACTTGAGGCCGAACATTCGGTGGATCTTCCGGTACCGCCACCATCGCTTCGGGATCGACAGCCCCGTCGCCGGCTCTGCCGCCGACGGATCGATCCGCATCGCGTGTTCCTTCAGCACGTCGAGGATCTTCGGCACGCACACGATCACCGAAATCCGCCATTCGTGCACGCGCCGCACGATGTCGTGCGGATTGAAGCTGCGCATGAACACGACCGTGCCGTCGATGAGCGGCGGAATGTTCGTGGCCATCGATTGCCCGAACAGGTGGCTGAGCGGCAGCAGGTTGAGGAAGCGGATCGGCTGGAAGGGGATGGCGTACTTCTTGTACTTGTCGATCTCTTTCGCCACCGGCGTGACGTTGGCGAGGATGTTGCGGTGGCGGATGATCACGCCCTTGGGATCGGCGGTTGCGCCCGACGTGAACACGATCTGCGCGATGTCGTCGCGATCGATCGCCACGGCCGGGATCGTGCCGTCGGCGGACCAGTCGAGATCCGCCAGCTTCCACGTGGAGATCGGTCCCGGATCGACGTCATCGCCGCTCAGCACGACCTTGGCGTCAACGATGGTCCTGATGCGCTCGGCGAACTCCCTTGACGATCGATAGTCGATCGGCACCGCGATGGCACCAACTAATTGAATGCCCCAGTAGCATGCAATCCATTCGGGGCGGTTCTCGCCCCACAGCAACACCTTGTCGCCCTTGCCGACTCCCGCGGCCGCCAGCCGTGCGGCAAAACCGCGTGACGCGCGTGTGACATCCGCGTACGAGTGCCGGCGAACGCGATAGCCATCGTCGTACACCAGGAATTCGCCGCGGCGCTTTTCCAACGTCCGGAAAACGTCGATGAGCGTCGTCACGCACAAATCTTACTTCGTGCCAAATCGGAGATCTGAACCCTGCCATCTGAAATCTGAGACAATGGGTGTTCGCTGTATGCACGTGTTTCTGACAGGGGCCACCGGGTACATCGGGTCGGCTGTGCTCGACGCGATGATCAAAGGTGGCCACCAGGTCACCGCGCTCGTGCGCGATCCGGAAAAGGCCGAGAGGCTGGCGAGCCGGGGCGCCACGCCGGTCATTGGTGAGCTCGGACTTCCCAAGACGTATACAAAGGCGGTGAAGGCGGCCGATGCCGTCGTGCACACCGCCATGGAATCGTCGCCCCGCGGCGTCGAAAAGGATCGCGCTGCGCTCGAGACGATGCTGTCTGCGCTCACCGAGGCGAGCCACGCCGACCCGTCGACTCCGCTCAGGGCGGGCGGGCCATCGCGCGTGTTCGTGTACACGTCCGGCATCTGGGTCCTCGGCCAGACGACGAAGCCTGCTGAAGAAGATGCGCCGCTCGATCCGCCGCCGCACGTGAGCTGGCGCCCGGCGCACGAGGACATGGTGCTGTCGGCGTTCTCGGCGGCGCTGCGCACGGTGGTGGTACGACCGGGCGTCGTCTACGGTGGTGGCCGCGGCATCGTGTCGGATTTGATCAAGGACGCGTTGAATGGACTGATTCGCGTCGTCGGCCCCGGCAAGAACCGCTGGCCGTGCATTTACGATCGCGATCTCGGCGACTTGTACGTGCGAATCATCGAATCGCCGACGGCGGCGGGCATCATCCACGCGACCGACGAGGCGGACGAAAAGGTGTCGGACATCGCCGAAGCGATCGCCGCGCACGTCTCGCAGCGCCCGGACATCCGCAACATGCCGATGACGGAAGCGCGCAAGAAGCTCGGCACCTACGCCGATGCCCTGGCGCTCGATCAGCGCGTGCGCAGCCCCAAGGCGCGCGCCCTGGGCTGGGAGCCGACGCAGACCGGCGTGATCGAAAGCGTCGCCCGCCTGGTCGAAGAATACCGAAACGCACAGCGAGATCGCAGCTAGCCGGCACCGGCATTCGGCACGCGGCACCTGCGTCCGTCCTATACTGAACGGCATGCGCAAGACCGCGTGTGCCGCCCTTCTCGTTCTGAGCGTCGGATGCAGCAAGCCGGCGCCGCCTCCTCCACCGCCCGGACCGGCTGAAGACCAGATCACCGCCGACTCGCTGGCCACGCACGACAAGACCCTGTCGTCGGATGAGTTCGGCGGTCGCGCGCCGGCGACACCCGGCGGCGAGAAGACGCAGAACTACCTGGCCGATCAGTTGAAAGCGATGGGCGTCGCTCCGGGCGCGCCGGACGGCACGTATTTCCAGCAGGTGCCGATCGTCGAGTCGACGGTCGAGCGCAATTTCGTCCTCAGCGTTCCCGGCAACACCTACAGGTTTTCCACCGACATCGTTGCGGTGTCCGGCGTCGAAAAGCCGCGCGTGCAGGTGCAGGGCGACGTGGTCTTCGTTGGCTACGGCATCAACGCGCCCGAGCTGAAGTGGAACGACTACGACGGCGTCAGCGTGCGCGGCAAGTGGGTGATGATCATGGTCAACGATCCGCCCGCGCCCGCCGATGAGCCGACGTTGTTCGGCGGCCCCGCGCTCACGTACTACGGCCGCTGGACCTACAAGTACGAAGAGGCCGCGCGGCAGGGCGCCTTGGGGATGCTGATCGTCCACGAGACCGCCGGCGCGGCCTATGGCTGGGCGACGGTCAAGAATTCCAACACCACGGCCGCTTTCGACATCGTGCGCGACGATCCCGCCAAATCCCACCCGCTGCTCGAAGGCTGGATCCAGGGCGACATCGCGGCGGACCTGTTCAAGGCGGCGGGCCTGGATTTCGAAGCCCAGAAGCGCGCGGCGCAGAGCGCTACGTTCAAGCCCGTCGCACTCACGGGCGCCACGTTCTCCGCCGACTACGCCGTGAGCAGCAGCCGCATTGTCAGCGCCAATGTGGCGGGGCGCATCGTCGAATTGGAAGAGGGTGTGCTCACCGAGTACCTG
>CAZBYY010000032.1:0-19881 GCA_964495855.1 uncultured Acidobacterium sp. | reverse complement strand
GAAGACGGCGGCCACGGAGACACGGAGGCGCGGAGCTACGTTTGTACGCGCGACCGTCATTTGCTCCGTGTCGCTATTTCTTGGTGGCGCCATGCTCTTCGCGCAAGCCGATCCGAAGGTGCAATCGGATCGCGCGGCGGCGCGCATCCGGGCGTTGCAGGCCGAGTCCGATCGGCTCGCTGCGCAGGAGCGCACCGTCTTCGGCGACCTCCGCAAGCTCGAGATTCAGCGCCAACTGAAACAGGAAGAACTCGCCGCGGCGCAAGCAGACCTGGCCCGCGTCACGATCGCGCGCGACAACGCTGCCGATCACGTGGACTTCCTGGTGGCGATGCGGGTGGCACAGACCCCCGGCATCAAGGAACGCCTCGTCGAACTGGCCAAGCGCGGACGCGGCGGCTATGTGCGGCTGTTGCTCTCGTCCAACGACGTGCGCGCGATCGGGCGGATGGCCCGCGGCGTCGCGGCCGTCGCCGAACTCGACCGCGTTCGCCTCGAGACGCATCGGCGCACGATCGCGGCCGAGCAGGAGGCGCTCAAGGAACTGGAGCAGCAACGCACCGCGGTCGCCGCGCTCGAACGCGATGCCGCGAAAGCGCGTGCGGCGATCGAATCGGCCGTGGCGGCGCGCAACCGGCTGCTCGAGGAGCTCGATCATCGCCGCGACCTCGCCGCGCAGTACGTGGCCGAGTTGCAGCAGGCACAGCAGCAACTCGAGCGGACGATCGCCAGCGCTGATGCCGCATCGGCCTCAACGTCGCTGCCGCTTCGTCCGTTCAGGGGCGACCTGCCCTGGCCCATCCCCGGCAAGATCACCGCATCGTTTGGACGGCAGACGTCCGGCCGCTTCGGCACCGCGATCGTCCGAAACGGTATCGACGTCGCGGCGGCCGAAGGCACGACGGCGGTCGCGGTCCATGAGGGGACGGTCGCCTACGCGGCCCCGTTTGCGGGATTTGGCACTCTCGTGATCGTCGATCACGGGCAGTCGGCCTTCACGCTCTACGGCCACCTGCTCGACACGGCCGTGACCGTTGGGGCCAGGATCGCCGCTGGCGATCCGGTCGGCCGGGTTGGCCTGGCGCCCTCCGGAGAGCCCGCCTTGTATTTCGAGGTCCGCATCGACGGACGGCCGGTCAATCCCCTAGAATGGTTGCGAAGACGGTAACTCGGGTCTGGAGACTGAAGAATGAAGATTCGCGGGCGCGCTCTCGTGTTGGCCGTGTCGCTACCGGTGATTGCCTTTGCAGTCGTCGGCGGCTTCATGAGCAAGGCGATCGCGCGTGAAGACAGCTATCAGTACCTGCGCATCTTCGAAGATGTCGTATCGCTGATCCTCAACAACTACGTCGAGCCGGTGAACGTCGACAAGGTGATGCATGGCGCGATGCATGGGCTTGCCGATGGCCTCGATCCCGATAGCGCGTACCTCGACGTCAACCAGGTGAAGGTGCTCGACAAGGGCGACACCGGCGGCTCCGGGCAGACAGGCATCGAGCTCACCCGCCAGTACTACCTCCGCGTGATCGCGGCGCGCGACGGCTCACCCGCCGCCAAGGCAGGCCTCGCCCCCGGTGATTACATCCGCGCGATTGACGGACAGTCGACGCGCGACACCACGGTCTACGAAGGCCACCGGCTGTTGCGCGGCAAGCCCGGAACCAAGGTGCATCTCACGGTGCTGCGTGGCAACGCCGCGGAGCCGCATGAGATGGAACTGGTTCGCGAAGAGTTGCCCGCCGTGCCGGTGAAGTCGCGGATCGCGGCGCCCGGAGTGGGATACCTGCGCATCGCGGAATTCGGAAAATCCACGGCCGACCAGATCAAGAGCGAGATCGCGTCACTGCAGAAGGCCGGCGCCAAGAGCGTGGTCATCGACGTGCGCGGCACCGCGTTCGGCGATGCCGAGGCCGGCCTCGCATCCGCCCACCTGTTCGTCAAGAACGGCATCCTGGCGTATCGGCAGGATCGCGGCAAGGAAAAGGAAGCGATTTCGGCAGTCGCCGGCGACGGCACGCTGACGATCAGCGCCGTCGTCCTGACCGACAACGGCACGTCAAACGGCGCCGAAGTCTTTGCGGCCGCACTGGCCGGCAACAAGCGCGCGCAATTGATCGGCGAGCGCACGCTCGGCCGCGCCGCGCAGCAGAAACTCGTGCGCCTCCCCGATGGCGGCGCGCTGATGCTGACGCACCTGGTGTATCTCGCGCCGGACGGCAAGGCGATCCACGAGAAGGGCCTGGCGCCCGATGTCGCCGTGGAACAGCCCGATACGGATTTCGGCCAGCCCGCACCAGACAAGGACGCCACGCTCGACAAGGCGATCGAGACGCTGACTACCAAGGCTGCCGCGTAAACGCGCGGCGGCCGCTCAACTTTCCATTAAACTTAAGAGTGGATGGCCCGCCATGAGCGAGCCGTGCAAATCGCCAAAGGCAATTTGCAGGGCGAGTCGAATGGTAGGCGCGGGTGGATTCGAACCACTGACCTCCTCCGTGTCAGGGAGGCGCTCTAACCAACTGAGCTACGCGCCTATCTTGGTCAGCTTCGGCAGAGCCGAAAACGTAAGTATAGCAGCAGATGAGCCAAATCACAGTCACACTCCCCGACGGCTCGACGAAACTCGTTGAGCACGGCGCGCCGGTCAGGGCGGTCGCCGAAGCGATCTCACCACGCCTGGCCGATGCGGCGATCGTGGCCGACGTCAACGGCGCGCTGGTGGACCTCACGTATCCGCTCACCGCCGACGCCGCGCTGAAGATCGTGACGAACAAGAATCCCGAGGCGCTCGAGGTGTATCGCCACTCAACGGCGCACCTGCTTGCCGCAGCGGTCACGGCGCTCTTCCCGAACGCGCAGTGCGGCATTGGCCCACCGACCGACGAAGGCTTCTTCTACGACTTCATTGTCGATCGGCCGTTCGTGCCCGAGGACCTGGCCGCGATCGAAGCGAAGATGAAAGAGCTCGCGTCGAAGGACTACGTCTACGAACGCCAGATGTGGCCGCGCGAGGAGGCGATCGACTTCTTCAAGAAGCGCGGCGAACCGCTGAAGGTGCAGTTGATCGAGGAGAAGACCGCCGGCCAGCCGCAGGTGTCGGTCTACACGATCAAGGACAAGGACACCTTCCTCGACTTCTGCGTCGGCCCGCACGTCCCGTCCACGGGACGACTCAAGGCGTTCAAGCTGACGACCACGTCAAACGCCTACTGGAAGGGCGACGCGAAGAACGCGCCGATGCAGCGCATCTACGGCACCGCGTTCTTCTCGCAGAAGGAACTCGACGAACACCTCGCGCGCATCGAAGAAGCGAAGAAGCGCGACCACCGGAAACTCGGGCGCGAGCTCGACCTGTTCCACATCCATCCGGTGTCGCCGGGCGCCGCGTTCTGGACGCCGCGCGGCACGACGCTCTACAACACGCTCGTCGAGTTCTGCCAGGCGCGGCAGAAGGACGCGTTCCAGGAGATCAAGACGCCGCTCCTCTACTCGAAGACGCTGTGGGAGCAGTCGGGGCACTGGGGCAAGTACCGCGAGAACATGTTCCTGGTCCTCAACACCGAGACCAACGAGCACGACATGAGCCTCAAGCCCATGAACTGCCCGTCGCACCACCTGTATTATGGCACGACCCGGCGCTCGTACCGCGAACTGCCGTTGCGCCTCGTGACGTTCGACGTCCTGCACCGCAATGAGCTCTCGGGCGCGTTGTCGGGACTGACGCGCGTGCGCCAGTTCGCGCAGGACGACTGCCACGTCTACTTGCGCGAAGACCAGATCGCGTCCGAAGTGAAGTTCCTCATGGACTTCATCCTGGGCCATTACGCGGCGTTCGGTCTCGAATCGAGCCTGAAGTTCGCCACGCGTCCGCCGCAGCGCATTGGCGACGATGCGATGTGGGATCGGGCGGAGGCGGCGCTCAGAAGCGCCCTCGACGCGACGGGGCGTCCGTATGCGATCAAGGAAGGCGACGGCGCGTTCTGCGCGCCGAAGCTCGACTTCGACGTGACCGACGCGCTCGGCCGCGCCTGGCAGCTCGGCACGATCCAGCTCGATTACGCGGCGCCGGAGCGCTTCGACCTGAATTACGTGGGCGAAGACAACGCCGAACACCGTCCGGTGGTCATTCATCGTGCGGTCTGCGGATCGTTCGAGCGGTTCATCGCGATCCTGATCGAGCACTTCGCCGGCGCGTTCCCCTTGTGGCTGGCCCCGCTCCAGGCGATCGTGTTGCCGATCGCGGACCGGCACACCGACTACGCCCGCCAGGTCGTGGCCACCCTCGACGCGGCCGGGCTGCGGGCCAGGGTCGACGACCGGCAGGAAAAGGTCAATTACAAGATCCGTGAGGCGCAGCTGCAGAAGATCCCCTACATGCTGGTCGTCGGTGACCGGGAGGCCGCGGAAAACACCGTGGCCGTGCGGAGCCGGGCCAAGGGGGATCTCGGGGCAAGGCCGGTCGGGCAGTTCGTGACCGACGCGCTTGCCGAAGTGCAGGCTAAAGCGTTATCCTAGTTGTCTTTGTCGCTTTTGGAGGGACAGCCTTATCGCCTTCGATAGATCTCGCCCGCAACGTCGTGATGACCGGCTTCGCATCAATGAGCGAATCCGGGTTCGAGAAATCCGCGTGATTGATGACGCGGGGCAGCAGCTCGGCATCATGCCGCCGCCCCAGGCTCTGGTTCTTGCCAAGCAGAAAGGCCTCGACTTGGTCGAAATTTCGCCCAACGCCGTGCCGCCCGTCTGCCGCATCATGGACTACGGCAAGTATCAGTACCAGGAGCAGAAGCGCGCGCGCGAGGCCAAGCGTCACCAGAAGGTGATCGAGGTCAAGGAGATCAAGTTCCGGCCCAAGGTCGACGAGCACGATTACCAGTTCAAGAAGCATCACATCGAGCGCTTCATTGAAGATGGCGACAAGGTCAAGGCGACGATCTTCTTCCGCGGCCGCGAAATGGCGCACCCGGAGATCGGCCACCGCATCCTGATGCGGTTGATCAAGGATCTCGAGGAGATCGCCGTGGCCGAAACGATGCCCCGTCAGGAGGGCAACCAGATGCACACGATCCTGACGGCGAAGAAGGGTGCGCCGAAGGTAAAGTCAAAGACTGAGGCCGAAGCGGCCGTGAAGGAATAGCAGATGGCGAAGAAGATGAAGTTGAAGACGCACAAGGGCGCGAGCAAGCGCTTCAAGAAGACCGGCACCGGCAAGATCATGCGCGCGTCGGCGTTCAAGCGTCACATCCTGACCAGCAAGACGACCAAGAGCAAGCGGCACATGCGCGGGCTGAAGGAAGTCGCCGAGGGCGACGCCAAGAAGCTCGAGCGGATGCTGCCGTACGAATAGGCCTCGGGCCTCAGGCTTCAGGCCTCAGCAAGTTTCGGCGCGTCGCGGCAGCGGATTGGGGCAATTTCGCTGCGACATCCAAAGCGCCGGTCGGCACATGACGTGCTGACACAAGTCCGGTAGACACCGGCCCCCAATTGCGCAAGAGAGACCGTCATGCCACGCGTCAAACGCGGCGTCGTTCGCCGTCAGAAGCGGAAGAAGCTGTCCAAGCTCACCAAGGGCTACTTCCAGAACAAGAGCAAGCTTTACAAGTTCATGAAAGAGGCGTCCGAAAAAGCGGGCGTCTACGCGTATGTCGGCCGCAAGCGCAAGAAGCGCGACTATCGCAGCCTCTGGATCGTGCGCATCAACGCCGCCGCGCGCGAGAACGGCATGTCCTACAGCAAGTTCATGCTCGGCCTGAAGCACGCCGGCATCGAGCTCGATCGCAAGAGCCTCGCGGAACTCGCGGCGCGCGAGCCCGCGGCGTTTGCGAAGATCGCCGAGAAAGCCAAAGCCGCAGTCGCTTAGTCACGGGTGGCTGACGGCCGTGACTCCTATCGATCCTTCCATCGGCCCAGACAAGGCGCGGGAACTGTTCCGCGCCGAGCTGGCCGACGCGCGTACGGACACGGCCCTGCAGGCGCTCCGCACGCGCTGGCTCGGCCGCAACCACAGCTGGACGGCCGCCTTCATGGAGGCGCTCAAAACCGCCTCTCCTGATCAGAAGAAGGCGCTTGGCAAGGGCGCCAACGAACTCAAGAAAGACGTCGAAGCGGCGATTGCCGAACGCGACGCGGAACTGGCGGCCACGCGCCGCCCTGCCAACGCCGTCGACATCACGCTGCCCGGCCGCGTGCCGCAACTCGGGCATCGCCACCCGCTGAGCCTCGTGCGCGACGAAGTGATCGAGATCTTCACGCGCCTCGGCTACCAGGTGCTCGAAGGCCCCGAGATCGAAGACGACTACCACAACTTCGAAGCGCTCAACATGCCGGCCGAGCATCCTGCGCGCGACATGCAGGACACGCTCTACCTGGAAAAGGCTCTTGAGCCGCAACCCGGCACTCCGGCATTGGGCACTCCGGCATTGGGCACCCGGCATCCGGCACTCAACCGTCCGTTGACCCTGCTGCGCACGCACACGAGCGCGATGCAGATCCGGCACATGGAGAAGAACCCGCCGCCCGTGCGGCTGGTCGCCATCGGCCCGGTGTATCGCCGCGACAATCTCGACCTCACCCACACGCCGATGTTCCACCAGGTCGAGGGGCTGGTCGTGGGCAAGGGCATCACGCTCGCCGACCTCAAGGGGACGTTGACCGCGATGGCCGAAGCGCTCTTCGGCGCAGGCACGACCGTCCGTTTCCGTCCGAGCTTCTTCCCCTACACCGAGCCGAGCGCCGAAGTGGACGTGCGGTGCTTCAAGTGCAAGGGCGCCGGCTGCGCGATGTGCAAGAAGAGCGGCTGGATCGAAATCCTCGGCAGCGGCATGGTCCACCCGGCCGTGTTCGAGGCGGTCGGCTACGACCCTGAGGTCGTGACCGGGTTCGCCTTCGGCATGGGCATCGAACGCGTCGCGATCCTGAAGTGGGGCGTCGAGGACATCCGCCTGTTCTACGAGAACGATCTTCGCTTCCTGGAGCAGTTCGGGCGATGAAAGTCCCGCTGTCCTGGATTCGTGAATTCGTCGACGTGACGGCGTCGGCCGAGGAAATCGGCGCGCTGTTGGGCACGCGCGGCCTGCCGCTCGAAGCGCTCGAGCACTGGCCTGCCCCGAGCGAGGGTGGCGAGTCGAAGGGCGGCGACGTGGTCATGGACTTCGACGTGACCGCCAATCGCCCCGACTGCATGAGCGTGATCGGCATCGCGCGCGAGATCGCCACGGCGTATGGATTGCCGCTGAAGCACGGCAGCGCACCCGCGTTCCAGGCCAACGGCGCGCTGTCCATCACGATCGACGAGCCGGAGCTCTGCGGGCGGTATGTCGGCGCAGCCGCGGTCGCGAAGGTCGCACCCTCTCCAGCGTGGATGCAGGATCGCCTGAAGATGTGCGGCATCCGCCCGATCAGCAACATCGTCGACATCACCAACTACGTGCTGCTCGAACTCGGGCACCCGATGCATGCGTTCGACCGCGACAAGGTGCGCGGCGATCGGGTCATCGTGCGCCGCGCGAAGACGGGCGAGCCGATCACGACGCTCGACGGCAAGGCGCGCACGCTGACGAGTGACATGCTCGTCATCGCCGATGCGGAACACGCCGAGGCGATCGGCGGCGTGATGGGCGGCGCGGGGTCCGAGGTGAGCGACCGGACGACGCGGATCATCTTCGAAGCGGCGTGGTTCAAGCCCGGGTCGATACGCGCGACGAGCAAGGCGATGGGGCTCAAGACCGAAGCCTCGATGCGATTCGAGCGCGGCATGGACGTCACGGCCCCGCCCCGCGCGATGGCGCGCGCGCTGCAGTTGCTCGAACAGATCGGCGCCGGCGCGTTTGCCGGTGACGCGACCGACGCCTACCCGGCGCCGTATCACGCGAAGACGATCCATCTCGATCGTGCGCGCATCGGTGGTCTGCTCGGGATGGACGTGCCCGACGCCAGCGTCGAGAGAATCCTGACCTCGCTTGGGTTCGCGGTGGAGTCCGCCTCCGCCGCTGGCGCGGCTTCGGCGAGACAGGCCGGCTGGCATGTCGCTCCGCCGGCCTGGCGAGTCGACATGCATCGGCCGGTGGATCTCGTCGAGGAGATCGGACGCCATCATGGCTTCGAACATCTGCCCACGACCTTCCCCGGCGTGGAGCAGGCGCCGCCGCCATCCGATCCGCGCATCGCGCGCGATCGCAAGGCGCGAACGGCGCTGCTCGGCATGGGCTTCTCGGAAGCGATCACGTTCGCGTTCATCGAAGCGAAAGCCGCTGAACCGTTCCTCAACGGCCAGCCCGCGGTCGCGCTCGCCAATCCCCTTTCGGAACTGTTCGCGGTGATGCGGCCGAGCGTCGTGCCCGGCTTGATCGATGCGGTGAGCCACAATCGCCGCCATGGCCGCGCCGACGTGCGGCTGTTCGAGATCGGCACGCGCTTCCTGCCGAGCGGCGAACGGCGCGCGGTCGGCTTCGCGTGGACGGGGCTCGCCACCGCCGATCACTGGAGCGGCGCCCGTCGCGCCGTGGACTTCTTTGACGCCAAAGGCGTCGTTGAACAGCTGCTGTCCGTCTACCGGGTTGAGGCGTCGTTCACCGAAATCGAGCGGCCGTACCTCGTGCCCGGCCGCGCCGCTGCAGTGATCGTGAACGGAACCGTCGCCGGCGTGTTCGGCCAGCTGGCGCCCGCGGTCGCCGACGCGCGCGAGCTGCCCTCTGGCGACGAGGTCTACATCGGCTCACTCGATCTCGATGCGCTCGGCGCCGCCGCCCCGCAGGACACGCTGCGCGCCGCGACACTGCCGCGCTATCCGAGCGTGGTGCGCGACGTGTCGATCCTGGTCGCGGACAGCTTGTCTGCTGAAACGGTTCGTGGCACCATTCGGTCGGCGGCTCCGAACACGCTGACGGACGTCCGCGAGTTCGATCGTTACCAGGGCAAGGGAATTCCGGACGGCAAGGTCAGCGTGTCCTTCCGCCTGACGTTCCAGTCGCCCGAGCGGACGCTGACAGACGACGAGGTCCAGTCGGCGATGCAGCACATCATTGACGCGCTGGCGCGCGAGCTTCACGCAACACAGAGGTGACATGGCCACTACGACAAAGGCGCCCGGACTCGAATCCATCGATCGGCTCGAAGAGAAAATCAAGCTGCTCGTGAACACCATCGTCCGCATCAAGGGCGAGCAGACACGGGTCGCGGAAGAAAACCAGAAACTGAAGGCGGAGATCGACACGCTCAAGGGCCGCATTTCCTCGGCCGAGACCGCCGGCGCCGAAGTGGCCACGCTGCGCGAGGAGCGCGACCTGATCAAGTCCCGTGTGACCGAGATGCTGAAGCAGCTCGACGGATTGAACCTGTGACACCCCTGCCGGCGCGCGCCGCAGGCCTGGTGGCCTGATCCATGCCCGAGCCCAAAGTCGTCCACATCGAGGTGCACGGGCAGAAGTACCCGATCAAGACGGAGCTCGATCCGCGCTACGTCGAGGAACTCGCGCAGTTTGTCGAAGCGCGCATGTCGCTCGCGTCACGCAGTTCACCGTCGAGCGACGCCGTCGGCCTCGCGATCCTGACGGCGCTCAACATCACCGACGAATATTTCCGTGCCCGAGCGGCGTTGACGTCCAGCTCGGGCGCACTGTCAGCACGCGCCGAAGCGATCGAGAAGATCGTCGATCAGGCGCTCTCCCTCGCCGAATAACCGCGCGCGCATCGTCAGCTGGTCTTTCTCCGCCAGCGCCGCATCTTCGCTGTTCATTCGCCGAGAAGCTTGACCAGCAGGAGCCGGCGACCTAAGATCGAGACTCCTGCTTTGCTCGTGATGGTTAGAGGGCTCGTCTGAGCCGATGTCTTTAACCCAAGCGAGTTGCGACGGCCACGTGGTGTGCATGCCTCCGCGAAGAGGAAGCCTAAAGCGTGGTTTTTACAGCAGCTCCACCTGCTAACGCAGGTTCAGCGATCCCTCCCACACGGCAAAGCGGGGACTTCTTTGTTGACCGAAGGATTCCGATGACCGTTGAGGACCTCGGTGAACACGCCCTTCTGGCGAGAATTCTGGCTCGCCTGCCCCGCCCCTCCCCCACGGTTCTCGTCGGTCCGGGAGACGACGCGGCGGTGCTGGCGCCGATCAGGAACGAACGTCTCGTCGTCACGACCGATGCCATCGTGGAGGGTGTGCACTTTACGCGCGCCTATTCTGCGCCGGCCGACATCGGCCACAAGGCGCTCGCGGTGAACTTGAGCGATCTGGCCGCGATGGGCGCGACGCCGCGATGGGCGCTTCTCTCCCTCGTGTTGCCGGGTTCGTGGCTGGTGGGCGACGTGGAAGAGCTGGTCGATGGCCTGGCGGCACTCGCCTTGCGTCACCGCGTATCGATCGTCGGTGGGAATATCACCCGCACCGACGGCTCATTGGTAGTGGACGTCACTGCCGGTGGGGACGTGGCGCCACGGCGGTGGTTGAGCCGCGGCGGTGCGAAAGCGGGCCAGGACATTTGGGTCTCTGGCACCCTGGGTGCTGCAGCAGCCGGGCTTGAGATGCTGGCCGACGACGGCACGAGGCACGAGGCACTCGGCACCTCGTGCGTGGCGCGATATCGACGGCCTGAACCGCGCGTGCGCCTTGGCACGGCGATCGGCCGGGCGCGCGCCGCGTCGGCGGCGATGGACCTCAGTGACGGCCTCGCCGACGCCTTGCGGCAAGTGGCTGCGGCAAGTGGCGTCGGTGTCAGGATCGATGCCGACGCGTTGCCGATCGATCCCGAGGCACGGGCGTGGTGGGCAGCGACCGGGGTCGATCCGATTCGCGCCGCACTCGAAGGCGGCGATGACTACGAGTTGCTGTTGACCGCACCGGCGAGAAACGGCCGGTTGCGCTCCGCCCGGCGACACGCCGCCGAGCCGCCGTTGACGAAGATTGGCGTGGTGACGAAAGACCCCGGCTCGCGCGTGCTGGTCCGGGGCGGCAAGGAAGAATCGCTGCCGGAAGGTTTCGAACATTTTGCGCATCGCTGATTCGTACTGGAGGAAAGCGATCGCGACGCTGGCCGCCGCCACGGTATTCGTCTTGCTGTACGAAATCCAAACTCGCGACTCCCTGTCTGAAGCGAGCGTGACGGAAATCACGGAATCGACGGTCCTGCCCCAGGCCGGGGCCCGCATGTCCTTCCTCGCCACCGCCTACTGCAAGGGCGACACGACCACCTCCGGCGTCGGCGTGCGCACCGGCATCGCGGCTGCCGACCCCGACGTGCTGCCGGTCGGCAGCGTCGTGCGGGTCGAAACGCCGAATCCGCGCTACTCGGGCGTCTGGACGGTCATGGACACCGGTCCGGCGGTGCACGGCCGCACCGTGGACCTCTACGTGTGGAACTGCAACGAGGCCCTGGCCTTTGGGCGTCGCCGCGTACGGGTGACGATGCTGCGTCTGGGCTGGAGCCCGGAAAACAGCATCCCGGGCATGGTCGATTCGCTGTTCAGGAAACGGGAGGCGCAGACCCAGATGTCGGCGCCCCCGGCTCGAGATAAATAATTACCGCCCGCCTGTTGGCCTCTGGGCCTGTTGGCCTGTAATATTCACACCCTATGCATGCTCTGTATGTGCTGCTGCCGGCGCTTGGCGTCATGGCCATCGCGTACCGGTACTACAGCGCCTTCCTGGCGACGAAGATCTGGATGCTGGATGATGCGCGCAAGACTCCAGCCCACGTAAAGTACGACGGCGCGAACTACTACCCGACGAGCAAGTGGGTCATGTTCGGGCACCACTTCGCGGCCATCACCGGCGCCGGCCCGCTGGTCGGCCCGATGCTGGCGGCGCAGTTCGGCTATGCGCCAGGGTTCATCTGGCTCGTCGCCGGATGTTGTCTGGCTGGCGCCGTCCACGACTCGATGGTGCTGTGGGCCTCGGTGCGCCGCGGCGGCAAGTCCCTCCCCGACATCGTCAAGCAGGAGATCAGCCCGTTCATCGGCTTCGTCGCGGCCATCGCGATCATCATGATCCTGGTGATTGCGCTCGCCGGCCTCGGCATCGCGTTCGTCAACGCGCTCGCCGACTCGGTGTGGGGCACGTTCACCGTGGCGATGACGATTCCGCTCGGCATGTTCATGGGCTTCTGGATGTACGTGTGGCGGCGCGGCAAGATCACCGAAGCCACGGTCCTCGGCGTGATCGGCCTGCTGCTCGCGCTGTATCTGGGCGAGCCGATCAGCCATTCGAACTCGTGGTTCGCGAACATGTTCCACCTGTCGCGCACCGGCATCGTGATCTCGCTTGCCGTCTACGGCTTCGCCGCCTCGATGCTGCCGGTGTGGCTCCTGCTATCGCCACGCGGCTACCTGAGCTCGTTCACCAAGATCGGCACCATCTTCCTGCTCGCGCTTGGCGTCGTGATCGTCAATCCCGAGCTGAAGATGCCGGCGATCAGCGAATTCGTCGGCGGCGGCGGCCCGATCATTCCGGGTCCGCTCTTCCCGTTCTGCTTCATCACGATCGCGTGCGGCGCCATCTCGGGCTTCCACGCGCTGATCAGCTCCGGCACCACGCCGAAGATGGTCGACAAGGAAAGCGACATCCGGCCCGTTGGCTACGGCGCGATGCTGATTGAAGGCGTCGTCGGCATCATGGCGCTCATCGCCGCGTCGGCGATGGCTCCGGGCGATTACTTCGCGATCAACACGACGCCGGCGGTGTTTGCCAACCTCTCGTTCCAGGGCGCGCAGGTGGCGCCGGTGCACGTGCACGAGATCGAACGGCTCGTCGGCGAGAACGTCGTCGGCCGCACCGGCGGCGCGGTCTCGCTCGCGGTCGGCATGGCGCAGATCTTCTCCGCATTGCCGGGCATGAACGGCCTGCTCGCCTATTGGTATCACTTCGCGATCATGTTCGAGGCGTTGTTCATCCTGACGACGATCGATTCGGGTACGCGTGTCGGGCGGTTCCTGCTCCAGGAATTCATGGGGCGCATCTATGCCCCGGCAGCCAGGCCCGACAACTGGGTCGCCGGCTCGGTGGCGACAGCGATGATGGTGCTGTCGTGGGGGTATTTCATCTACACCGGGCAGATCAACACGATCTGGCCGATGTTCGGCGTCGCCAACCAGTTGCTGGCGTCGGTCGCCCTCGCGGTCTGCACGAGCATCCTGATCAACCAGGGCCGCGCGAAGTACACATGGGTGACGATCGGACCGCTGCTCTTCCTCGGCACGAACACCCTGTACGGCGGATATCTGAACATCACCGGCAACTACTACCCGCTGGCCGTTGGCGCCAACGCCGCGCGCCACAGCGAGGGGTGGGTGCTGACGATCTGCACGACGTTCATGATGGTGCTGGCCGTCATCGTGCTGAGCGCCGCGGTCCAGAAGTGGATCTCCGTGCTCAATGGCGGCCCGGTTCCGGCAACGGCTGAGACCGCGTAATGTCCACGTTCTCCGAGGCCGTCCGCAGTTTTGTGGACGGCCTCCGCAATCTCTTCCGCGAGCTGTATCGCACACCGCCCGCCTGTTGAGGGCTCGATGTGCGCGGCCTGGATGGCCGCAGAGACAGCTGGGGCATACGAAAATAGTGGATTGGGCGATTCCTTGATCGCCAATTGAATGACTCATTCACCGAATTGGCAATCGCCGACTCAATCGTCAATCAAGGAATTGCAAATCTGATATTCTGATTGGGCCTCTTCCCAGCAGGCATCCGCTCTGTCCCCCAGAGCGAAGCGGTAACACGTTGAACTGAATATCGGGGCAAGAGATCGATATGCGAATGTCTGTCTGCCGTGTGTACGTGTTCGTCATGGTCGCCGCACTTGGACTGCTGGCGATGCCCAGTCCAGCCTCCGCACAGTACGTCCGCCGTCCGGCCACGCAAGGCGCCGCGGTGGGCGAGGACTATCACATCGAGGCGGCCTACAACTTCTGGAACGCGGAGCCGACGCTCATCGTCAACTCGGAGTCGCTCGGCATTCTCGGCACCGACGTCGACCTGATCAACGACCTGGGCATCAAGCAGAAACGGCTCGGCGTATTCGATCTGGTGTTGAAGCCCTCGCAGAAGCATCGCTTCAAGTACCAGCGCCTGCCGATCGAGTACAGCACCGACGCATTCCCTGTGAAGCGGTCGTTCGTGTTCAACGGCCAGCGATACAACGTGGGCGTGCCGGTCACGACCACGGCGATGTTTTCCACCGACGCGTTCGCCTACGAGTACGACTTTCTGTATTTCAGCCGCGGGTTCATCGGCGCGAACCTGAACGTCAAGATGACGAACGTTAACGTCGACTTGCGCAGCCCGATCGGCCGGGAATTCTTCGAGCACACCGTACCGATTCCCGCGTACGGCTTCGCTGGTCGCGGCTACGTGACGCCCAACCTCGCCATCGACGGTTCATTCACGTTCTTCCGCATTCCCGAAAGCCTGAAAAAGCAGCTCGACGGCGACGGCAGCTACAACGACTTCGACCTGCACGGCACCTACAACATCACGCGCAACGCCGGCGCCCAGTTCGGCTGGCGCAAGACCACGGTCTTCTACAAGACCGACTCCGATACGGGTCACCTGAAGTTCCAGGGCCTCTATTTCGGCGGCGTTGTCAGGTATTAAGCTTTAGAAGACTTCAACCCAAATCCCCAGGTTCCGCGCGTCCCGGACGCGCGGATCACGATCCTGGGGCCGGAAGCCCGAACCTGGGCGAATGGTGATCGACCATGCGCCGAGGGGCGACGGAGGGATCGCGACTTCGTGGCGCTCTCTCTCACGGAAGGTGAAGTGACGCCACTCACCGTTCACCTGCACGTCGGCGCTCGTCGCAACCGGTCCCGCCTGCAGTCGCAATCCGAGGTTCCGTGCCCGATCGTCCATCTGCATGAAAACGGTCGTGTCGTGCTCGGCTTGCACCCAGAAACCCGTCGGTTCCGGATACGCATGGCCGTCAATGAAGAACACGCGCACGTCGCCGAGGGTGGCGGCCGCCCGCACGCTTCTGGACGCGTCGTTGGAAGCCTGCAGGCGCAACGCTGTTGAGCCGCTGAGCCGGTGCCACGACGGCTGCCAACCGGTGACGAGCCTGATCTGCGATGACAGCGGCTCGAGTCCGCTCACCCCATGCGCCGCCCACATTGCCGATGCCGACAGCATCACCACGATCGCGGCGCCGCCGCCGACGAACGTGTACGGGGCTGACGATGAACCGGCGAAGCGTCGCACGAGGGGCGCGAGCGCGAAGAGGATCAACGCGCTGATGGCCCAGGCCGCGGCGCGGCGCCAGGCCGGCCACGCCGGCTCGGCGACGAAATGCAGCGCTTCCGCGCGTCCGCTGACGGGCACGACCTGGGTGAGGTCGACATTCGGCGAGAGCTGCTGAACGACCGGATTGACGCCGACCTCGGGCACATACGCGTAGGTGCCGCCCCCCAGCGACACACGCGCCACCAGCAGGAACAGGCTCATCACGAGCGCATTGACCACGATCGGCCGCGACAGCCACGCGCGACTCGCGCCCAGCCAGGCGATCGGAACGATCGCCACGGGCAGCATGGCCACGATGTAGCGGCCCGGCGCACCGTAACCGCCCCACCACGCGTCGTAGGTGGCGACACTCGCGGCCAGCACAATCGCGATGACCGTCGTCTCGATCGCGAGCCTCGGCCGGGACTTCGCCATCACGACCCATCCGATGAACGCGCAGAAATACACCGGGGCCGTTGCAAGAATGCCCGCGCGCTGATCGAGCAACAATCCGGTCAGCCCGCGAGCGATGAACTCGGATCCTGCGCCCGGGACGGTAATCCCCCACGGCGCGCGCGGATCGGGCGTGCCCCAGATCCACCAGAAGAACGCGAGCCAGGCGATCGTCGATACGGCCGGAATGGCGAGGAACAGGACGGCGCGGATCACCTGCTGCTGCGCCAGGCGAATCGCCGCGGCGATGCCAAGGCCGGCGACGAGCAGTGCGAATCGCGTGTGGAGCCACGGCAGCGTGGCTACTGCCGCTCCGCACCACAGCAGCGCGGCGATGCGAACGTCGCGTTTGCTATCGAGCGCAACGAGCAACCACACGCCGGCAATGACGCCGAGGCACCCGACGGCATCAGGGAAGACCGTGACGGCCTGCTGGAAGATCGGCGCCGTCAGGAAGATCGCCGCCCATGCGATCCAGGCCGCGATCGCATCACCGGTCAGCAACCAGGCCGCGTGCCACCCGATCGCAGATGCGCCGGCCACGACCAGGATCACCGTGGCCACCGCGCCGTGGTAGCCGAACAACGCGAAGGCCGGCAGCGCCAGGACCGAGACGCCAATGCCATGGACCGAGTAGATCTCGCCGTCCTTGCCGCGGCGGATGTAATGGGGCTGGATGTCGGCGGCGTAGTACTCGAGGTAATCGCGATTTCTGTGCTGGTTCTCGATGCGCAGGTCGCCGTCCTTCAGCAGGCTCTGCGTGATCACCATGTAATGCGGCTCGTCGCCGATCGGCAGTTGATCGCGGAGCGCGACGGCGCCAAGCGCATACGCCGCGGCGGCAAGGATCGCGGCCACAAGCGGCGCCCGAGTGGACGCCGGAACGCGCACTGTTGACGAGAGCATCGCGGCCAGCACGACGAGCCACACGGCTATCTCGATCGGACCCTGCCAGATCAGGAACGCCGGCGGAATCGGACCGGGAACGAACGGCAACCAGATCAGGAGGGTCAGGAGCAGCGGAGACAACTGCGAGGGCGACGGCTTGAACCGCAGCGCGATCCCAACCGCGATCCCAACGGCAAGTACGAGTACCCACGATGGCGCGAGCGCGACGATGCGACTGCCGGTCGAGTCGGACGTGACCGCAACGAGACCCTGCGTGAGCCAGAGCGACACCGCGCCAACCGCGGCGAAGAGCGGCGCTAGGACGGCTTGCGCGCGAGACACATCAAAGAAGGGCCGATCGGCATGTTGACGAAACGCAAGGCGAGCGCCTCGAGCGACACCAGCAGCGTCAACGCGGCGTTCACCGGAGCCATCGGCACCTGGATGTCGCTTTCACCTGGGGCGACCACGCCATCCTTGGTCAGGAACTGGCGCTGCCAGAGACGAACGGGGAGCATGATCGGCAGCAGCGTGAAGTGGTCGAACGTCAGGCGCTCGATCTGGAAGCCTGCGCCTTCAACGAGCGTGCGCAGCATCGCCGGCGTGTAGCGGCGATACTCGTTCGACAGCGCCGAATGCGAGCCGTAGAGGATGTCGAGCGCGGCGCAATGCAGCAGCAGCCAGGCGCCCGGCTTGGCCACGCGCCACATCTCCCGGATGCCCGTCTGCTCGACGTAATCAGGCACCACCGGCAGCACGTCGAACGACGTCACGACGTCGAACGTCGCATCGGGAAACGGAATGTGCGTGAGGCTGGCTTGCGCCACGCGATGCCCGTGGTTGCGCGCGAACTCGGTGCCGATGCCGGTGAGGTCGAAACCGAACGCATTGCCGTAAGGCCGCAGCATCTCCAGATTGGATCCGGTGCCGCAGCCGCAATCCAGGATCATCGGACGCGACAGGCCGCGAGTCGCACGCGCGAGCGCCGGCTTCATGTATTGGCGGAACCCGCGAAACCAGAAGTGCGATTGCTCTGCGCGGTAGGTCAGTTCGAGTAAGCGATCCATGGAGACGGTGTTATTCTAATCTCAACCATGCGGCAGCGCGGATTCGTCGAGGCCACGATGGTCGTGCTCGCCGCCATCGTCCTCGCCTGCATCTTCACGATTCCGATCGTCGCGCATTTCACCAACGCCGGCCGTCTCGACACCAACGACGGCCGCTGGAGCATCTGGGTCGTGTCCTGGGTCGCCCACGCGCTGACGACCCATCCGGGCGACCTGTTCCGCGCCAACATCTTCTATCCGCATCCGAACGCCCTTGCCTTTTCCGAAGCCAACCTGGTCGAGGGCATGATCGGGGCGCCGGTATGGATGCTGACGAAGAACCCGTACACGACGCACAACGTCGTGTTCCTGTTCTCGTTCGCGCTGTCGTTCGTCACGATGTACTACTTGATCCGGTACCTGACGCGCGACCGGCGAGCCGCGACCCTCTGCGGCGTGATGTTCGCGTTCTGCCCCTTCGCGTTCGTCAGGCAACCGCACGTGCAGCTGCTGATGGTGGGATTCCTGCCGTGGTGCATGCTCGCGTGGCACCGGTTCCTCGATCGCACGACGATCGCTCGGGCCGTCGAGCTTGGCCTCGTGATGGCGATGACCGGACTCGCCTGCGCGTACTACGGCATCTTCGCCGGCGGGATGATTTCGATGGCGGCGATCTGGTTCGCGATCACGCGCGGCCGCTGGCGGGATGTGCGCTACTGGGTGTCACTCGCGGTAGCGGCGACCGTGTGCATTGGCGTGATCGGCCCGTTCTTCCTGCCGTACCTGGAGATGCAGCAGTCGACCGGCTTTCAGCGAACGCTGAGCGGCCAGTACTCCGCCAACCTCGGCGCGTGGCTCAATTCGTCGGCGTGGGCGCACCGCTGGTGGGCGCCGTACCTGAACAAGCCAAGCGAAGGCATCTTCCCCGGCATCCTCGCAATCGTGCTCGGCGTCACCGGGGCGCGCGTGGCGCTTCGCGACCCGGAGCGCCGCGACATCGCGTGGTTCTACATCGGCCTGGCGTTGTTCACGTTCTGGGTCACGCTTGGACCTGATGCGGGACTCTACACCGCGCTCTATTACACAGTGCCGGTGTTCTCGTTCCTCCGCGCGCCCTCACGCGCCGGCATCGTCGTCACGCTGTGCCTGGTCGTGCTCGCCGCGCCGGCGATGATCGCGATCATGAAGCGGCGCGGGCTGAATGCCGCCTTCGCCGTGCTCCTCGTGTTGGTGACGCTCGATCTGTATCGCGCGCCCTTGCGCACCCGCGAGGCGCCGCCGCTCGCCAAGGCGTACACGACGTTGGCCACGCTGCCCAAGGCGCCGACCATCGAATTGCCGTTCTGGGCCACGAGCATCGAATATCACCGGCACGCCGAGTACATGCTCGCCTCGACGGCGCACTGGCAGCCGCTGATCAACGGCTACAGCGATCACATTCCGCAGGACTTCCGTGATGCGGCGCCGACGCTGAACACGTTCCCGAGCGACGGCGCCTTTCGCGCCCTCGAGCCGCTTGGCGCCCGCTACGCCGTAATTCATCTCGACCTGATGGCTCGCGAGGCCCGCGAGGCCATGATCAAGCGGCTCGACGTTGACTACGCTGGTTACCTCAAGCCGATCGAGAAAGACGGCAACGTGTGGCTCTACGAAATCGTCGGCTGGCCGCGCTAGTCTTCTTCGCCGTGATGGCGGTGGCGCATTCGTGGCCGCTCGCCTCGGACCTGAGCCACCTCACCAGGCTCGACAACAACGACGCGCAACTCAACACGTTCGTCATCGCGTGGAACGCCCACATCCTGCCGCGCGACCCGCTCCACCTGTTCGAGGCAACGCCGTTCTACCCGGAAGCGCATTCCCTGGCGTTTTCCGAGCACATGCTCGTGCCGTCGCTGATGGGTGCGCCCCTGCTCTGGTCCGGCGTCTCGCCGGTCACCGTCTACAACGTGCTCATCATCCTCGGCCTGGCGCTGTCGGCATGGTCCATGTACGTCGTGATGGAACGGTGGACGGGCAGCACCTGGGCCGCCGTCATCGCCGGATTGCTCTATGGGTTCAATGCCCACGTGCTGACGCGATTCGTGCACCTGCAGGCACAGCACGTCGAGTTTTTCCCGCCGATGCTGCTGGCGCTCGATCGCGTGATCGTCGAAGGCAAGCGCCGGGACGTGTGGCTGCTGGCCGGCATGTTCGTGCTGCAATCGCTCTGCAGCAACTACTTGATGGTGTTCATCACTTACGCGATGCTGGCCGCGGTCATCGTGCGGTGGCGCGAACTCAATACCGCCGTGATCCGTC
>CAZBYY010000031.1:0-20153 GCA_964495855.1 uncultured Acidobacterium sp. | reverse complement strand
ATCGGCCCCGGTCGACCCGGCTGGCATATCGAGTGCTCAGCGATGTCGATGCGCTACCTCGGGTCGCCCTTCGACATCCACACCGGCGGCGTGGACCTGGTCTTCCCGCATCACGAGAACGAGATTGCGCAAAGCGAGGGCGCGACGGGCAAGGAGTTCTCGCGCTTCTGGTTTCACATCGAGCACCTGCTCGTCGACAACCAGAAGATGTCGAAGTCGATCGGCAACGTCTACACGGTGCAGGACGTGCTCGATCGCGGCTTCAGGCTCTCGGCGCTGCGCTACATCCTGCTATCGGGGTATTACCGCAAGCAGCTGAACTTTACCTGGACCGGTCTCGAACAGGCGGAAGAGTCGTTGCGCCGCATGACCGACTTCCTCGGCCGCGTTGAGGCGCTCAAGGCTGGCGATGCCCACGCAGAGGTCGCCGCGCGCGTCAACGAGGCGGTTGCCGCCTTTGATGGCGCGTTGCGCGATGATCTCAACACGGCCGCCGGCCTCGGGGCCATCTTCGACCTGATCCGGGCGCTCAACATCGCGATGGACGCAAAGCAGGTTGGGAAGGGCGATGCGCCGGCGATCCTCGCGGCATTTGCCCATTTCGACCAGGTGCTCGGCGTGCTGTCGCTGCGCCGGGCGGAGGATGCCACGCCCCCGATTCCGCAAGCCGAGATCGATGCGGCCATCCAGGCCCGGCACGATGCGCGGCGCAAGCGCGACTTTGCCGAGGCGGACCGGATTCGCCAGGATCTGTTGTCGAAGGGAGTTATCCTTGAGGATAGCCCCCAAGGCACCAGATGGAAGCGCCGCTAATCAAGACCCCGTTACCGGGACCCAAAGCCGCAGCGATCATCGAGCGGGACAAGAAGCTTGTCTCGCCGTCCTACACGCGCGGCTATCCCTTCGTCATGGCGCGAGGCTCCGGCGCGATGGTCGAGGACGTCGACGGCAACGTCTTCCTCGACTGCGCGGCCGGGATCGCGGTGAATTCCACCGGACACTCGCACCCGGAGGTCGTTGACGCGATCATCGAGCAGTCAAAGAAGTTCCTCCACATGTCCGGCACGGACTTCTACTACGAGGCGCAGGTCCAGCTCGCGGAAGTCTTCAACACGATCGCGCCGTTCCCCGGCGATAAGCGTTCGTTCTTCTCCAATTCCGGAACCGAGGCGATCGAAGCCGCAATCAAGCTCGCGCGCTATGCGACGAAACGCTTCGGCCTGATCGCGTTTCTTGGCAGCTTCCACGGGCGCACGCTGGGATCGTTGTCGCTGACGTCCAGCAAGGCGATTCAGCGCCGGGGCTTCGGGCCGATGTTGCCCGGCGTGTTCCACGCGCCATACGGCAATTGCTACCGCTGCCCGGTGGGCCTGGCGCCGGAATCCTGCAACGCCGAGTGCCTCGATTTCCTCGAGCACCAGCTGCTCGTGCACCTGGTATCGCCGGACGATGTGGCGGCGGTGATCGTGGAGCCAATCCAGGGTGAGGGCGGATACGTGGTGCCGAAGGCCGCGTTCCATCAGCGCCTGCGCGACCTCACGAGGCAGCACGGCATCCTCCTCGTGGCCGACGAAGTGCAGTCCGGCATGGGCCGCACGGGAAAGATGTTCGCCATCGAGCACTTCGGCGTCGAGCCAGACATTGTCGCCGTCGCCAAGGGCGTTGCGTCCGGATTGCCGCTCGGCGTGACGACGGCGAGGGCCGACGTGATGTCGTGGCCCCCGGGCGCGCACGCGAGCACGTTCGGCGGCAACCCTGTCTCGTGCGCCGCGGCGCTCAAGACGATCGAGTTGCTGCAGTCGTCGCTGATGCAGAACGCCGCCGACGTCGGCGCCTACATGATGAACGGCCTGCGTGAGCTGCAGGACCGTCACGCGATCATCGGCGACGTGCGCGGCCGCGGCTTGATGATCGGCATCGAGTTCGTGCGCGATCGCGCCACCAAAGAGCGCGCCACGACCGAACGCGATCAGATCGTCGATGCGTGCTTCAAGCGCGGGTTGCTGGTCCTCGGCGCAGGGAAGAACGCGATCCGCCTGTCGCCACCGCTGGTCCTGACGAAGGCGCAGGCCGCCACGGCGGTCGAGATTCTTGGAACGGCGATTGCTTCAGTCGCAGCGTGACCCACTGGCGGCAGCACGTCGGCCAAGAAGGTGAATCGCTCGCGTCGGCGGAACTCGAAAGGCTCGGATACTCCATCCTGGACAGGAGATATCGCACCCGCTTCGGCGAGATCGACATCGTCGCCGACGATCACGGCACGGTAGTATTTGTCGAAGTGAAGGCGAAGACGAATGGCAGTTATGGCGATCCGGTCGAGGAAGTGACGCCGCAGAAACAGCGACAGATCGTGATGATGGGCCAGGCCTACGTCACCTTCTGCTGCGCGCCCGATACGCCGTGCCGGTTCGACGTGGTGACGGTGGATCTGTCTAACAACGTGCCCGCGATCATCCTTTACAAAGACGCATTCAGGCCCGGATGGTAACGACGGAAGTTCGTACCGACCCGATCACCGGGCGCGTCGTCGTCATTGACACGGGCGAGTTTCGCCGCCGGGACGATTTCGAACTGGGACCCGTGCGCCTCGACGATCCAGCGGCGACGTGTCCGCTCTGCGAAGGCCGGGAGGCCCTCGCCGGAGCCGAAATTCTCACTTGGCGTGACGGCGGCGCGGCAAACGCGCCGGGGTGGTCGGTGCGGGTTGTGCCCAACCGCCATCCATTGCTGCGTATCGAGGCGAGTATGGACGTCCGCACGGACGGCCTGTTCGAGTCCCGGGAGGGGCTCGGCGCGCACGAGGTCATCATCGAAACGCCGCTGCACGATCAACAACTGCAGGCGCTCGAGGCCGATCGGTTGTGGCGCGTGTTCTGGGCGTGGCGCACCCGATTGCAGGATCTGAAACGTGATCGCAGGTTCGTCAGCGCGGTCGTGTTCAAGAATCACGGCCGGCAGGCAGGTGCGCGCCTGGATCACGCGCACTCACAGATCGTGGCGTTTTCCGCAACGCCGCCGGCGCTGGCTGAGGAACTGCGCGGCGCGTCGCGCTACGTTGCAAAAACCGGGCGGTGTATTTTCTGCGACTTAATTGAGCAGGAAGTAAAGGATGAACGTCGGGTGATCTGCAGTAGCGGATCGCTGTTGGCCATCACGCCGTACGCATCGCGTGTACCGTTCGAGACCTGGCTCATGCCGCGTGACCATGCGCCCCGTTTTGAAGAGGCCTCCGACGATGCGCTAACAGATCTTGCGACCACGTTCAAAACGGTGATGACGCGGATCGACTGGGCGCTCGAGCGCCCCGCGTTCAACCTCGTGTTGCACACGGCTCCGCTTACAGGCGAGTCAGATTCTGCGTACCACTGGCACCTGGAAATTCTCCCGCGCGTCACTCGCTATGGCGGGCTGGAGTGGGGCAGCGGCGTGCAGCGCAATCCAGTGGCGCCGGAAGAAGCCTGTCGCGTGATGCGCTCGTCCCTATTCCCTAATCCCTAGTCCCTAGTCCCTAATCCCTAATCACTTCATGGACCGCATGAACGTGATGACGTCCGCGGCATCCTCCGGTGTCATGCGAAAGCGCGGCATCGGTCGCTGAAGTTGCCGGCCGTCCAGGCCGATGGCGCCCTGGGTCAGCAGTCTCATCGCCAGCTCATCGTCGTAGCCGAGCAGCCCGCGGTTGCGAGGCGCGAATGTGGCCCACCCGTTCACCTTGGCAGGAATCGAGGCGCCGAGGAACTCGCGGCCCGTGATGATGTCGCCGTTCTCGTTGCGCGGCGAATGGCATTCGATGCACATCGCGACGTGTTCGAGGTGTTTGCCATGCTCGAGGTTGCCGGTCAGGCCTTGTCCATGTGACGGCGCCTGCTGAGCGCCGAGATGGATCGACCAACTGAAGGCGGCGATGAGGGCGAGTGCGGCGAGTGGCAGAGTGCGCATAGGTTCAGCTCCCGAATGAAGAGCAGCAAACACTGCGCCATACGGGACTTCGCTGATCGGCGATACGGCTCACCTTGCACTCGCCGCACGTGCGCGATACCAATGGCTCATGAACAACGCCAACTACTTCGACTATGACGATTACGAGTGGAACGACGACCTGGCGGCCGAGGATCGGCGCGAACGATTCTGGGCGAGTGGGCAGTGGAAGCCGGTGCTGCTTGGACTGATGGGACTCGCGACCGTCGCCGCCGCGCTTGCCGTGCCTCGGCAAGACGCCGTCTACGCCAACTGGCTGATCGGCGCCGTCGCCGGCAACGTCGCGGTCCTGATGTCGGGCAACCGGAAATGGGAGCGTCCGCTCGCGGCCACGGCCGGCATCTGGCTATTTGTGTCCGGGTTCGTCCAGCCGCTGTATGCGAGCGGTGCGTGGCGGCAGAGCGACCTATTGGTCGGCGTTGCGCTCGTGATCGCGTCCGGATGTGCGTTTCTGCACTTGCGCGGCGACCTGGCTTCGCATCGGCCGCATACGCTTTAGCCGCGATCGAGAAACGCGGCGATCTCGCGGTTCAGGAACGCGTTGTCTTCGACGCTGCGGCCGGCGCCGGAGCGATGGCCCCACAACGTCGGGATCGGCCGGAACGTCACGTTCGGGATGAACCGGCTCTCGTATTCGGCATCGCCGATCGGAAAGTAGAGGTCGGTGGACGAGGGCATGTAAAGCACGCGGGCGCGTATCGATTGCAGCGCGCGTTCGTGATCGCCGCCAAACCCCGGTGAGTCGCCGACGTTGTGGCGTTGCCATGTTCGCGCCTGCGCGATCATGTTGTTCGGATCGCGCGCGAGCTGCCGCTCGAGTTCTGCCCGCAGCGCTTCGGCCGCGGTCGCCTGTTGGGGCTTGAAGAGTTCTCGCCGCCACCATTCCTGCGACACCACCCACGACGACCAATGGTGCGCCCACGCTGTGAGGCCTTTCATCGGCGGCGCGGTGTAGTCGCCTCCGTTGAAGGCCGCATCCGCGGTGAGCGCGGCGATGGCGCTTTCGAGGCGCACCGCGCCATGAGGATAGGTCTTGGCGGCGCCGCAGTACGCCACGATGGCGTCGGCGAAGCCGGGGTGCGTCACCGCCCACTGGAACGCCTGTTGTGCGCCCATGGAAAAGCCGATCACGGCCTTGACGTGCTGGATGCCGAGCGACTGCAAGAGCCGGTGTGCGGCGGCCACGTTGTCGCGAATCGCCATCGCCGGGAACCTCGCGCGATCGAACGGCGGCGGCGTGTTGCTCGGGGATGACGAGAACCCGTTTGCAAACATTTCGGTCGCGACGATGAAGTAGCGGGCCGGATCGAGCGCCAGGCCCGGACCGATCAGGAAGTCATAGCCGTGATGATCGGCGCCGTACCACGACGGCACGAGCACGGCGTTGTCGTGCGTGGCGTTGAGCGTGCCGAAGGTCGCGTAGGACAGCCGCGCGTCGGGCAGGACCACTCCGGTTTCCAGGCGGAAGTCTCCCAGGCGATAGACCTGGCGGTGCGGGTCGGGCGGCGCTTGCTGGGGCATCGCGCGATTGTAAGCGGCGCTCACATGCGATGTGGGGAATATGTGATCCGCCCGTGAAGTCTTGCTGCCGGCCGCTTCCTATCCTGCTGTTACGGGCGGCATGTCGCCGCCCCGACAGAAGGAGAGTCTCAATGTTCAGGCAATTGGTCTTTATCGCGGCGTTGGTGTTTGGCGGCACGGGGCTGGCCCTGGCGCAGGACTGGGTGGCCGCCGCTCCGGCCGGCAAGAAGGTTCTCGTCGACAATCCGCACTTTCGACTCGTTGACATCACCATTCCGCCGGGCCACGAAGAACCGATGCACATCCATCCGGAGTACGTGGAATTCGTGATCGATGCGGCCAGGCTGACGGTGACCTACGAGGGGAAGGCGCCGGAAGCGTGGAACACCGAGCGGGGCAAGGCGTATTACGGCAAGGGTGAGCCGCCGCATTCGCTGAAGAACGTGGACACCAGGCCGATGCGGATGCTGCTGCTCGAGTTGAAGGATCGGCCGTTCGAGGCGACGTCAAAGTGACGCGGCTCGAGAATGTTTACTGGCAGGACTCGCGGGCCAAAGCAGAAATCGTCCACGGCTGTGACGCTGATGATAGTGTCTGGCACGGTTGATTCCGGCCCAATTGCGCGAAAAGGGCGGCATCTGCTAGAGTAAGATGTTCTCAACGAGCGGGAATAACTCAGTGGTAGAGTGCGACCTTGCCAAGGTCGAAGTCGCGGGTTCGAATCCCGTTTCCCGCTCCATTCGACTCAGCTTCCGCTTGCCTTCGGCGAGGCGAAAGCTTCGCTCATGGCAAGCCATCGTCAGAGTCGAATGCCCTGAGCGAGCCGTCAGTCAGCCGAAGGATGGCTAGAGGCGAGTCGAAGGGCGACCATCCGCTTTTTCGCACTAGAATCAACAGGCACTTTCTGATCGGCGCCGTCGCCAAGTGGTAAGGCAGAGGTCTGCAAAACCTCCATCCCCGGTTCAAATCCGGGCGGCGCCTCCAATTTCAACTCACCATCGACGTCTCGGTCAGTCGGCAATTCGTTTCGAAAACAACCACTCCCGCCACCAGGTCGCCTTAGGTAGATCGGCCGGGAGTTCGTGGGCCAGCGAGGGATACGTTCGAAACTCGAGCGACGCATCTTGCTTCCGCGTCGCGTCAGCCCACCGCCGCGACGCGACGTACGGATTCTCGGTATCTGCGTCGCCATGCACGATCAACATCGCGCGCTTCGGGGGAGCCGAGATGTCGGGCGGTACCGGCGCGATCGCCATGACCGCGGCAAAGAGATCCGGGCGCATGACGATGCACTGCAGGGCGGCCGATCCGCCCATTGAAAAGCCGACTACGTAGACGCGCGATCGATCGATTGGCAGGTCGCGCCCGATGTGTTCGACCAGCTCGATCGCTGCCGACAACGGCGGCAAGGGCCGTGACCGCAGCGACGAGGCATCAGCCGCGCTTGGGTACTCGACCGTGCGCGAGGCAAATTGCGGTACCAACAAGAACGCAGGGTAGTTCCGCCGAATCGCCGGATCGAGCCAGCCGTTCGAAAAGGCGCCGATCTGCGCGCGATTGTCGGTCCCTATCGCTCCCGACGCATGCCTGAGTCTATCGCCTGCATAAAAGGTGTGGCGACTTACAATTGTCACCATTGATTGGCACGAAATCGTCGAGGATACTTCGAGAGTGAAATTGCCACGCTACAAGCGAATTCTCTTCGCGCTGGTCGCGATGGCCGGGTCTTCGATCCTGATCCTGGCCGCGCTGTTCGGCGCCGACCTCTACGCGCACTCGCGCGTCGAGGCCTCCGTCAGTTTCAATCGCTTTGGGTATCGCGGCCGGGAGGTTGGGCGCAAGAGACCCGGTGAAACGCGCATCGTTATGCTCGGCGGCAGCACCGTGCACGGCTTCGACGTGAGAGTGGATGAGACGCTGCCAGCGCAGCTGGAGCGCGAGTTGCTCAAGACGGGTGCGAACGTCAGCGTCGTGAATCTTGGCTACATAGGCGAAGGTGCGTACGCATTCGTGCCGACCTTGCGCAGCTACGAGTATCTCGATTCCGACATCGTGCTCCTGTACGAAGGCTACAACGACCTTTGGGGCGACGCGAAGCCGAACACTATTTTAGGCCGTCACGCCTCGCCGGTGTTTCGGATGACAGGATACTTTCCAGTGCTCCCGCTGGTGCTGCGCGACAAGGCGGCCTTTTTGCGCGGACGTCCAGATCCGTCTCAAGCTGTTTTTCGGCCGGGCCTTTCGTCGAGCGCGTCGGCGGCGGCCCTCGATGCAACGGCAGCGATCGCCGATGCGTTCAATCGCTCGCTCGACAGTATCGTGGACCCGGTCGAGTCCAGGCCGCATACCGGTCCCGGCTGCCCGTCGCCGTGGTCGCATTATTGCCGTTCGGTGTCGGCGGCCGTGCAATACGCACTCTCGCACGGCAAGCGGGTGATCGTGATCGGCCAGCCCCGTTTGCGGTATCGAACCGCCTACAGCCCTGATAACAGCTTCGAGCGTCATACTTCGCAGCAGCGCGCGCTGTCTGAGATGCTCGCTCGAGATTTCGCCGGCGACGGCCGTGTGCGGTATCTCGATATGGGAAATGTCGTTGATACCTCTGATGTGTCGCTGGCATTTGACGGCATGCATCTCAATGCCCGCGGCAACGGCATCGTAGCGGCGGCCCTGGCGCCGGCGGTGCTCGCTCACTAACCGACCCGCGGCACCATCGCTTCGATCGCCGACGCAGGTCGCGCACCCGACGCGCGATTGACTTCGCGGCCGTGGTGGAACACGCCGATCGTCGGGATCGAGCGGATGTTATAGCGGCTTGAGAGTTCCGCGTTGGCGTCGGTATCGGCTTTCACGACCAACGCCCGACCGGCCATGTTGCGCGCCACCTTCTCGACTTCGGGTGCCACCATCTTGCACGGGCCACACCATACGGCCCAAAAGTCCACCACGACGGGCACCGAGGCCATCGTCACGGCCGCGTCAAAAAGCTCTGCACTGGGCACGTCGATCGGCACCGCGGGATATTGCAGCGCCGCGTGACATTTCCCGCACTGGGTCGGCCGTTCGAGGGCCGCGTATTTCAGGCGATTCGTGGCGCCGCATGAGGCGCACGGTACGAGCACGCCGGTTCGATCAAGCTTCATCGTTTCTGCTTAGTGCAATGGGTATTCCAACAGGATAGGCTGTGGCCATGGATCATCGACGACTCGGGCACAACGGCTTGTCAGTTTCCGCAATCGGCCTCGGCTGCATGGGCATGTCGGAGTTTTATGGACCGGGCGATGATGCGGAGTCGATTGCGACGATCCATCGCGCCATCGATCTCGGCGTGACGTTCCTCGACACGGCGGATGTCTACGGGCCGTTCACGAACGAACGCCTGGTCGGGAAGGCGATCGCCGATCGGCGCGGGCTGGTCACGATTGCCACCAAGTTCGGCAACGTGCGATCTGCGGACGGCACGTTCCTCGGCATTAGCGGCAAGCCGGAATACGTCAAAGAGTCGTGTGACGCGTCGCTGCAGCGCCTCGGGATCGACACCATCGACCTGTACTACCAGCACCGCGTCGATGCGTCCGTGCCGATCGAAGACACGGTGGGCGCCATGTCGGAGCTCGTCGCCGCCGGGAAGGTCCGCTACATCGGACTGTCGGAAGCGGGCCCGGACACGATCCGCCGCGCGCATCGCGTGCACCCGATCACGGCGCTGCAGACGGAATATTCGTTGTGGACGCGCGATCCCGAAGACAGCGTGTTGCCCGTCTGCCGCGAACTCGGCATCGGCTTTGTCGCGTACAGCCCGCTCGGCCGCGGGTTCCTGACCGGCCGCTTCCGCTCGATCGACGATCTCGCGCCGAACGACTGGCGGCGCAACAACCCGCGCTTCCAGGGCGACAACTTCGCCAGGAACCTCGCGCTTGCCGATCGCGTCGCCGAACTCGCGCGGCACAAGGGCTGCACGCCCGCGCAGATCGCGCTGGCGTGGCTGTTGCGGCAGGGGGATGACATCGTGCCGATTCCGGGATCACGGCGGCGCGAGCGCATCGAGGAGAACGCCGTCGCCAGCGATGTCCACTACTCGCTGAGCGAGCGCGACATGCGCGAGATCGACCAGCTGCTGCCGCCAGGATCCGCGGCGGGGATGCGCTATCCGGAAGGCGGAATGAAGGTCGTCAACCGCTGAGACGCGCGTCGCTCAGAGACCGAGCGCCACAAACCGCGTCATGCCGATCACTACTGCGATCGCCACGATCTGCGCGAGCACCGTCACGCCGCGCCGTTGCGGCCTCGTGTGATTGCCGTAGGCGAAAAACAACAACACCGGGATCAGCGCGATCGCGATCGGTTTGAGTGGAGCCATCGGCGTGAACGGCCGTCCGGTGACGGCCATCGGGCCGGCATCGAGCACGCTGATGAAGAGCAGCGCCGCGACTCCCGAAGGGAGCGCCAGCACCAGTGCCCACGTGCCGGCATTCGTCAACGACGAGAGGTAGATCCCCGCGGCCGTCAGGAATACCGCGGGGAGCAGGAGCACTTGCCAGGCCCAATCCAGTTCGGGGTTGACGACAAGGCGGATCAACAGGGACGGCAGAAGGACAGCGAGCATGACCGACAGTCCCACGCTCACGGTGATCTTGACGAGCCACTGCGTCAGGGGAGAGACAGGCTGGATCTGCTGCCATTCGGCGACGCCGAGCTGGCGCTCCTCCGCGCTGGCCATCGCGCCAATGACGAGCGACAGCGTCACGCAGTAGAGGGACATCAGTCCCGCGATGGGGCGATACGCCCACGACTCGACCGTGCGTTGCAGCATCAACAAGACGATGGCAGCGGCGACGCAGATCGCGGCCAGCGAAAGCGACAGCTGCTGCAGGTACACCTCCTTCGCTGCCAGGGCGGCGATCGGACGGAACCGTCGCGCCGTTGCGCTGCCGAATCGCGGCAACGTGAAGGCGCGCGGCGAGAAGTCGCCTGATTCAAGGCGAGAGAACAGCGGAAACATCAGGGCCGCGCCGATCGCAGACAGGGTGATCATCGTTATCGCCCACGGCCTGAGCACGATGTCCTGGGCGGCGTCGGGCGCGATATCGCGAGCTAATGTCAGAGCCACGGTTGGGACGAGCAGGGTGAAGGAAAAGAGGGTAGCGGTGGCCAGGACGCCACCGAGCGTGTTGCGCAATAACAGCGTGATCGGAGGCGCCAGGAGCAGGCCGCCCGCAAGCGGCAGGATCCGGACGATCCACAGTTCCCACATGCCACGCGCGTGCCCGTTCAGCACCGCCCACGACAGCGCTTCAAGCACCGCTGCCATGGCTGTGGCGACACACCATTTCAATACGAACATGCGCCGGCGGTCGATGGGCTGGGCGAGCAACATCGACAGCGTGCGGTACGAGAACTCCTGACCCACCGCCTGTCCTGCGAGCAGGGCAGGGCCGATCACGAAGGCGGCGACGGCGAGCTCCACCAGCACGCCGCGCGATTGCTGCGATCCGGCTGCGATCGTGACAAGACACGCGATCCAGATCGGCAGCAGCGAGCGGACCTCCTTCACGAGTGACGCGTTCATGCCTGCGCGCTCATGGTCGTGATGAACACCTCTTCGAGCGTCATGCGGTGCTGCTCCCGCGCCGAATCCGACTCCATCGTCAGCACGTTGCGGCCCTCGTCGATGATGGTGAACTCGTCGATGAGGCCCTCGAATTCGGAGATGAGATGGGTCGACACGAGGACCGTCCGGTTGCCGGGGTCGGCATCCTGGTAGGCGCCGATCACGGTGCGGATGAATTCGCGCCGGACGATCGGATCGAGGCCGGAGGTCGGCTCGTCGAGGATGAGCAGTTCGGGTTCGGCGCAGATGGCGGTCGTGAGGGCGAGCTGCGTCTTCTGGCCTTTCGACAGGCGGTGCGCATTCTGCGCGCGGTCAAGGCGGAACTGGCGCACCAGCGTCTCCTCCATGTCCGTGTTCCAGCGCGCCCGGAACGACGCGAAGTAGGCGAGGGTGTCGTCGACGGTCATCCAGGGATAGAAGGCCACCTGGTCGGGCACGTAGGCGATGCGTGACTTCACGGCGACCTCGTCGCGCGCAGGATCGAGGCCGAACACGCGCACCTCGCCCTCGGTCGGCCTGAGCAGGTTCAGCAGGCACTTGATCGTCGTGGTCTTCCCCGCGCCGTTCCGGCCGAACAGGCCGTAGCAGCGGCCGCGTGCGACGTTCAACGTGAGTCCGTTCACCGCGTCGGTGTGGCCGAAGCGGCGAACCAGGTTCCTAATCTCGATAACCGGCGAGGCGTGGCTCATGGGGTTGGGTCCTGGGAGGCGCGCGCGCGTTTCTGCTCGAAGGCGTCGAAGCGTTCTTCGGAGAGCCGCACGAATTCCTTCTTGTCGAATTGCAGGTGGTGGGCGTGGACGACCGAGTCATCGATGGCATCGGCCAGCATCTTGCGCCGCGCCTCCTTCTTGAGCGGGGAGGTGTGCTCGCGGAGGAAGCAGCCCTTGCCGGCGATGGTTTCGATCACGCCCTGGCGCTCGAGCTCGGCGTAGGCCTTGGCGACGGTGTTGCGATTGACGCGCAGCTGTTCGGCAAGCGGACGAATCGACGGCAACGGCGTGCCGGGTTGCATCGTGCCTGCAGCGGCGGCGCGTTTGACCTGCTCGACCAGCTGCAGGTACACGGGCTTGCCGGAGGCGTAATTGAGGACGAAGGCTGTGCCCACTGTCATATGACACTATGACAGATGCCGCGGGCTGTCAAGGGGCGCTCCGGCAGTGGGTGTTCAGGGCGGACAAATGCGGGACGCTCATGACAAATGGTGACTTAATCACTTTCGGGATTGGGTAGTATTTCGCCCACGTGTTTTTCAAGTGGAACCATTTCGGTCCCACTCCTGTTCTTTCGGAGGTTGCTTTGATCAGACGACGTGTCCTCACGGCGTTGACCGCAGCGTCGGCGGTATTCACGCTGATGGTTCCAGGAATCGCCGCAGCACAATCGTCCACCGGAGGCCTTCGCGGAGTCGTCAAGGACTCGCAAGGGATCATTCCGGGTGTCACGGTGCAGTTGGTGAACGATGCCACAGGCATCGCGCGCGAAACGATCACTAACGACCGCGGCGAATACTCGTTTCCGGCCGTGTCGCCAGCGACCTACACCGTCAAAGTGTCCGTGCAGGGCTTCCGTTCGTTTGAGCGGCAGGGCGTGCGCATCAGCACACAGCAATTCGCGGTGCTCGACGTGCAGCTCGAGGTCGGCACGCTGAATGAGACGATCACCGTCACCGCCGACGCGCCGCTGATCGAGACGGCGAACGCCTCGGTGGGCGGCGTGATCGATGCCAAGGCACTCGAGGCGATCCCGACCGCGGGCCGCAGCGTGTTCCTGATGGCCACCCTCGAACCGACCGTGCAGGCCAGCGGCAACGCCCACTGGAACCGCATGCAGGACCAGGTCGGCAACTCGGCGGTGTCGATGGGCGGCGGTCCGGTTCGCGCCAACAACTTCCTCGTGGACGGCTTCCCGGTCACCGACCTCCAGAATCGCGCCTCGACGAACCCGTCGATGGAAGCGGTGCAGGAAATGAAGGTCCAGGTCCACACCTACGACGCGGAAATGGGTCGCACCGGCGGCGGCGTGATGAACATGTCGGCCAAGTCGGGCAGCAACGAATGGAAGGGCTCCGGCTACACCGTGTATCGCCCGACGAAGTTCAGCAACCAGCTGCTGATTCCGAAACTCCAGGGCCAGAAGAACGTGCCGGAAGAATGGAAGAACGGCGGCGGCGGCTTTGGCGGCCCGATCGTGAAGAGCAAGACGTTCTTCTGGTCGGCCGGTGAAAAGTACGTCAACAACCAGCCGCAGCAGAATTCGTTCCTGGTGTTCACCGAGGCGGAAAAGAAGGGTGATTTCTCGGGCCTGACGCGCAACGGCACGTTCCGCGCGATCACCGATCCGCTGACGGGCCAGCCGTTCCCGGGCAACATCATTCCGGCCAACCGCATCAGCCCGGTCGGCCAGAAGTTGATGAACTACTTCCCGACGGCGGACACGCAGGTCGACAACGGCAACAACAACTTCAGCATGACCGACCTGCTGCCGAACTCGGCCTACCAGTTCACCACCAAGGCCGATCACCACTTCAATGATTCGATCGCCCTCAGCGCGTTCGTGCTGCGCCAGGTGACGCACGAAGCCAACTCGAACTACAACCCGGTGAACAAGTTCGTCGGCGCGAGCTACCAGCTCGATCGCACGATCAACACGTTCGTCGTGAACAACACCTACATCCTCAACCCCTCGACGGTGTTGACGGTGCGCGGCGGCTACAACAAGTTCAACGACAACTACAACCTGCCGTACGAGTTCGACGCCAAGGCGTTGTGGAACAACGCGGCGTGGACGAACGGGCTGTCCGACACCAACCGGTTCCCGTCACTGTCGGTGACGGGCTACAAGGGTTCGGGCTTCACCAATCGCCAGGCCAACGGCTACTACCAGTACGGCACGAACGCGACGTTGAGCAAGCTGCTCGGCGCGCACAGCCTGAAGGTCGGCGGCGACTATCGCGTGATCGGCGTCGATTCGATCAACTACGGCACGTCGACCGGCACCTTCACGTTCTCGGGCCTCTACACCGGCAACGCGGCGGCAGACCTGCTCCTCGGCTACCCGGTGTCGGGCAACGTGCCGCTCAACACCCGCGTCAACGGCTACGTGAACTACTCGTCGCTCTACGCGCAGGATGACTGGCGCCTGAACGACAACCTCACGATCAACTACGGCATCCGCATGGAGCGTGAGACCGGCCTGGCCGAGAAGGACAACCAGGCGACGGTCGGCTTCGATTACAACGCGACCAGCCCGCTCAATTCCAAGGTCAACGTCATCGATCCGCTCACCGGCGCCCGCCGGGACATCAAGGGCGGCCTGATGTATGCCGGTGTCGGCGGCAACCCGACGGTCCAGGGCAACCAGCCCGCCGTCAAGGTGGCGCCGCGCATCGGCATGGTCTACAGCATGACCCCGAAGACCGTCGTCCGCGGCGGCTGGGGGCTCTACTACGCGCCGTGGAATTACGCCGCCGCCGGCACTGACGGCTGGGGCCAGATCGGCTACTCGGCGACGACGCTCATCCAGAATCCGCAGACGGCGGGCTCGGTGCCGACGGTGACGATCGACAATCCGTTCCCGAACGGGCTCGTGCAGCCGAGCGGCAACGCACTCGGCCTGTTGACCGGTGCGGGCGGTGACATCCGCTTCGTCGATCAGACCAAGGGCGCTCCGCGCGTGCAGCAGTACTCGGTCGACGTGCAGCGCGAGTTGCCGTACGGGATGAGCCTGTCGCTGGGCTACACCGGCCTGACCGGGACCAACCTCGGCTGGGGCGGCTCCGGTAATGCGCTCATCAACATCAACCAGCTCGATCCGAAGTACCAGGCGATGGGCGGCAATTACACGCTGGAACTGGTGCCCAACCCGTTCTTCGGCGTCGCCGACGCCGGCCAGTTCGCGACCCGCGCGACGATCGAGCGCGGCCAGTTGCTGCGTCCGTACCCGCAGTTCGGCAACGTCTACATGATGCAGTCGACCGGCGCGCACTCACAGTACAACGCCGCGATCATCCAGCTGCGCAAACGCACCAACGGTGTGTGGGGCGGCAACTTCAGCTACACCTTCAGCCGCTTGAACGACAACCAGTGGGGCGAGAGCAACTACTACTCGAGCTCGCCGGGCGTGCAGAACAGCTACACGGTGGTGCCCGGATCGGCGTACTTCAATCCGGACCTCGAGTACGGCCGCAGCCTGCTCGACACGCCGCACAAGGTTGTCATTTCGCCGATCTTCAACCTGCCGCTGGGCGAGGGCCACGAGTTCCTCAACAGCCGCGCGATGGACCTGATCTTCGGCGGATGGACGGTCACTCCGGTCATTACCCTGCAGAGCGGGTTCCCGATCGGTGTCAGCCAGAACGTCACGGGCACGGCTTATCTGCTGGGCGGCACGCCGCGTCCGAACCTGGTGCCGGGCGTCGACGTCATCGTTCCCGGCGACATCACCGGCCGCATCCGCTGCAGCGTGTCGGACAATCTGCATCTGAACCCGGCGGCCTTCACGGCGGCGCCGGCCAATCAATTCGGCAACGCGCCGCGCACGATCCCGGGTGCGTATTCGCCGTGGCGCAACAACGTGGACCTGTCGGTGCAGAAGTCCTTCCGCACCGGCCGCGGCACCACGCTCAACGCGCGCATGGAAGTGCTGAACATGTTCAACCTGGTGCAGTGGGCCGCCCCGGCGAGCAGCGCCTTTGGCAACTCGTCGTTCGGCCGCATCACCAACCAGGCGAACAACATGCGCATGGTGCAGTTCACGGCACGCTTCGCCTTCTAAGCACGAAGAACACGAAGCGCGACGAAGAACACGAAGCAGTCATGGCGCCGGTGGGGCAGCAGCCTCACCGGCGTTTGTCTTTTCAGGTGGACTGGCTTGCAGGTTGGTCGCGCGGCACTGCGGCGCGCTGGCGGAGAGTCTACCGGGGGAGAGGGGAGGCCGGCCCGGCGGAGGGTTACTCTGCCAGGCCGGCGTGTCGACTGAATTACGGAGTGAACACCTGCTGCGGTGCGACGTTGACCTTGATCAGCGTCGTCGTCCAGCAGCACCCGGTCGCGCCGCCGCCCGGACCCGACAGGTCGTTCACGGTGACGTGCAGCAGGTAGGTTCCCGGCTGGCTGAAGGTCACGGTGGTCGCGCCCTTGCCCGCGTACGGTTCTGCGGGCTTGCCGCCCTTGATCGTCGTCAGCTTGTCGGCGTCTTTGTCCACGGTCACCGTGCCCGGGCCGCGATACTTGCTGACGATGATGTCGACGATCTTGGCCGCCTTTTCCATCGGCGCATTCGAGCCGCTCGCGTAGAGCGCGTCGTCTTCGATCCAGTAGTTCAGCGGCATCGGCTGGCCGACCGTGGCGGTCCGCTCGATGGCCGCGTTGATGGCGGCGACCGGATTCTGGATCGCGGGCCCGTTCTCCGACAGCCGCAGCACCGGCGGCACGTTGTACTTGCCGCCCGGGCTTTCTTCCGACGCCCGCTGCGGCGTGATGTTGTAGTCGGGGCTCATGTAGAACGACACACGCTGCGTGACGCCGTTGACGGTGAGCGTCCACCACAGTTTCTCCGTGGCCGGCGTGTTCTTCGGCACCGTAATCGTGAACATGCCCCATCCGCGATTGGGCAGGAAGTGCGTCGGCTGGCCGCGATCGGGGTCACCGGGCTCGAAATGATTGTTCGGCCCGATCGGCACGTCGAGTTCGCTGTTCCAGTTGCGGTTGTAGTAGCCGATGAGGAACGTATGCGTGCCGTCGGCGTTGTCGTACCAGCCTTCGAAGGCGGGGGAGATGCTGGCGCCAAACGCCTTCTTCGGCGTGCTCGGCAGGAGTTGGCCCTGGGCCGACAGCATCAGGCTGCTGCCGGCGATGGCGGCGGCGATGAACGCAAAGCGCATGGTCGTTTTCATCTTCATCGCCTCCCTCACTGCCGTGGCGCCGTGGTTGTCGTGGCCGGCCGATGCTTGCCGAGCCATTCCTGGTACTCGGCATCGGACAGGTAGACGACGTTCATCCACGCGTGGGCCATTTCATCGACAGTCCGATCGCCGTAGCCGACCCACTGATCGGGATCGGGGTTGGTCTTGTTGTTCTTGGTGTTGTCGTAATAGGCGGTCACGTGAATGATCGTCCCTTTCGGGTACGCCGGCGCCGCGTCGTCGGCGAAGATGTAGTTCGTCATCCAGTTGAAGTTGAAGTCGGAGACGTAGCTGATCACTTCGCTGCGGCCGTCGGGGAGAATCGCTTCGACCTGCATCGCCTTGCCGCGCAGGTGGAAGTGCGGCTGGAAGTTCGTGAACAACGTGTTCTCGCGCAGCACGGTGTAGCCTTCCGTGTAGGCGATGGAGTTTGGCGGAATGTCGAGGCCGGCCTGGCCGTTCTTGAGGCCGGTGAAGCCGATCAAGTAGCTGCGCTTCTTCGGTTCCTGGCCCTTGGGATAGAACCAGAACGCGATCTGCGACGCGCTCGTCACGTCTTCGCCGGCGGCGTGAATGTGCTGGTCCCAGGAGATCTTCTCGCCAGGCATCACCAGCTTGCCGGTCCCTTCAGCGTAGCGGTCATAGCCTTTGCCGATGGCCCATTCCATCAACATCGGCCGGCGATTGACGACATCGGCCGCGGTCGGCGTGGCGCCGGCCTGGCCGAATCGCCCAACACCGGACATCAACGCGTCGGCGTTCTCGGGGCTGAGGATGTGGTACGCGATCGAGTGGTGCAGGATCTTGCGGCCCTGGAGGTTGGCCGGCCTGATCTCGACCATCTTGACCCAGCGCGGCTCGGTGACCGGAATTTCGGTGACCGGGCGCCACCAGACGTCCTGGTGCACGGCGGGCATCGTCTGCATCGGAGCGGTGACGACGAGGTCGGGTGGTCCGTACCCATCTCGTTCGGCCTGCCAGTAGAGTCCGGTCGCGACCGGCTTCGCCTTGAAGTCGGCCGGGTTGCCTTCCGGCGCGCCCTGATCGACCCAATTGACGATCGTCTCGATCTGCTCGTCGGTCAGCGACATGTCGTTCTTGAACTTCTGCACGCCGACGCTGCGGTCGATGTGCCAGGGCGGCATCTGCCGTGACTGCACGCGCTGCTTGATCGACTTCGCCCAGGGGCGCGAGTCCTTGTAGTTGGCCAGCGACATCGGTGCAATCGAGCCCGGTTCGTGGCAGGACTGGCACTTTGACTGGAAGATCGGCGCCACATCCTTCGAGAAAGTGACCGGCGTCATCTTCGGCGACTGGGCAGAGATGACGTTGGGGATGGTGACGAGGACGGCGGTGGCTGCGACTGCGGCCATGCCGAGACACAGTTTCGTTCCTGCCATTCAGAGCTCCTTGATCGGACGGTGAATGCCTTCGACGCACCAACAGGTCGTGCGCCTACACGTGTGCCGTCAGCGACGACAAGCAGGACTCATGCCGATCTCATCCATTCACGGATGGGCGGAAATCTCGCGGCTTCGCGCGCGTGGTGGGGACGATTCCGCAAGGTCTGCGGATTCTTCCGCGTGTGCGAATCATTCCGCCGTGGCGAGTTGTGCCGATGTGAGAGGGAACGGAGACAACTCGTTGCATGGAACAGCCCTTGCGGAAGGGCCTCCACGCTCGGCATGCTGTTCTCGCTGATCCTCTGGATGCCGTCGTGGGGCGGCATGGTCAACGGCTTCTTCACCCTGCGCGGCGCCTGGCACAGGCTGCGCGAGGATCCGATCCTCAAGTTCATGGTCGTGGCCGTGACGTATTACGGCATGGCCACGTTCGAGGGGCCGATGATGTCGATCAAGTCGGTGAATGCCGTATCGCATTTCACCGACTGGACGATTGGCCACGTGCATGCCGGCGCCCAATACCTACGACCACGCGTTCTACCGGTTGCAGCACGCGATGCGGCATGGGGTTCACCGCATGCTCGGAGGCCGCACGGTGCTGTTTACCGTGTTGACGGCGCTCGCGCTGGCGGTCGGCACGATGGTCGAAACGCTGCCGATGTTCTTCGACAAGACGTGATGGTCGCGCCCGCCGTTGGCGGCGGCGCCCATGTTCCGGTGATCGAGTTCGTCGTGTCCGCGGGCTTCATCGGCCTGTTCGTGCTCGTCTTTGGATAGGCGATGTCGAGGCATGCCGCGGTTCCGCTGAAGGATCCGCAGCTTGCTGCGTGCCTGGCCTATCACTCGTAAGCCATGCATCAGCACCCCGTTGCGGCGAGCGTTGACCTGATCGGGTTCGTGCTGCTCGGGTTGACCGGCAGCACGGCGCATTGCGCGGCCATGTGTTCCCCGTTCGTGCTGTTCGTGTCGAGCCGCTACGGTCCGTCGGCCGGACGATCGATCGGCGCTGCGCAGGCGTGGTACGCCGCCGGCCGCGTATCGACGTACGCCATCCTCGGGACCGCGGCAGGCCTGCTGGGTGCGGCATTTCAGATCGCGGGTGCGTGGGTGGGGATTCAACGCGCTGCGGCGGGCATCGCCGGCGCCGTGCTCGTGGCCTTCGCGATCGCGGGCCTGTCGAGCGCGCGTCTCTCGTCACCGACGCACTCAGGAGGGCTGGGATCGATCACGCGTCACCTGCAGGCGCGGGTGCCTCGGCATCCGTACGTGACGGGCGCCGTGCTTGGGCTCCTGCCTTCTGGATTGTTGTGTACGGCCGTTGTGGGCGCCGTCGCTCGCGGCACGGCGATCGGCGGGGCAGAAGCGCTTATCGCATTCGGCCTCGGAACGGCTCCAGCTATGTTTGGAATCGCCTTCGCGCACCAGGTCCTGTTCAGCCGCGGGCCGATGATCACGCGCCTGTCCCATGTGTTCGTCCTCGTCATGGGCCTCTGGTATTTGTGGCGCGGTCTCGTCTGATGTGACAATCACCGGATGGCCACGTCGTCCGGGGAAGCCATCGACCAGCTCTACCAGCTTTCGCTTGACGAGTTCACGGCCGCCAGAAACGCGCTCGCGAAAGAGCGCCGCGACGCCGCGATCAAGAAGCTCGAGAAGCCCACCCTCGCCGCCTGGGCGGTGAATCAACTCTACTGGCGCGAGCGGAAGCTCTACGACGAGGTCATCAAGACCTCGACGC
>CAZBYY010000030.1:0-20243 GCA_964495855.1 uncultured Acidobacterium sp. | reverse complement strand
AGTTGAAGGAGTGGTGACGGGCAAATTCGAACAACGAGCCATGCGTCGAGTTCGTGCCGGCGCGAGTCACGGCGTTCACCGTGGCGCCGGTATACATCCCGTATCGCGCCGGACGCACGCCGGTTTCGGTGCGGAACTCCTGCAAGGCATCGGGAAACGGCATCGCGTTGCCGGTGTTGTTGCCGGAGTCGTTGTTATATCCGCCGTCGACTAGGTAGAGCGTGCTGTTGCCAGAACCGCCGGCGACGGAGATCGCCACGGCGTTGGGATACTGGCGATTGCTGGTCAACCCGGTGACTTCGACGGCAGCTCCCGAGAGCAGCACCAGTTGTGTCGCCTGGCGCCCATTCAGCGGCAAGCCGACGATCTGCTCCTGGCTGACGACGAGACCGACACCGGTGTTGCGCGTCTCGACCTGGCTTGCGTTGGCCGCGACGGTGATCGTTTCGGACACGACCCCGACTTTCATGGCGACATTGACGCTGCGCGCGTCGCCGACGGCGAGCACGATGCCCTTCTGCTCGTAGGTATTGAACCCCTGCAGCTTCGCGCTGAGGGCATACGGGCCGACCGGAAGACTGGTAAAGACGAATTCACCGCGCCCCCCGGTCACAACGGATCGCGTCATGCCGGTGCTGGTTTGCGTCACGGTGACGTCGACGCCGGGGAGCGCGCCGCCGGATTCGTCCACGATCGTTCCAGAAAGCTGCGCCACCGCGACGGTCTGGGCGGAAGCTGCCGTCGCGAGACCCCAAAGCAAGGCAACGTACAAGACAAAGCGTCGAGCCACTGAGCACTCCCCTCCTGGCGAATCCGGTGCCCTTCCCAAGACACCTCGTCCAGTTGTATGGACAAGTAGCCAGGTTACGCGAGGTGGAAACTATCGCCTTTCAGCAAGGTTGTCAATTTCGATTAACGGTTTTTTTGTGCGATAACCGCCCGTCGGGCCTAGCGTGCAATCGCCAGCGCGATTTGTTCCGCGGCGTGGCGCAGGACGGGGAGGTAGCTCTGGGTCATCGTCGCCAGATCGACGCGCGCCGCTTGCGCGCCGACGTTGATCGCGGCCACCGCGCGGCCGTCAGCCTGCCGCACTGGAACCGCGATCGATCGCAAGCCAAGCTCGAGCTCCTGATCGACGAGCGAATAGCCTTCTGCCCGCACGTGCTGCAGTTCGCGCCGCAGCAGCGCGGGCTCCGCAATCGTGTGCGGCGTCTGCCGCACCAGCTGCACGCGTTGCAGGTACGCCGCCTGTTCGGCGTCGCCGGAAAACGCGAGCAGCACGCGGCCCATCGCGGTGCAATAGGCGGGCAACCGGCTGCCCACCGACAGCCCGACGGAGATGATGCGCTGCGTCGCCGCGCGTGCCACATAGACGATTTCGTCGCCGTCGAGCACCGTCATCGAGCTCGATTCGTGGAGACGCGTCGACACTTCTTCCAGCACCGGCTGCGCCACCCGCGCGACCGGGCTGGCCGTCAAGTAGGCGTAGCCGAGGCTCAACGTCTTCGGCAATAAACGATAACTGCCGCCGGTGGCGCGCGCATAGCCGAGCGTCTCCAGGGTGTGGAGACACCGCCGCGCCGCCGCGCGCGAAATGTTCGCCAGCGTCGCGACCTCGCCAACCGTCAGACTTGGCCGCGCGTGCTGAAAGGCACCGATCACTTCCAAACCGCGCGCCAGCGACTGCATGAAGTCGGGATCGGCGGTGCCGACGCGCCGCGGCCGCGCCCGGGACGGCACCGCAACCGCTTTTCGGTGAGCAGGCATGCGGGGCATCATAGCCGATAATCGGACATTTTGTTCGATAGCCGGATTCTGTCAGAATGCGCCGACGTCATGAGAGCCAACGCAGGCAGCCCCCACCATCCCGGAGACGTCGATGCCGGCGCGCTCCTCGACCGGGGGCCGTGGAGCCGCTATCAACGCTGGCTGATCGTCGGCACCGCGGTCGCAATCGTGCTCGACGGGGTCGACAATCAGTTGCTGCCCAATGCGGTGCCGACGCTCATCAAAGAGTGGGGACGGCCAAGGAGTGAGTTCACCAACGCCCTGGCGCTCGGCCCACTCGGGATGATGCTGGGCGGCCTGCTTGGCGGCTGGATCGGCGATCGATTCGGCAGGCGGCCGGCCCTGCTCGCCAGCGTCGCGACGTTCGGCGTGTTCACGGCAGCGCTCGCGCTCGTCAACTCGATCGCGGCGTTGGCGATGCTCCGTTTCCTCGCAGGCCTCGGCCTGGGAGGCGCGATGCCGAACGCGGCGACACTCGCGTCCGAGTACGTGCCCGTTCGACATCGGCCGCTCGCGGTGACACTGACGATCGTCTCGATCCCCCTCGGTGGCGCCCTCGCCGGTGAAGTCGCCGCATGGATCATTCCAATCCACGGGTGGCGCGTACTGTTCAGCGTCGGCGGGCTGTTATCGGTACTCGTTGCGGCGGCATTCTGGCAGTGGCTTCCAGAGTCGCCGACGTTTCTGGCGCGACACCGCGAGCGTTGGCCTGAATTGGCGCACGTCCTTCGCCGCGCCGGACATGCCGTTTCCGCTGAAGCGGTTTTCCAGTCGCCTCACCCACCATCCGACGCGACCGCTCGGACGTGGCAACTTCTCGAGAAGGATTTCGTTCGCGACACCCTGGCGGTCTGGGCGGCATTCTTCTTCGGCCTGATGACGTACTACGTGGTCGTGCTGTTGTTGCCGACCGTGATGACCGCACCGGGCGCAGGGTTCACGCAGCCCACGGCCAGTCGCGCGCTCGCGATGTGGAATTACGGGGGCGTGGTCGCGGCAATTGTCGGCGCACTGGCGATGCGGCGCATGGGTTCGCGCGCCGCAATGCTGTTGATGGGCATCGGCGCCGTCCTCGGCACGGTGGCGCTTGCCACAATCCCCCTCGATCCCCAGAACACGACGCTCGTGCTGCTCGTGATTGGCATAGCCGGCTCGTGCGTAAACGGCGTCCAGACGACCATGTACGCGGTGGCCGCGAACATCTATCCACCGGACATTCGCAGCACAGGGGTGGGAACAGCCGTGGCGATCGGCCGTGTCGGCAATGTCCTAGCCGCGTATGCCGGATCAGCCGCGATCGATCGCGGGGGCGTCACGGCGTATTTCCTGGCCTGCGCGATCTTCATGCTCATCGTCTGCGTGTCCCTGGCGGTCATCCGGCGCCACGTACCGCGGTCATGAGATGTCGATAAAATCGGAGGCGTGAGCGCCGACCTCCGCGTCAAGATTGATACCTACATCCAGTCGCTGTTCGTCGAACACGATCCCGTGCTCGCACAGAACGTGACCGACGCGGCGGGCGAAGGCCTTCCACAGATCCAGGTCGCGGCGACGCAAGGCAAGCTGCTCTACCTGCTGACCAGGATGTGCGGCGCCCGGCGGGTGCTCGAGATCGGCACGCTCGGCGGCTACAGCACGACGTGGTTCGCTCGCGCGCTGCCGCTCGACGGCCAGGTCGTCACGCTGGAAGTCAGCGAGAAGCACGCCGCGGTGGCGCGCAAGAACCTCGATCGCGCCGGTGTGGGCGATCGGGTTGCCATTCACGTCGGACCGGCCGCAGACACGCTGCTGCGATTCGCGGGACAACACGTGGCGCCGTTCGACCTGATCTTCATCGACGCGGACAAGCCGGGCTACTCGAACTACCTCGACCTCGTGATGCCGTTGTCGAGACGCGGAACGGTGATCATCGCCGACAACCTGATTCGTGACGGCCTGGTCATCGATGAGCAGGTCGAAGACGAAAACGCCCGCGCGGCCAGGCAGTTCAACGCCAAGCTCGCCGCCCATCCGCGCCTGGAGTCGATCATCATTCCCGTCAACGGCAAGCGGGTTGATGGGATGTCGATCTCGGTCGTCAAATAGAACTTCGCATACTTTAGTCGTGGCCGATGACCGGATGCCGTTGGTACGGTTCCTCGAGCGCGCGGATCTCCTCAGGCGACAGCGTGACCGACATGCCGGCCACCAGCTGATCGAGTTGCTCGACCTTCGTTGCGCTGATGATCGGCGCGACGATGCCGGGCTTGCCGAGGATCCACGCGAGCGCCACCTGGATCGGTAGCACGCCTTTGCGATTGGCGATCTCAACCACGCGATCGGCCACGTCGTAATCCGCATCGGCATAGTAGAGGCTGTGGCCGTACGAATCGTGCCGCTCGCGCAACGACGCGGTCTTCTCGCCACGCTTGCGATTGCCTGCGAGGAACCCGCGCGCGAGCGGGCTCCACGGAATCATGCCAATGCCCTGGTCGAGGCAGAACGGAATCATTTCCCGCTCTTCCTCCCGGTAGACGAGGTTGTAGTGATTCTGCATCGTCACAAACTGCACCCAGCCGTGCTGGCGCTGCGTGTAGATCATCTTGACGAACTGCCACGCGTGCATGCTGGACGCGCCGATGTAGCGGGCCTTCCCCGCGCGGACCACGTCGCTGAGCGCTTCGAGCGTCTCCTCGATCGGCGTGTGATAGTCGAAGCGATGAATCTGATAGAGGTCGACGTAGTCCATGCCAAGGCGCGTCAACGAGGCGTCGATGGCCGACAAGATGTGCTTGCGTGACAAGCCGCCGCCGTTAGGGTGATCGATGACCGGGTAGAAGACCTTGGTCGCGATCACGACCTCGTCGCGACGAACCAGGTCCTTCATCGCGCGCCCGAGCACTTCTTCGCTCACGCCTTGTGAATACATGTCGGCGGTGTCGAAGAAGTTGATGCCGTGCTCGAGCGCGCGCTGGTAGAACGGCCGGCTCTCCGCTTCATCGAGCACCCACGGCCGCCACGCAGACGTGCCGTAGGTCATGGTCCCGAGGCACAGGCGCGACACCTTTACCCCTGTCGAGCCGAGACGGACGTAGTCCATTGACGCTTCTCCATCACAAGAAAATACGGAATCGACAGCAACGCGAGCGCTCCGGCGACGCCCCACGCGACGCTGAAGCCGTAGTGCTCGCTGATCCAGCCTACCGCGATCGAGCCGGTGCCGATGCCCGTGTCGAACGCTCCGATCAGCGCGCCGAACGTGGCGCCGCGGCGGTGCGGCGCGACGTGCTGCATCAGGTGCGCCACGAAGATCGGATAGACGGATCCAAATCCCACGCCAAACAGCACCGCCGAGGCCAGGAACATCGACCGGCTGTTCGCAATCGCGAGCAGCCACACGCCCATCACGATCAGGGCGAGGCACGGCACGATCAAGCGCGCGTGGCCAATGCGGTCGGCACGGCGTCCGATGAACGGGCGCGTGGCAATGATCGTCAGGCAGAACGCGGAAAAGTAGAGCGCGCGCGGCGTGACACCGACCTGGTCGGCGTACACCGCGACGAAGCTGGTGATGGCGCCGTAGCTGAACGAGTACAGGAACAACGTGACCGCGCCGACGAGGACCCGCCACTCGACCAGGTCCCGGGGGTGCATCGAGCGGTGCTGCGCGTGTCTGGTATCGGGCGGCAGCGACCACGCAATCACAGCCATGACCAGGTTCAACCCGGCGGCTTCGAGGCACAACAGCCGCCAACCGCCATGATCGAACAGCCACAATCCAATCCATGGCGCCACGGCGACGCCGACGACGCTGGCAAAGCCGGTGTAGCCGAGGCCTTCGGCGCGACGTGATGCGGGAATGATGTCGAACGCGTAGGAGTTCGAGCTCGACAGCAACCCGGACCAGAACAGTCCGTGCACGAGGACGATGGCGAGAATGACGTGATACGTCGGCGCCCAGGCGTAGAGCAACGAGAACACCGTGATGGCCAGGCTCGCGATGATCAGCACGCGCCGCTTGCCGATGCGATCCGCAATCGCGCCCGTGATCGGCGCCGTGCATGCCGATGCGTACGTCAGGAAGCCGAGGAACAACCCGGCTTCGAGTTGTGACCCGCCGAGCGCCAGGATGTGGAACGGCGCGGTCGGCAGCAGTTGGAATGCCGACAGGAAGACCGTGAAGCTGTAACTCCAGATCAGGAAGAAGCGGACGGTGAAGAGCGGCTCAGACCTGGAGGACGAGCTTTCCAATATGCGTGCTCTCTTCCATCATCCGATGCGCGTCGGCCGCCCGGGCGAACGGAAACACCTTGTGGATGACCGGCGCGACCGTGCCGTCTTCGAGCAACGGCCAGACGTGCGCCCACAACTCGCGCGCAATTTCGCCCTTCTCCGCCGGCGTGCGCGGCCGCAGCGTGGATCCGGTGATCCACGCGCGCTTGCGCATCATGATCGAAAAATCGAGTTCGACCCTGGCCGTCTTCAGGAATGCAATCTGCAACAGCCGCCCCTCGACGGCCAGCAGGTCCACGTTCTTCGGGATGTAGTCGGCGCCGACGATGTCGAGGATGACGTCGAGGCCGCGACCATCGGTCAGCCGCCTGCTTTCGGCGACCCAGTCCTGCGTCTTGTAGTTGAAGGCGTGCTCGGCGCCGAGCGCCTTCGTCGCCTCGCACTTCTCGTCCGATCCTGCGGTCGCGAACACGCGGGCGCCAAACGCCTTTGCCAGCTGGATCGCCGTTGTCCCAATGCCGCTCGTGCCGCCGTGCACCAGGATCGTGTCGCCGGCTCTCAACTTGCCACGTTGGAACACATTGGTCCACACCGTGAAGAACGTTTCTGGAATGGCCGCCGCCTGGATCGCGGTCAGGCCCTTCGGGATCGGGAGACACTGCTCGTGCGGCACCGCGGCGCGTTCGGCGTATCCGCCGCCGGCCACGAGCGCGCAGACCGGATCGCCGACCTCCCATCCGCGCACACCTGCGCCGACGGCCGCCACTGTGCCCGCCACTTCAAGCCCTGGAATGTCGGACGCGCCTGGCGGCGGAGGGTACTTGCCGTATCGCTGGATCACGTCGGGCCGATTGACGCCCGCCGCAGCCACGTCGATCAGGATCTCGCCCGCGGCTGGAAACGGATCCGGCCGCTCGGCGACCTTGAGCACCTCCGGCGGACCAAACGTCGTGATCTCTACGACTTTCATTGCAGGCCCGACGGCAGTCGCGGGGACGAAATGAGAGTGAGGAATTCGCGCCAGCGGCGGGCCGGCGTCTTGTCGCGTCCCATCTTGCGCTCGACGTAGGCGCGAGCGAGGTCCTTGCCGAGGTTGTAGTTGATCACGTAGCTGCGATACTGCTCGATGAACTTGACGCGCTGCTCCGCCCGCGGCTTCGTGTACATCGCATACTTCTCCAGCCACGCGACCGCAGCGGCGCGATCGATCTTGCCATCGAGGTACCTGCGTGCGGCTTCATTGCCCGCGTAGGACAGCCGATCCACGAGGTCGAGCACGCTGTAGTACTCGGCGACGCGTCCGGGATCGAGACCCGCAAGCGGGAACAACACTTCGCGTTCGAAGGCGAGCCGATCCGGCAGCGGGAACGCGACTTCGATGCCGTAGTTGGCCGTGCCCTCGGCGATCAGCGACTGCGGGGAGAACAGCGGATAGACCGTGAACTCGATCCAGCCGCGATCGCGCACGAGGTTCTTTTCGAGCAGCACGTTGTAGACGTGATGACCGGGATAGCCCTCGTGGCAAGCCAGGTCGATGGCGCGATCAATGTAAATCGGCAAGTCGGTGTTCACCTGGATCAGGCTGCGGAAGTTGCCCTGATACCAGTTGTAGCCGCTCCACGACTTGTTGGTGACGTACTCGATCGTGAACTTTTCTTCCGGCGGCAGCGACACGCTCGGCACGCGCCCGCGGCAGCCGCGGAGCGCCTCCTGGAACACGCGATCGAGCCGGTTCTTCGGGATGACGAATGACTGCTTGAAACGATCGTAGCGGTCGATCAGCGATCCGTCACCGGGCAGCTTCGCCGACAGTTGGGCGAGGACCGACTCGAATTCGGACTCGGGCTTCGTCGGCGCGACCGCGTCGTAGAGCGCCTTCGACTCCTCGTCGAAGGTCAGCTTCTTGCCATGCAGCATCGCGATACGCGAGCGCATGGCCGACAGTTGCCGCGACAGGTACTGGCGGCGCAACGCCCACATCTCGGCATCGCGCGGGTCCGGCTTGAACGTGATCTTCGCCAGCTGTGCTTCGGCAGCGGCGGCGTCGCTGTCGATCGTCGCCAGGGGCTTCTTCGACGCCTCGGCGTCCTTGCGCCATTCGGGCGGGCCGTAGAACGCGTCCACGTAGTCGGCATCGTGCTGACCGAGGGCGAGCACGAGTTTTACGTATTGCTCGGCGACCGCATGATAGGGATCCGGCGGCTGCGACTGACCCGACATCACCACTCCTCCAGCCAGCAGCACGGTTGCGACGACGAGCGCCTTACGATCGCGCATAGCGTTTTCCGATCATGGGGATCAGGTAGTCGCGGAACGCTCGCTCGAAATCGTACTTGGGCGCGAAGCCCCAATCGCGGCGCGCTGCGGTGTCATCCACGTCCTCGGGCCATGAGTCCACGATCCCCTGGCGCTTGACGTCGTTCTTCCAGCTGATGTCGGCAGCCGGAAAGGCGCGAACCACCTCGTCGCGAATCTCCTGCGCGGATGGATTGAACGCCGCCAGGTTGTAGGCGGTGCGCGTCAGCGACGCCTTCGGCGCGGCCGCGAGCCTCAGCAGCGCATCGACGCCGTCCGGCATCGCCATGAACGGAATGCGCGTATCGGGACGGACGAAGCATGCGTAGGGTTCGCCTTTCGCCGCCGCGTGAATCATCTCGGGCGCGTAGTCCGAGGTGCCGCCGGACGGCACCGTCAGCGCGGAAATCAGTCCCGGGAATCGCACGCCGCGAAAGTCCACGCGGCCGGATTGCGGCTCGGCGGCGAGCTGCTTGTAGAACCGCGCGTAGTAGCGGCCCAGCTGCTCGCAATACAACTTGTTGGCCCCATACATCGTCGTGGGCGTGTTGTAGTCGTCTTCCTTGACCTTCCCGGCGCGCGCCTTGGTGGCGAGGTCCGGCAGGCCGTAGGCGGCAATCGACGAGGGATACAAGAACGTCACCGGGCGGCCGTGCGACTCGGCTTCGCGCTGCGCGAACTCGAGCAGGTTCAACGTGCCTTCGACATTGACCTGGTGCGCCGTCACGGGCGTGAATTCCGATCGCGTCGACAGCAACGCGGCGAGGTGGTACACCGTTTCGACCTCGAACTCCGAGAGCACGCGCTCGAGCAGATGCTTGTCGGTGATCGACCCGGTGAACTCGCGCTGTACCATTTTCGCGAGCGCGGGTTCGAGCGGGTTGACGTCGAGCGTGATGACCGGCTGGCGTCCGTCGGCGGCAAGGTGGGCGATCAGGCCGTGGCCGATTTCGCCGCCGGCGCCGGTGATCAACACAACGGGCTTACGAATCACGCTGACTCTCCTGTGACCGCAGGCAGGTAGACCTTGAAGCTCGCCCCCTTGCCGCGTTCGCTTTCGACGGTGATGGCGCCGCCGGTCTGGCGGATGATGCCGTAGACGGTCGACAATCCAAGGCCGGTGCCGCGGCCGGTTTCCTTCGTCGTGAAGAACGGCTCGAAGATGCGCGCCTGCGTGGCCTGGTCCATGCCGATGCCGTTGTCGGTCACCGCCAGCATGACGAAGCGGCCAGGCGCGATACCGGCCTGGACGATCTGGGGCGCATCGGCGCCGAGCGTCACATCCTGCGTCTGCACGGTGATGGTGCCGCCGCTCGGCATGGCATCACGCGCGTTGACGATCAGGTTGAGCAGCACCTGCTCCACCTGCGCTGGATCGGCCAGGACTTTTGACACGGACCGCGCGAGTTCGAGCTGCAGTTGCACGTCGGTGCCGATCAGCCGCCGCGCCATGCGTGACACGTTGCCGATCACCTCGTTCACATCCATTGCGATCGGCTGCAACACCTGCTTGCGGCTGAACGCGAGCAGCTGCCGCGTCAGCGTGGCGGCACGGTCGGCGGCGTGCAGGATCTCGTCGACTTCAGCAGCCATGGCCGGATCCTTCTTCACGCGATGCGACATCAGCTCGGCATTGCCGCGAATCGCGGTCAGCAGGTTGTTGAAATCGTGCGCGATGCCGCCCGCGAGCCGTCCGACCGCTTCCATCTTCTGGGCCTGCCGCAGCTGATCCTCGAGTTTGACGCGGTCGCTGATGTCGTGAACGGTTGCCAGGACCGCATGCTGGCCGCCGAACTCGGTCAGCGAGCAGAACGCTTCGACCTGGATCATCTCGCCGTCCTTGCGCACGCCTCGCAGCGCCAGCTGCACGCTCGGCTGCCGCACGGGGTCGAGACGCGAGAGCTGGTCGATGACGAGCTGCCGGTCCTGTTCGTGGACAAACTGGAACGGCGAACCCGCGTCGATCAGCTCCTGCTGGGTGTAGCCCAGCATGTCGGCGGCCTTGGGATTCACGTAGACGAGCCGCTCGTTCTGCATGATGAACACGCCCATCAGCGATTGCTCGACGAGCGCACGGTATTTCGACTCGGCGGTCCGCAACGCTTCGTCGGCCGAGCGTCGCTCGGTAATGTCGCGCGCGACCGCCTGCATGCCGAGGAGGTTGCCGGACGAGTCCATGATGATCCACGCGTTCTGGCCCAGCCAGACTTCCTTGCCCGACCGGGTGATCGCCGGGAATTCGATGTACGACGTGGGCTTGCGCTCGACCATCTGCCGCCAGTAGTGCTGCAGCACCTGCGGACGGTAGTCGGCGCGGATGAATTCCGTGAAACGGCGGCCGATCACCTCGTCCTGGGCGTACTCGAAGAGCTTCAGCGTCTGCGGATTGACGAACCGGAAGTAGCCTTCGGCGTCCGCTTCGAAGATCACGTCCGCCGCCGAGTAGAACAAGTGGCCGTAGCGACCCTCGCTGGCCTTGAGCTGGTCCTCGGTCGCGCGGTTCGCGGTGACGTCGCGATAGTAGACCACGACCGCGCCGATCTTCGGATCGCTCAGCAGGTTGCGGGCAAGGCCCTGCACCGAGCGCACGGTGCCGTCCTTGTGGCGGCACTGGAACGTCCCCGGCTGCGGCACCGCCGGATCGTCGAGCAACTTGTCGACCAACTCCTGCCAGCGCTGGCGATCCGCAGGCTCGACCAGGTCGCCGACGCGAATGCCGACGATCTCGTCACTGCTGTGGCCAAGCACGGCCGCCGTGGCCGCGTTCCCCCACTGGATGATGCCGTCGGCATCGACCAGGATCACGGCGTCGATGCTGGCGTCGATCAGCGCCGCCAGCCGTTCGGCAGTCGGTTCGATGCTCACCAGAGGGCCGCTTTCATTTCCGCGATGGCGATTTCGATCTTGGCGAGGTCGGCGAGCACGCGCTCGACTTCCGCCAGCGTCGCCGCCAGCGACTCCGGGGGTGGGATGTGGCCGCGCTTCACTTCCCACGCGAGATCGCGCGTCGTCTCTGCGCACGCGCGGCACACCTGTAGTGTCTGCTCGTGCGCATCAATGAGGTGGCGGACTTCCTGTTGTTCTTCAGCGGTCACGACGGTTAGGTGCGGAGCAGATCGGGCCGCCACGTCTTGATGGCGGCCTTGATGTCTTTCGGAGCCATGTTCTCGGCAGCGGCGCGTTCCACCAAGGCGCCCAGTTCCTCGTCCGAGGCAAAACGCAGCGCGATGATCTGCGGGCGGCTGAGCGTCCTCATGAGCGCTTCCTGCCCTGGCGCAAGAATCTCTGCCGCGCGCACCTTCATCTCGAGCAGGATGATGCGGTCCTGCAGGCGGACGATGTAGGCACGGCTGATCCAGCCAAGTTCGAACAGCGCGAGCACGACGAACAACAGCGCCCAGTCATGCGACGCCCAGTCGAAATGACGAAGCACCAGGACGAGCGCGATCGTTGCCAGCAGCCACACGACGCCCGTATGCACCGGGTTGTGGGTGTGATTCTTGTAGGACTGCTCGGCCATTACTTGAGCTTGCCTTCGATCTCTTCGTAGACCTTGCGCACGGCGATTGGCGCCTGCTGATCGACGAGGAACCACTCCTGGTACGGGCCCCACTTCGCCTGCTTCACGGCATCATCCGCCGACAGCCCCAGCCCGTGCAGCCGGTTGACTTCGGCGATGACGGCGCGCAGCGCCTTCTGGTATTCGAGCAGCTCCTCGCGCGACGCCTTTGGCTCCTCGATGAAGCCGTGGCCGGGCACGAATCGATCCACGTTGAGCTTCAGTGCCTTGTCGATCACGCCGACCCACTCGGTCGGGTACGCCGAGCGCATCGCCGGGAAGACGCGATTCAGGAACACTTCACTCATGAACAGGATCTTCTGCTTCGGCAGGTAGACCACCAGGTCACCGCCGGTATGCGCGCGGCCCAGGTACAACGCCTGCACTTCGATGCCGCCGACGTTGATCACTTCCTTGTCGCCGGCCATCGCGGGCACGTCGATCTTCATCTGTCCTTTTGAAAAGGGCGTGACGATGTACTTGACGTCTTTGGGCAATGCGGAATTACCGGCCGTGTGATCGCCGTGATCGGAGCCGACCACGTACCACTTGATGGGCTTCGGCGTCACCTTTGCGATCGCGTCCACCAACTTCTTGGTCGCGTCGACGCTGCCCTGCCCGTCGGCAAGCAGCACGCCGTCGTTTCCGACCACGAACATGCTGACGGTCGTGAACCCCGGCTGGCGGATGTCTTCGTAACCGTAGACGTTCTCGGCCAGCTTCACGGTGCGCGGAAAGTCCGACAGCTTGAAGCCACGTTTGTCGGGGAAGGCCGTGCGGACCTGCGCCACCGCAGGCGCCGCCAGTGCAACCGTCACGAGAAGGACTGAAAGGGTGCGGAAGGACATGACCGCTAATCGTACCCTAGCCCTGCGCCGAGGTCACGTTCTGTTGCATACTCCCCGCATGCGATCCAGCTACCGCGTTTGCACTCTTGTTGCGCTCCTGGCCCTCACGCTCTCGGCGCAGATGGGCGCCCAGGATCTGTCGTTCCGCGACATGCGCTGGCGTGACATCGGTCCCACCCGGGCCGGCCGCGCCCGGGCCGCCGCCGGCGTCGCCAGTCAGCCCAATACGTTCTATGCCGGTTTCGATAACGGCGGCGTCTGGCGATCCACTGACTACGGCGCCAACTGGGTGCCGCTCTTCGACGATCAGTCCACCGGATCGATCGGCGCGATCGGCGTGGCGCCGTCCAACCCGAACGTGATCTACGTCGGCACGGGCGCGGGCATCATTCGCCCTGACCTGGCGATCGGCAACGGCGTCTACAAGTCCACCGACGCCGGAAAGACGTGGCAGCATCTCGGGCTGCGCGATACGCAAATGATCGCCGCGATCGCGGTCGATTCCGCCAACGCCGACCGGCTGTTCGTCGCCGCACTCGGCCATCCGTACGGCCCCAACGACGAGCGCGGCGTGTTCCGGTCAACCGACGGCGGCATGTCGTTCCAGAAGGTCCTCTACAAAGACGAATACACGAGCGCGAACGAGGTGCTGCTCGATCCGAAGAACCCGAACACGGTCTACGCCACGCTCTGGTCGCAGCAACAGAGCTTCATCGAAGGCCAAGGGTTCGGCAATGCCGGCATGGGCATTTTCAAGTCCACGGACGGCGGGTCGAGCTGGACGCAGTTGCAGGAAGGCCTCCCGCCAGTGCTGCAGGCCAACATTGCGGTCGCGCCAAGCGATCCCAGCATTCTGTATGCGGCCGTTGCTCCCGGGCAGGGACCGATCGGCTTCTATAAATCAACCGACGGTGGCGCGCACTGGTTCCAGGCGATCAAGGGACCGGGTGCTCCCGCGGGGCTGTCACAAGACATGCGCCCGTTGGCGCGCATCGGCGGCGGCGATCTGCCGACCGTCACCATCGACCCCAAGGACCCCAACGTCGTCTACACCGCATCGACGGTGATGTGGCGCTCGCTCGACGGCGGTCTGACGTGGAGCGCCGTGCGCGGGGCGCCGGGCGGTGACGACTACCAGCGCATCTGGATCAACGGCAACGACCCGAACATCATCCTCGCCGTCTCCGACCAGGGCGCCGTCGTGTCGGCGAATCGCGGCAAGAGCTGGAGCAATTGGTACAACCAGAACACCGCGGCGATGTACCACGTGACGACGGACAACGCCTTCCCGTATCGCGTGTGCTCGGGTCAGCAGGATTCAGGCAGCGCGTGCGTGCAGAGCCGATCCGATGACGGACGCATCACCTTCCACGACTGGCATCCCGTCAACATCCAGGAATACGGCATTGCCGCCCCCGATCCGAAAGACCCCGACATCGTCTTCGGCAGCCAGCGCAACGGCGTCTCCCGTTACGATCGACGCACGGGTCAGACCACGCAAGTCGGCCCCGACACGTCGGGCACGCTGCCCGGCGGCGGCGCGATGAATCGCAACGTGCGCACGATGCCGATCAACTTCTCGCCGATCGACAATGCCACGATGTATTACGCGCAGAACGTCGTCTACAAGAGCATCGACCATGGCCACTCGTGGACGCGCATCTCGCCTGACCTCACGCGCCAGTCGTGGGACGTGCCGAAGAATGCCGGCAAGTACGCCGCCGGCGTGAAGCCGGCGCCGATGGGCAGCATCACGGCGTTGAGCCCGAGCGCGCTCGCCGCCGGCATCATCTGGGCAGGCACCGATGACGGCAACATCCAGGTCACGCGCGACGGCGGGGTGAATTGGACCAACGTCACGCCGCCGGCGATCAAGCCGTGGACGCGCATCTTCAACATCGAGGCGGGCCACTTCGATCCGCTCGTCGCCTACGCCGCGGCCAACACGCTTCGTCTCGATGAGATTCACCCGCACTTCTATCGCACCCGCGACGGCGGCAAGACGTGGACGGAGATCAACACCGGCATCGCAGACGACGCGGTCTCGAACACGATCCGCGAGGATCCCCGGCAGAAGGGTCTGCTCTATGCCGGCACCGACACGCAAGTGTGGGTGTCGTTCGACGATGGCGATCACTGGCAGTCGCTGCGCAACAACATGCCGGCCATTTCGGTGCGCGACCTGCAGATCAAGGACGATGCGAAGTGCCACTGCGCCGACTTGATCGCCGGCACGCATGGCCGCGGATTCTGGATTCTCGACGACGTGACGCCGCTGCGGCAGACGGCGGCCGCAAAGGCGGCACTCGCGAAGAACGAGCCGTATTTGTTCAAGCCGGTCACCGCGGTCCGCGTGCGGTTCGGCACGAACGACCCGACGCCGTGGCCGCCGGAACTCCCGGCCGGCGAGAGCGCGCCGCCTGGCGCGCTGATCGACTATTACCTCGCCAAAGATGCGGGCGAAGTGAAGCTCGAGATCGTCGATGCGATGAAGACGGTCGTGCGCAGTCACTCGAGCAAGGATCCGGTGTTCGAACCCGATCCGGGCAAGGACATGGAGGCCTACGACGCGGTGTGCCGGAAGAATCCGACGGCCGCCGACTGCGGATTGCCGCTCTACTGGCCGGCGCCGCGCTTTGTCGTTTCGCCCAAGGCGGGCATGCATCGCTTCAGCTGGGACCTGAAGTTCAATCCTGTGTCACCGGAGGATCTCGTTCCGGCTGGTGACAAGGAAGCGACCGGCGCCGTGCCGGGCCACACGTATCCAAATTACAGCGTGCCGTGGGTGCCGACCGGAACGTACACCGTGAGGCTGACCGTCGATGGCGTGACCGTCACGCAACCGATCACGGTGCGCCTCGACCCGCGCGTGAAGCTCACGCCGGTCGCGCTCCAGCAACTCAACACGCTCAGCAGTTCTCTGTATTGGGAGGCCGTGAGCGCACACAAGGCATTCCTCGACGCCGGCGCGCTGGCGAAGACGCTGGATGGCCGCACTGGTGCGGAGGCCGACGCGATCAAGAAGGAGCTGGATGTGCTCGCGCCGAAGACGCTCGTTCGCAACGTGCGGCAACTGCGGCGGCGGAACGATCCCGCCGCGACCTCGCTCGAAGCCGCGAGCAATGCGCTACAGGCGGCATCGCTCGCCATTCAGGCGGCTGAAGTCGCACCCACGGCCGTCCAACTCGCCGCGATCACCAACGCACGCGCGCAGGCGAAGACGGTGATGACCAGGTGGGCGGCGGTGCAGGCAAAGTTGAAGACGCTGAAGTAACGGACACTAGCGGTGCTCGATCGCGGCCTTCCAGTTCTGGACGACCGTGATCGAGTTGCCGATGTTGCCGCCCTCGCTGACCAACGCGATGACACGTTGGAGATCGGGCGTCATGTCGATATCAACGACACCGGGCGGCACATGACCGGCTGGACGAGGTGCGCTGGCGCTGAACTCCGCCCCTGCGGTCACGTCCGCGACCATCAAGTCCGTCAAGCCGATCGATGCGGTCATGATCTGCTTGCCGTCGCTCCGCCACCACGCCTTCTGGACACCGGTCGACGACACGCGAAACTTCCGGCCAGGGACCGGGAATGACTCCACATACAACTCATCGCGTCCCGTCTCGTCGGACACGTAGAGCATCCAGCGGCTGTCAGGCGAGACCATCGCATAGGACTCACTCGCGTTGGTGTGCATCAGCGGCCTCAGCGTGCGATCGTCGCCGGTCAAGGGCAGCAGCCAGATGTCGTTGCCGGTGACAGGATCCAGCAGGTAGTACACCAGGTACTTGCGGTCGGGAGACCACGACTCCGGAAACTTGAACTGGACCGGCGACTTGAGGATGACGGACTGCGTCCCATCGACGACCGACTTCGCCAGAATCTGCGCGGGGCCGTCACCGAGGCTGCTGAAGGCCACGGTGGTCGAGTCGGGCGACCAGATCGAGAAGTAATTCACGCTTCCTGCATCCGTCAGCGGCGTGGCACCGCCGCGCAACAGGTCCGCGATCCACAGCGCGCCCGAGGTCGACGTCACGCGCTGCACCAACGATGCGACCTTGCCGTTCGGCGCCAGTCGAATCTGGTTGTAGTGCGCGGGAGGCACTTGCACCGAGCCGGTCACATGCCCCTCGAGATTCAGCCAGACGACATTGGTCTGCTCGGGGCGCGGCGCCAAATACGCCATCGTCCCGTGCGCGTCCACGGAGACCGCCGCCTCGCCGAAAAACTGGTCGCCCACGCTCCCCGGGTGCTCGGCGAGCGTGACCGGATCGTCGATCACCTTGCGCTGCGTCGCATCAAAACGCTGCGCCGCCAGGGTGTCCTTGCGCGAGTACAAGAGATACCCGTTCGAATAGATGGGCGCGCTTTCGGCCTTCATCAAGTGCTCGTGCGTCGTGCCGTCGAGCGAACCGACCCACACGTCATACTCGTTGTTGTGCGCGGGCAATGCGACATACAGGAAATGCTGGCCGTCGGGCAGGAGCGCCGGATACCGGTGCCCCGTCTCACCCTGATCGCTCGCGACCTTCGTCACCGGCTCGGGCTTCCCGTTCTTCACGCTGACCCGAAACAGCGCGCCGTTGTTCGTCGGCGCAAAGACGATGACATCGTCGGTATTCCATGAACCACCGCGCCCGTCGGGTGCATCGCAGATGTCGTCGATGCGGCCGGTCGCCAGTTCGAGGCGTCTGAGCTTACGATTCGAGAAGAATGCCAGCTGGCGGCTGTCGGGCGACCAGAACGGATTGATCGCCCCGTTCGCGCCCGTCACGCGCGTCGGTGCGAGGCCGTCGAGGCGCCGCAGCCACAACTCCAGGGGCGCGTTCGAGGTAAACGTCGCGTTGCCGGTGAGCAACGCAATCGTCTGCCCATCGGGCGAGATGGTCACGCTGCTGGAGTCGGCGAACAACGAGAGATTCGCGGGCGGAAGCACCGACAGCCGACTGACGCTGACCGGTGAGGCTGAACGCCAGCCGGTGGCGACGAATGTGGCGGCGACACCGGTCATCAGCACGGCCACCACTGCGGCGATGATCGTCGGCATGTTCACGCCTGATCGCCGGACCGGCTTTACAACGGCCGCCGGCTCCGCCGACGCGTCCTCGATTTCGTATCGCGCATCCGCGGCATCTGCGAGGCGCTTTCTGCGATCCTTCTCCAGGCAGCGTCGCAGCAACTTCCGCACTGCCGCCGGGGTGTCACCCGGCAACACCGACAGGTCGGGCGAGTCCTTCAACACCGACGCGATGATGTGGGACACCGATTCGCCGTCAAACGCACGTCGACCGGTGAGCATCTCGAACACGATGACGCCGAAGGACCAGAGATCTGTGCGCTTGTCGACCGTCTTGCCTGCCGCCTGCTCGGGACTCATGTAGGCGGCGGTGCCGAGGATGATCCCCGCCTGGGTCGCGTGCACCGAGATCGTCGGTGAATTCGCCAGGCTCCGGGTTGCCTGCTCGCCGGTCCCTGCTCCCTGATCCAACGCCTTGGCGAGTCCGAAATCCAACACCTTCACCGTGCCGTCCGGCCGCACCTTGATGTTGGCGGGCTTGAGATCGCGGTGGACGATGCCCTGCTCGTGCGCGGCCTCGAGGGCATCGGTGATTTGCTTGGCGATGGCGAGGACCTCATCCAGCGGCATCGGCCCAAGGGCGATGCGATCGGCCAGCGTCGGGCCTTCGACGAGCTCCATCACGAGCGCCACGGTCCCACTCGATCGCTCGATCCCGTAGATCTGAGCGATGTTGGGATGGTTGAGCGCGGCCAGGACTTCGGCCTCACGCTGAAAGCGCGCGAGGTGATCGCTGCTGCCGGCGACCGTCGCCGGCAGCACCTTGATCGCGACCTGGCGCTTCAAGCTGGTGTCGGTGGCGCGATACACCTCGCCCATGCCGCCGGCACCAAGCGTCGAAGTGATTTCGTACGGGCCGAGTCTCGCGCCGGGCGCTAGCGTGGGGGGCTGCAGGGCCGCGAATTATCCCTGATATCCGTGCGGGCCGATTTGCAGGCGGTGGTTGTCGAATCCCTGCAGATACAACTGATCGCCGCCGCTCGTGCGATTCGCCGGATTGCGATCGACCGTGGCGGTGATGCCCATCTCCTTGCACTTTGCCGCCAGGCGATCCGCATCGAAGTTGTCGACGCCGATGCAGATGTGATTCACCGTCCCGGGATTGGCGAGCTTGTAGAGGCCGAGGAACCCGTCGCCGAGACCGAGGTTGATGCCGCCATTGCCCGGCCGGCTCACCACCTTCGCGCCGAGCAGCGTGCCGTAAAACTCCGCCGCCTTCTCGACGTCGCTCACCGCCAGGGATGCATGATTCAGTGATCGCCCGACCGCGAGCGTCGAGACCGCGGGCGCCTGCGCCGACGCGGTTGACGCGCTGGCCACAATCGCCGTCAACGACGCCACCAGCTCGCGACGCGACAACTGGCGGGATTCGAACTGGTTCACGAGCTGCTCAATCGTTTCACTCATCGACGCTCTCCTTTTCCTGGTGCCTTCCTGGTGCCTGTCACCCATTTTCAACATGACTCGGCGTCTGTCACCCATTCTCAACGTGACCGGCGGATGATCGAACCGGGGCGTCCTGGCAGTATGTTCCACGTCGTGGCAATTCTTTCGAGTTCAAGCCTGCACAAGCATCCCTGTGGCAGGTTGAAAATGGGTGACAGGCACCTATCTTCTTTTGTTGTTCGCGATCACGGTCGCGGCGATTCCACCTGTGACGTTTGCAACGGTTCGAAACATGTCCGGCACGGCATCGGCGCCAAGCAGGATGCCGATCGCTCCCGACGGAATGCCCGCCGCCACCAGCACCGGCGTCATGACGATGATGCTGCCGCCGGGAACGCCGGGGCTGGCAACGGTCGTGAAGATCGTGGTGACGAGCACGGACAGCATCTGCGCCGGAGGCAGCACCACATCGAACAGGTGAGCGGCAAACAGCACCGCCACCATCTGGCCGACGGCGGCGCCGACGCGCAGCAACGACGCGGCCAGCGGCGTCATCACCGCCACCGCCGCCTGCTCCACGCCCAAGCCGGTCGCAGCCTCCATCATCGCCGGCAACGTGGCCATCGTCGATCGAGACGAAATGGCGAGAGACTGTGCGGGGACGCACGCGCGCGCAAACTGAAGCACCGGCACGCGGCCTATCAGCGATGCCATCGGATACACGATCAGGACCAGCGATGCGACGGTGAGCGCGACCGACACGGCAATGTAGTTGGCGAGCAGGCCTGCCACACCGGCACCCAGATGCGCAGCGATCGGTGCGGTGAGCGCGAGCACGCCAAGCGGCGCGAACGCGACGATCCAGCCGACCATCGTCACCATGGCCTGCGATAGCGCGCCGAAGAACGCGGTGATCGAGTCGCGACGATCGTCGACCAGCCGGGAGACCGCGATCGCAAACGGAATGGTAAAGACGATCAGCGGCAACAGCGCGCCGTCTGCCGCAGCTTTGAAAACGTTGGTCGGCACGAGATCGATCAGCCACGATCGGAGCGTCGGGATCGCCGTGGCCCCGGCCGCG
>CAZBYY010000029.1:0-20312 GCA_964495855.1 uncultured Acidobacterium sp. | reverse complement strand
GCCGTCGCACGCCGGCTTGTGTCAGGCGACCTCAAGCCGCTGACGAAGCAGCTCGTCTTCATGATCGCGCCGATCTACAACGCCGACGGCAACGAGAAGAGCTCGCCGATGAACCGCTCCGAGCAGAACGGCCCCGTCAAGGGCGTCGGCACACGCGAGAACGGTAAGGGCCTCGACCTCAATCGCGATTACATGAAGCTCGACAGCGCCGAAGCGCGCGCGCTCGTTGGGCTCCTCACGAAATGGGACCCGCACGTCATCGTCGACCTGCACACGACGAACGGGTCGTACCACGGCTATCACCTGACCTATTCGCCGATCCTGAACCCTGGTGCCGACCAGCGCCTGATCGATTTCATGCGCGACCGGATGCTCGCGCCGATTCGACAGGCGATGCAGAAGGCGCACGACTGGCGCGTCTATTACTACGGCAATTTCGTTCCTGAAGATGGGGCAGCGCGCGAGAGCGCGAAGATCGATCCGGCCAATCCCGGCAACGTCACCTGGCGCACGTTCGATCATCGGCCGAGATTCGGCAACAACTACGTCGGTCTGCGCAATCGCATCGCCATCCTGTCAGAAGCGTACAGTTACCTGGACTTCAAGCGCCGCATCGACGTGACCGCCGATTTCGTCGTCGAGATCTACCGCTCGGTGGCGATGAATGCCACGCAGATCCTGACGCTGACCGCACAGGCGGACCGTGCGCTGACCGCGCCGGCGACAGCCAGGCCGATCGACATGGCACTCGACGCCCAGGTGCGCGCCCTGCCGCAGAAGGTGGAGATCCTGGTTGGCGACGTCACCAGGCAACCGAACCCGAATTCAGGACGTGACATGTTCGCGATGGCGCCGCTGGCCGTTCCGGTCGTGATGAAGGACTACGGCGTGTTCGCGGCCGGCCGCACACTCTCGATGCCGAAGGGCTGGGTGATTCCGAAGAACGCGCTGCCGAGACTCGCGGCGGCCATCGACCGCCTCCGCTGGCACGGCATCAAGATCCAGGAAGTCGCTGCGGACCTGCAGCTGCCCGTCGAGCGATTCTCGATCAGCGAGCTGTCACGGCAGCCGCGCGCCTTCCAGGGCCGCAACGAAGCCCGCGTGGCCGGTGCGTACGACAAGGCGCAGCTCTCCGTGCCCGCCGGCTCGCTGTTCGTCCCGGCGAACCAGCCGCTCGGCCGCCTGGCCTTTTACCTGATCGAGCCCGAGAGCGATGACGGATTGTTGACGTGGGACCTGATCGATGAGGGCATTGCACCGGGCCGAACGTATCCGGTCTACCGCTTGATCGGCGCTGTCCCGCTCAGGTTCAAGTAACCCTGCACGCCTTGCGCGATGCGATCGGCAACGTTCCCCTGCATGCGTGACCGCTTATCGTCCGGGCCGCTGCCCGGAGCGGGACGGCCCTCGTCATTCGAGACGTGAAAGTTCCAGTTCCAGACCGTCACCGCATCCGATCGCCGCGCGAGCCGCACCGTCACGTCGAGGCCATCCGGCGCCGGGCGGATCTGTCCGGACACCAGGAGCGTCGCTCGATCAGGATTCGCCATCGGCACTCCGTCACGTTGCAGATGCAGCGCCAGGTACGCATCAAGGCCTTTTTCGAATCCTGCGTACGCCGGCGTCGGATTCACGACCTCGAACGACCGCACGCTGACCGTGGTCGGCGACAGGCGGAATCACGCGAACGCCGAAACGCCGATCAGGCTCGCGGCGATGACCGCCGCAATGGCGGCGAGTGTCACCTTCGATGGCGGAGGGCCGGCTTGCACGGCGATGCTGTCGACGAGCGCCTTCGTCTCAGGCGCTGATCGCAGGTCGGCGACCATCTGCTTGATGTCGGCGGTCGGCACCATCTCGTGCACGACGACGTCGCGCGCGAACCGATAGCCGCGTCCGCGCACGGTTTCGATGGCGGAGGGCGCGTCGTCTTCATCAAGCGTCTTGCGAAGTGCGTTGACGTGGAAGGCAATATTGCCCTCCTCGACCGCGGCATCGGGCCAGACGGCCTTGAGGATGTCTTCTTTGGTCACCAGCCGCGGGGCACGTCGCAGCAGCGTGGCGAGCAAGTCGAGCGTCTTGGCCGGGAGCGGCACGAGCTCGCCCTCGCGCATCAGCTTGCACTCGGTCGGCTCAAATCGCCACACGCCCCACTGGTACGAAGGCTTCATTTCGAGGGCGACGTCAGCGAGGCGTTGGTGAAGGTGGTGCCTTCGGAACTGTTCGCCAGGAACACGTACGCCTCGTCATCGGTGAACAGGTTGCGGAATTCGTTGGCAGCGAACTCGACGCGCGCCGATGGAATGGCCGGTGCCGCGAGCGTCACGGTATCGCCGCGGCGCACGATCTCGAACCGCATGGGTTTGCCTGGCGTGTACTTTTCGAAGCGCTCGAAACGCCGATACTGGCCTTGATAGTCCCGTCCGCCCTTTGGGTCGCCAATGACGATGTCGACCTGGAAGAAGGGGATCGACGGGAGATTGTGGATGCGGAAGAGCAGGGCGCGCGTCGGCTCGTTGTCCAGTGCGGCGTTGGTCTCGCCCGCTCCGAACCCGACGTAGGCGATGTCCCCGTGGTTTTCCGGAATCGTGACGTCCACCGCGAAGACGAAGTCCCTGGATCCGTAACGAGGCGACACGGTGCGGATCACCGGGCGGTCGATGCCGTTTTCAGTGCCCGACGCGGACTTGATTCGCTTCAGCCCAGTTCGTGTGAGTGCGTAACTGTTGAACGGAATCGAGAATGCCGGGCTCACCGGTCCGGTTAGCGCATCGGTGAAGTCGACAGGCTCCGGCCGCATCGCGCAGGATGCCGCGGGCCAGACGGTGAGGCCCAGGAGGAGAGCGGTATAGAACGGCGTGGACGACAACGCGAAAGCCGCATTTTATCAAACGCGTCGAATCACGTGGGGCGGTCGGCTCGGAGTCATTCGACGCGGATCTGATACAGCCGCGGCCACTTCTTGCCCGTGATGAAGACCCGCCGCGAGGCCGCATCGTAGGCGATGCCGTTGAGGACGTCCGCAGGCGGCATGCGCTGCGCGCGCGGATAGAGGGTCGACAGGTCGATCCACGCGTTCACCTCGCCGGTGTTGGGTGAAATCCGCGCGATGCGATCGGTCTGCCACACGTTGGCCCAGATCTCGCCCTCGACCCACTCGAGCTCGTTGAGGTTGCCGACCGGACGCCCGGCATCCATCACGCGGAGTGTCCTGCCGGGCGCCAGCGTTCTTGGATCGAGGAAGGTGAGCGTGTCGCTGCCGTCGCTCATCACCAGTCGTGACGATCCGTCGTAGGTGATGCCCCAGCCTTCGGTGTTGTACTTGAACGTTCGCTTCAACTTGAAGGTGGCACGGTCGTACACGAAGCCAACCTTCGTGCGCCAGGTGAGCTGCAGCAGTTCGTCGCCAACCAGTGCGAGGCCTTCGGCGAAGTACTGCGGAGGAACGTCGACGCGCTGCAGCGTGCGTCCCGTCGCGATCTCCACCCGCCGCAGCGAAGATTCGCCTTCGAGACCAGTGCTCTCGTACAGCTCGCCCTTGTAGAACACGAGCCCTTGCGTGAAAGCCGTCGTGTCGTGCGGAAACGTCGCGATGACTTTGTAGCTCTGCACCGGCGCAGGCCTCCGCTGTGCGAGCACGGTCACTGCGCCCATCACCAGGACTGCAACTGCAACTGTAACTGCACTGGCCACTCGCAACTTGAAACCCAACTGGCAACCGTCAACTGGTAACTGCCAACTGACAGTTACTTGATCAAGTAGAACACTTCCTGCCGTCCGTCGATCCAGTCCCACTTGCCGCCCGGCAGCAGCGCCGCATCTTCCTCGAGCGCGAAGCGCACCGGCTGGTTGCCCCACTCCGGCACGTTGTGCGTCACGTTGAGCTCGATCGAATGCCACGTGTTCGGCCGGAAGATGTAGTCGCCGCGCACCGGCACGCCCTGTTGATAATCGGTCATGCCGATCGGCGGGCCCGCAGCATGGCCGTGATAGCCGATCGGATGGCAGTAGATCGACGGCACGAGCCCTTCCTGCTTCGCCTGCGCCAGCGCATCGGCGAGCGCCTGGTTGCCGGTGCGCTCGAGCCTCGCGTATTGCATCGTCAAGTCCTGGAGGCGATTGGCCGCCTTCAGCCCGGCCTTCAATCCCGCCGGCGCGTCTGTCTCGCCGGGCTTCAGCACGTAGGCGTTATGTTGCGTGTCGGTGGAGAAGCCGAGGTAGACGATGCCGAAGTCGGTGTGCAGCATGTCGCCGGGAAGGATCACGCCGTTCGGGTTGGTCTTCGCGCCCTGCCGCCAGATCGTCACCGACGGATGGAACCACTTGCCAAGGCCCATCTCGACCACGCGCTGCCGCATCCACCACACCACGTCTTCGTTCGTCGTCTTGCCGGGCGTGATCACCTTGTTCGAGAACGCCTCGCGGATCACCATGTGCGCGACTTTCATCACGTGGCGATACGCCTCGAGTTCCTCCGGCAGTTTCACTTCGAGCCAGCCGACGGCCAGCATCTCGGCGGATTTGATCTTGGCCGCGTGCGTCGGCCCCAGCGCCTCGATCAAGCGTCGCTTCTCGTTCGCGGTGATGCCGTCGGCGTGATTCCACGCATCCGACTCGTTGATGCCGATCACCTTGGGATTCTTCTCGTCGACGAGCTTGCGAAGGCCTTCCCACTGGCCGTCATTCGCCGTCGGCACCATCGGGTAGATGCCGTCGTAGTCAAAACGGCCGATCGAGTAGCGCTCGGCAGGCTTGCCGCCGCCGGGGTTGTAGAACACCAGGATCGTGCGGCGCCTCGATGCGAAGTAGGTGAGCGGCGACATCGACGCGAACACCGGGTCCTCGTTGTATTCGCGCGTCGGGATGATCCACATGTCGATCCCCTCGCGCGTCATCAGCGGCGGGAGCAGGGTGTCGAAGCGCTTCTTGATCCACGGCGTGACCAGTTCGTTCTGCTCGCGATGCGTCAGCACGCGCTGCGTGGGATCGGGGTACTTCACCTGCGCGTCGCCCGTGAGCACGGCGCACACGAGCAGGGCGATCACAGGCAGGAAGAGTCGCTTGAGCATGGCGACCAGTCTAACGGATGTCGCTTTCGGCCTGTCATTTTGGCGGAGGGTCCCATAACATGGCTGGTTGGTTCGATTCCCCTGAAGAGGGTTCATGCAATTCAAGCAAGTCGCCGTCGCAATTCTCGCCGTCGTGTGTCTTGCAACTGCGAGCGCCGCGCAGCAGACAACAGGAACGTTACTCGGTAAGGTCGTGGATGAACAGGGCGCCGTTATCCCGGGCGCCACGGTGTCGGCCACGAATCCCCAAAACGGTTTTAACCGCACCGCCGTGAGCGACGCCGAGGGCACGTATCGCCTCAATGCGCTCCCGGTGGGGCTGTACGACCTGTCCGTCGAACTCGCCGGCTTCGCCAGCGTCGAGCGCAAGGGCGTGATCGTCAGCATCGGGCAGGCGCTCACGATTGATTTCAAGCTCAAGGTGGCCAACCTCGCAGAGACCGTGCAGGTCACCGCCGCCACGCCGCTGATCGAATCCTCGGTGTCGTCGGTCGGCGGCGTCGTCGATATCGGCCGCATCGAGAGCATCCCGCTCAACGGCCGTCAGTTTGCCAACCTCGCCGCGACGCTGCCTGGTGTGGGCCTCGGCAACCATTCCGATCCGACAAAGAGCACGCAGTACGCGCCGCAGATCAATGGCGGCAACGGCCGTAACGTGAACTACCTGATCGACGGCGGCGACAACAACGACGACACCGTCGGCGGCCTGCTGCAGCTGTTCCCGCTCGAGGCGATCCAGGAATTCAACTTCGTCACCTCGCGCGCCAAGGCCGAGAACGGCCGCAGCAACGGCGGCGTGATCAACGTCGTCACGAAGAGCGGCACCAACACGCTGCGCGGCAGCTTCTTCACGTTGCTCCGCGACGACAAGATGAATGCGATGACGACGACGGAGAAGAACAACAATGCGCCGAAGCAGGATTATCGGCGGTATCAGTACGGCGGCAGCTTCGGCGGCCCGATCAAGACCGACAAGGTGCACTACTTCGGCGCGGTCGAGCGGACGCAGCAGGACACGTTCCAGGTGGTGAATACGCGTGGACTGTCGCCCTCGGAGGATGGCATCTATGCGACTCCCTACCGGGAGACGCTCCTGAACATCAAGGTCACGGCCAACCTGACGCCGATGCAATACATGTCGGTGCGCTACGGCCGCAACCAGAACGATCAGCCATACGGCGCTGCGTCCAACCGGCCGCCGAGCAACTGGGGCGACAGCAGCAACGCCTTCAACTCGATCAACATGAACCACAACTGGGTTCTCGCCGGCAACAAGCTCAACGAGTTCATCTTCCAGTACGCGGATTTCCTCAACGACATCACCGCGCGCAGCAACAAGCCTTCGGAGCTCTTCCCGAACGGCGTTGCCATCGGCCAGAACGCCAACACGCCGCAGAGCACGCAGCAGAAGAAGTGGCAGTTCCGTGACGACTTCTCATGGCACATCACCGGCAAGGGCGGCGTCGGTCATGACTTCAAGACCGGCGTGAACTTCATCAACGAGCCGACGCTGTATGTGACGTTCAACACCCTCAAGGGCGTGCCCCAGTACACGCACCTCACCGACAGCGTCACCGGGCCGATCTCGAGCGTCTCCGTCAACGAAGGTGATGCGTCCGCAAACATCCCGCTCAGGCAGTACGCGTTCTTCATTCAGGACGACTGGGCCGTGTCCGACAAGCTGACGCTGAACCTTGGCCTCCGCTACGACTTGATCACGGGGTACCAGTTCGACCAGTCGAAGAACCCGAACTTCGTCAAGATGCAGAACGCCGGCAAGGCCGGGCAGCTCGCCGGCATCAAGGGCCTGGAGAACTTCGGCCAGGATCCCAAGAACGACACCAACAACTGGCAGCCACGGCTCGGCATGGCCTACGACGTGCGGGGCAACGGCAAGGACGTGATTCGCGGCGGCTGGGGCATCTACATGGACATGGCCTACACCAACTCGAACGCATTGTTCGCGGCCATCGACGCCACCGGCGTCGGCTTCGGTCCGGTGCTGTCGGTCGACAACCAGCAGGGCATCCGCAACCCCGACGGGTCCCTCTTCCAGGTGGGCCAGCCCCTCACCAACATCGCCAGCCAGAACCAGTCGAATCCAAACACGCTGCCGTTGTTCGGCCAGTTCACCGATCCGCGGCTGCAGATGCCGTACACGCGCCAGGCGTCGATCGGCTGGTCGCACGAGCTGGCCCCGACCACCGTGTTCACGGCAGACTTCGTTCGCGCTGATGGCCGCGACCTCAACGTGCGGCCCCGCATCAACACGCGCATCATTCCGAACGGCGTGCGCCGGCTGCAGTTCCTGAACCTGACGCCGAACGCCATCGGCACGCGTCCGGCGATCAGCCGCGGCCAGTCCAAGTACACCGCGCTCATCACCGGCATCAAGCGCCGCATGACGAACAATATCGATTTCGGCGCGACCTACACGCTCGCCCAGGCCCGCAGCAACATCGGCACGGCGTCTGACGAGCTCAACGCCAACCTGCTGCAGGATGCGACGCTGCTGTATGACGATCCCCGGGTCTATGGTCCGACGTCGCGCACCGACGCACGGCACTCCGGGTCGTTGTCGATGATCTGGATGGTGAAGGGGTTCACGATCGCCCCGACCTATTTCTACCGCTCACGCCTGCCGGTGTCGACGATCACGGGCCGCGACGTGAACTTGAACGGCGAAAACAACGACCTTCCGGAACGTGCCTACCAGTTCACGTCACCCGGTCAGGCACCGAAGGACATCGGGCCGTGCGAGACGTGGAACTGCAGCCGCGGCGCGTGGCGCACGCAGATGAACCTGCGCGTGTCGCGGTCGTTCGGCCTGGGGATGGGCAGCGCCCGGCTCGAGGCGATCGCCGAGGTCTTCAACCTGATGAACGCGAAGAACCCGAACTTCACGATCACCAACAACCAGACGAGCGCGTTGTTCATGCAGCCTGACGCATACGCCGGCGATTTCCAGCAGCCGGAGCAGCGCGTCGGCCAGATCGGGTTCCGCTTCTCGTTCTAGGTGTGATGCGATGAGGGTGCGGCCGGGCGCCGCACCCTCACGCGTGCGTCGATCACTTCGCGCGCTGACCCGACCTGAGGGGCATTGGGCTGGGAGCGGACGATAACGGGTCGTCAGCGCGCGAGCGGGATCTGTTGCCACCGTCTTTTGAAGGCGATCGCAGCAATATGTTTCATGTCCATATCACGGGCACGCCGTACGGCTCGAACTTGCGATCGTGCGTGACGATCGTCGCGCTTTCGACGCGCGCCTGGGCGATGAGCAGTCGATCGAACGGGTCCTTGTGATGCCGGGGAAGCCGCAGAAACTCTTCGCTGTGCTTCAACGTGACCGGTAGTTCGGTGAAGTCGTCGCACATGGCGGTGACGCCGAACGGTTCGTGGAGGCGCAACTGCCCCTTCGCAGCCTTCAGCGTCGCCTCCCAACCGGTAAGAGCGCTGACCCACACGATGTCCGCCGTGGCAATCGCGCGCCGCGCCTCTCGGCTCAGCCGGCGATCGTCGGCCTGCCACCACAGCACGGCGTGCGTGTCGAGCAATAGCCTCATTCGATCGGACCGTTTTCCATCGCGTCGATCACGTCCCACATCGGCTCGTCGAAGTCGTCCGACATCCAGATCTTTCCCTTGTACTTGCCCGGCTTCCGTAACGTCTTCGGCTTGAACGCGATCAGCTTCGCCAGGGGCTTGCCGTTTTTGGCGATGACGATTTCTTCGCCGTCGGCGGCCTTGTCGACGAGCGCCGACAGCTGCGTCTTGGCTTCGTATAGATTCAACGTCATGCCGACGACGCTACCATCGTCCTCAGGGTTGGTCAAGTTGGTCAAGTTCCTGTGCCTGCCACTCGCGGTCGCGCTGCTGGCGTTGGTCGCAGCGGCGCAATCACCGACGGTCGTGTTCGACGGCGCCCGGATCCTCGACGGCAACGGCGGCACGCCCATCGAGCAGGGACGCATCGTCGTGCGCGACGGCCGCATCGTCGCCGTCGGGTCGCAACAATCGATCGCGATGCCGGCGGGAGCGACGCGCGTGGACGTCACCGGCAAGACGATCATGCCGGCGATGATCAACGTGCACGCCCACATGGGTTACGAGGGCTACACGACCTGGGGCGCGCGCAATCACACGGCCACGAATCTGCTCGATCACCTGCAGCGTGAAGCGTTTTATGGCGTCGCCGCGGCCACGTCGGTCGGCAGCAGCCCGACGGAGATGTCGCTGCAGTTCCAGCGCGATCAACAGGCGGGGAAGTTGGCGCCGGCCGCGCGGTTCCTGTTCATGCCCGGCATGGCGCCGCCCAACGGCGGCCCGGATCACATTCTCAAGGCGGCAACGGATGAATTGAAGGTGATCAACGAAGTGACGACGCCGGAGGATGCCGCGGCGGCGATCCGCCGCATGGCCGCGCAGGGCCTGCGTCACGTGAAGATGTGGGTCGATGATCGCGGCGGCACCTACCCGAAGCTGTCGCCGGACGTGGTCAACGCCATCGTCCGCGAAGCCCACGCGCACAACATGATCGTGCACGCGCATGCGACGCAGCTCGCCGATCAGAAACTGGTCGTCACGGCCGGTACCGACGTGCTCGTGCACATGGTCCAGAACGTTGCGTTAGATGATGAGCACCTGGCGCTGCTGCGTGAGAAAAAGCCGTACTGGGCGACGGTGATCAGCCTTGGTGATCCGGTCGAGGTGTGCAGGAACGATCCGTTCTTCGAAGATGCGTTGCCTGCCGCACTCGTCTCGAAGATCCGATCGAACACCGAGCGCGTCGCGCTCACGGCGAACTGTGCGCCGCCCTCGCCGAACGCGGCCAACCGCGAACGCATGCTCGCGCAGAACTTCCCGAAGTACATCGCGGCGGGCGTGAAGCTCGTGCTCGCGACTGATACGGGACTGCATCCCGGTCACACGTTTGGATCAGGCGAGCACGTCGAACTTGCGAGGTGGGTGCAACTCGGCCTGCCGCCCGCGCAGGCGATCGTGGCGGCGACGAAGACGCCGGCAGAGTTGATGGGCCTCAACGACCTCGGGACACTCGCCGCCGGCAAGCGCGCGAGCTTCATCGTGCTGAACGCCAACCCGCTCGACGACATCCACAACACCCGCGCGATTGCGGATGTCTACCTGGATGGCGTCAGGTTCGATCGCGGAGCGATGCTCCGCAAATGGCGCCCCTAGCCCCTAATCCCTAGTCCCTAAAGAGGTCCCCCGCCAGGTACTTGAGCCCCGTATCGCACGCGACCGTGCCGACGACCTTGCCGGGCCCAAGCTCTTTCGCGAGCGCCACTGCCGCGGCGATGTTGACGCCGCTCGACGTCCCGGCGAACACGCCGTCCTCTTTCGCAACTCGGCGCGCCATCGCGCGACCGGCTTCTTCGTCGATCACGCGCACCTCATCGAACATGTCCTTCGACAAATGCGGCGGCCAGAACCCTGCTGCGGTCCCCTCGACGCGATGCGCCCCGCCTTTACCGGTCGTCAGGAACGGCGACGTGGACGGCTCGAGCGCGATGATGCGCGCGTGACTGCCGGCTTCCTTCAGCGCCCTCGACACACCGACGAGCATCCCGGCTGATCCAACCGCGCCCACATACGCATCGACGTGCGCGACCTGCTCGACCAGCTCGCGGCCGATGTTCGCGTAGCCGTCGAGCGCGTCGCGATTGTTGAACTGATCGGTCCAGAAGTTGTTCGGATCCTGCATCAACTCGGCGATGCGCGCCTTGAACCGATCGAACAAGGCCGGCGTCACCCTGCCGCCGTCGCTCGCCACGAGCTCGAGGTCGGCGCCGAACGCGCGCATCGTGTCGAGCTTCTCCTGGGCGAAGGCGTCCGATGACAGCGGGTGAAATTTGTAGCCTTTGATCGCGCACACCATTGCCAGCGACGATCCGGTGCTGCCGCCTGTGTATTCGACAACGCGCATGCCCTTGCGGAGTGTGCCGCGGCGCTCGGCGCCTTCGATCATCGCCAGCGCCATCCGGTCCTTATAGGATCCCGTCGGGTTGAAGTATTCGAGCTTCACGTACACATCGGCAGAGCCGGGCGCGACGACCTTGTGCAGGCGCAGCACCGGAGTGCGGCCGATGGCATGCAGGACGGAGTGAACGGGTGCTGGTGTGCTCATCGCTGATTCATTATGATTCCGCTTTCCAACAGGAGATACCCGATGCTTGCGATCAAATCCATGCGGCGGTGGGCCGCGGTCGTACTTGTCGCGGCCGCCATGCCGCATGCCCTGGGCGAGCCGACGCACGCTCAGAGCGCGCGTCGGCGAGTCGAAGGGGCGCAGCCAACGCCTGCCAGCGTCGGTCTTTCCGCGGAGCGCCTCGAGCGCATGCACGCGGCCATGAAGGGCTTCGTCGATCGCAAGGAGGTGAGCGGCGTCGTGACGCTCGTCGCCCGCGAAGGCAAGACGGTCGATCTCTACGCAGTGGGGCAGGCCGACATCGACAAGAACGTGCCGATGAAGACGGATGCGATCTTCCGCATCGCGTCGATGAGCAAGCCGATCACCAGCGTCGCGATCATGATGCTGTTCGAGGAGAACAAGCTGTTTCTCACCGACCCGGTGTCGAAGTTCATCCCCGCCTTCAAGAGCCCGCAGGTGATCGAAGACGGCAAGTCCGTGCCCGCCCGCCGCGCGATCACCATTCGCGATCTGCTGACGCACCGCAGCGGCATCACGTACGGCTTCCTGAACGGCGGCGCCGTCGGGGCCGCCTATCGCGCAAGCGGCGGCACCGATGGCTTGACGGTCACCAACATGACGCTCGAAGAGGGCATCAACAAGCTCGCGGCGCAGCCGCTCATGAGCCAGCCCGGAGCGGCCTTCAATTACTCGTTGTCCACCGACGTGCTCGGCCGGGTCGTCGAAGTCGCCTCGGGACAGCCGTTCAACGTCTTCCTCCGCGAACGGATCTTCAAGCCGTTGAAGATGAACGACACTGATTTCATCGTGCCCGAATCCAAGTGGTCGCGATTCGTGAACGTGTATTCGCCTGACGGCAATGGCGGGATCCGGGCGATGAAGGATCCGGAGTCGTTCGGCAATACCAACATGTCGCCGTTTGCGTACTACAAGGAAGGCAAGACCTACTTCTCGGGCGGTGCGGGCTTGACGTCAACAGCCGCCGACTACGCGCGCTTCGCCAACATGCTGCTCAACGGCGGCACGCTCGACGGCGTGCGCCTGCTCAGCCCGAAGACGATCGAGCTGATGCTCGCCAATCACAGCGCCGACGTGCCGCATCCGCTGCCGATCGTCGGACCCGGCAAGGAATGGGGCCTCGGCTTTCAGGTCGTCACCGATCTCGCCGCCACGCAGACACTCGGCTCGCCGGGCATGTACGGATGGAGCGGCATTTACGGCAGCTATTTCTGGATCGATCCGAAAGAGAAGCTGGTGACCGTGCTGATGATTCAGAAGTATCCAGGCCCGACGGTTGGGGCCACGTTCCTGCCGATGGTGTATCAGGCGATCGTGAGGTAACGCGGGCGCTTGCACCCTCGACGACGTAAGTGCATGATAAGTGCATGGCCGTCAAAACCATCACCATCGACATGGAAGCGTACGAGACGCTGTCGCGCCACAAGCGTGCGGGCCAGTCGTTCTCGGAAGTCATTAAGGAACGGTTCGGCGCGCCCATGACCGTCGGGCGGTTCAAGGAGCGGCTCAAGCATCTGCCACCCTTGGATCCCGTTGTGATCAATGCGATTGAGCGGATCGTTTCTGACCGTAAGCGCAGCCCGGTTCGGATCATCAAGCTGTGATTCACGTCGATACGTCGTTTCTGATCGATCTGCAGCGGGAGGAAGACGCGGGCCGGCCGGGACCCGCCCTGGAATTCCTGGAGACGCTGGACGATCGAGAGGTGCTGGCGATCTCCGTCCACGTGCTGTCCGAGCTGTTGTGTGGCGTCGAACTGGCGCCCAATCGGACGCGGGCGCACCAGGCCATCCATCGACTCACCGACGGATTCATCGTGAGTCACACCGACGAGCGATTCGCTCCGGCCTATGCGAAGTTGTTCGCGTCGCTGGGACGAGCGAAGCGCACCGTCCCGACAATGGACTTGCTGATCGCCACGGCAGCATTGCTCGACGATGCGCGATTGGTGACGAAAAACGTGAAAGACTTCTCGCGCGTGCCTGGCTTGAGGCTTCTCGAATATTGATGGCCCGTAGCGGCGAACCCGTACGGGCGAACTTTAGTTCGCCCGTCCCTGCCGCTTGATGACCATGATCGTGATGTCGTCGAACTGCGGCGCCGCTCCCGCGAACTCATCGATCGCGGTGACCACGTGATCGACGATCGCCTCGGCAGGCGCATCGCGATGCGCCGATACGATCGCGGCCAGTCGATCCTCGCCGAACTCATCACCCGATTCGTTCTGCGCATCGATCACCCCAGCGCGAGACGATCACCTGGCAGCCAGAACGCGCGGTACAGATTGCTGGCTTTCATCCACGCATCGACATCGGTGCGCCATGGCTGCAGGGTCGCGCCGTCGTAGATGAACAGGCCGCCGCTACGCGTACCCATCAGCAGGTGCGACCCGTCCAGCGGCACAACGATCGGGTACGGTTCGTCGGACATGCGCTCGGCGCCCAGTACGGGAACGAGCTCATCGCCCTTCAACATCCGGAAAGCGCCATCGCCTTGGGCGATGTAGATCGTCCCGTTGGCGAGCTGCGCGCGATGGAAGATGCGGCCCTCCGGCTTCCACACCTTCATCGTGTCGTTGGACCAGCGGAACAAGCCGATCTGTGTCTGGAAGTAAACACCTTCGGGTGTGGCAAAGGTGCGCCAGACGTCTTCAAACACGCGCACGTCAGGGGGAAGCTTGTCGACCAGCGAGACGAATTGGGCCTGGCCCGTCGCGGTCTTATCCAGATAACCCAGGTCCCCGACGGAGCCCACCCAGATGCGGCCCGAAGCGTCCTGTGCCAGCGATCGAATCGTCTGCCGGCTCGGTGTCAGGATCTTGCGCCACTTCACGCCGTCGTATTCGAGCAACGCGTTTGTCGACGCAACGTAGATCAGCCCGTTGCGATCCTGCAGCAGTCCCCAGTTCTGCCCGCCGCCGCCGTACGCCTCCGGCGGATACGTGCGGATCAGCAGTCCGCCGGCTTCCTGATGGCGGCCGGGCGTCGAGCCGTCCTGCCCGAGCGCGGGGGTGACCGCGATAAGAATGAAGAAAATGGCGCGAAGTGTCTTCAACAGGGGGCCTCGTGAGCTCGGCAATTATAGACGGGTACGTCGGCTGAGAATTCCCGGACGCGCGGACGTCTATTCCGGTGATGGAGCCCTATCGCGGTCGCACCCGGCGCGGCGGCGTCATCGCCTTCCAGATCCTGCCGGACGCCATCGACGTGGAATTCGATTCGGGTTGGGTCTACCACTTCTCCTACACCAAGCCCGGCCCCGCGCGCGTGGAACACATGAAAGCCCTCGCGCGAGACGGCCGCGGCCTCTCCACCTTCATCAGCAAATTCGTCAAGAACCGCTTCGAGACGCGCCGCCACAAAAGCGATCTTCTGGCACAATAGCCGGGCTGGAGGCTTAGTGGTAAAGACGCTCACGCTCGGACTGTGTTTGCTGGTTGCCGTGTCTGCGTACGCGCAGGGCTCGGCATACAAGGTGCTCGCGACATCCAAGACGTCGACCATGGAAAAGGAGATGAACGATGCCGGCGCTGCGGGCTTCAAGTTCTCCGCGGTCATGGGCGGCAACACCGCGATCGGCGGCCAGGAAGTCGTAGTGCTGATGCAGAAGAGCGCCGACGCCAAGGGCCCGTTCCGCTATCACCTGCTCGCGACGAGCCGGACCAGCACCATGGAGAAAGAGCTGAACGGCGCCGCGGAGGACGGCTACGACTACGTCGGCCAGACCGTGTTCAAGAGCCTCTTCGGCGGCGAGGAAGTCGTCGCCATCGTCGAGCGCGGCGACAAGTCGCGATCCGATTTCACCTACAAGCTGATCGCCACGTCGAAGACCTCGACCATGGAGAAGGAAATGAACGAAGTCGCCGGCGACGGCTACCAGGCGCTCGGCATGACGGTGGGGAAGACGGCGATCGGCGGCAACGAGCTGGTCGTGATCGCGCGCAAGAAGAGATAGGGGTCGACGGGCTCCTCCAGCCCGCGTCGCTTACGCCTTTTGAATGTCGGTGCGCGCGAAATCGTGGCCCACGAATAGCAGTGAGTCCCGCGCGGCAGCCGCCGTGGCGTACGACAGGCAATCGCCGAAATTCAGTCCGGCCTTGTGACGTCCGCGCCCGAATCGCTCGAACGCGCCGGCGGCGATCTTCATCTGCGAGGCGTCGAAGGGCACAACGGTGATGCCGAGTTCGTCGACCAGCTCGATCACCTCGTTCATCGACGGCTTGCCGCGGCGGTTGCTCAACACGATCGCCGTCTCCACCATCGTCGGCGTGCCGATGCGTGCGGCGTCAGCTTCGAGAATCTGGTCGACGAGGTCGATGGCGCCGGCTTCGCCGAGCAGGATCGCGAGCAGCGCCGACGAGTCGATCGTCATACGCCCTCCGGCCCGTAGCCGAGGATCGCATCTTCCTCTGCGCGCGTGAGGCGCTTGCCGGCATATTTCTTCGGGATCGTCGGCCAGAGCTTGCGTTCGAGGAACTCGATCACATGGCGCCGCGGATCCTCGCCCGGGCTCTTCAGCTGCCGGCGCCGGTCGACCAGCGCCTTGCGAATCGCCTCGGTCTTGCTCTCACCCGTGAGGCGCGCAATCTCGGTCGCCAGCCTCTCCACCGCGGCATTCTTGATGTTCAGGGCCATACACCATTCTACCTCTGCTATGGTTCCTGGGGTAGAAAGTGAACCTGCTTCACTTTTCAGCGTCCGGCAGGCTCAGCCATCAGAAAAGGAACCTGCTTCAATTTCCAAGCCCCTCCTGTTTTGCCCGCCTTTGCCGATGAAATCACTAGAGGTGTGAAATTTCATTCGCCCCCCGAAAAGGTCATTGCCGGGGTGCCGCGGCCGCCGTATCCTTGGTAGCTCAGCCTGAGGTCCCCATGAAGACGAACCGCCGCATCGCCCTATTCATTTCCGCGCTTTTCGTTGGACTGGTCCTGACGTCCACCACGGCGGGCGTCCATGGCGCCGGCCGCCAGGGCATCTTCCTCACGCGCAACGGATTCCGCGCGCCGATCTACGGCGTGTCGCAAGTGCGCGACGCCAACGGCGACTGGATCACCGAGTGCGGCCGCCTCACGTCGGAGCAGGTCGAGGCCGCGCGCTTCGGCCGCAACGTGAGCCGCTCGATGCTCGTCAACTCGCCGCATGCCGTGATCGGCAACACCACCAACGGCGCGACGTTCGACATCACCTACAGCGATCCGCAAGGCACAGGGTTCAACGATCCGGCGACCGGCGAAACGGCGCGCAAAGCCCTTGAAGCATCGGTGCTGGCGTGGACCAAGGTGATCCAGGGCACCGTGACGATCAAGGTTGATGCGTCGATGCCGATGCAGGACGACAGCGCGGGCGATTCCGGTTCGACGCTGCTCGCCTCGGCCGGCCCCGTCGACTTCTGGCCGCGCGACAACAAGGCCGTGCCGAGCGCGCTGATGTGGCAGCTGACGAACAAGCGCCAGAACAACGGCGATCCCGACATTCAGGTCAACGTCAATCCGAAGGTCGACTGGGACTATGCGGTGAATGGTGCCGCCGCGCGCGGCAAGGTGAGCTTCGTCTACACGATGATTCACGAGATCGGCCACGGCCTCGGCTTCGTCGACAGCTTCGATCCCGAGACCGGCACGACGTTGAACACGATACCGTTCGTCTACGACACCTTCGTCAATCGCGGCTCCGGCTCGCGCAACGTGGTGACCGATCACACTCCCGACGCGACGAAGGCCGACTTGATCAGCGGCGACTTGTTCTTCAACGGCACCAACGCCGTCGACGCGAGCCGCCGGTCCATCAAGCCGCTGCCGATGATCAAGCTCTACTCGCCCAACCCGTACGAGCAGGGCTCGAGCATCTCGCACGTCGATCAGGATACGTATGCGGATTTCAAGACCGGCCTGATGACCCCGCGTGACTTCGGGTCAGGCACGGACAAGATCGATATTCTGACGCTGGGGATCATGAAGGACCTGGGCTACCAGTTGATCCCGAACGCCACCACCGCTCGCGTCCAGTAAAAGGCACCGGCATTAGGCACCTGGCACTGTAGAGTCCTACGGTGCCTGGGCACCTAATTAAGTTCGCGGGTGATCCACATGAACTGCTGCACGTCGATCATGTCCTTCGCTCCGAGCGGAGCGAGGCGATCGCGCAGCGCGTTGGCCATCCGCAGCGTCGCTTCGTAGGTTTCCCAGTTCGGCGTCGTGTCGTACTTGATGTCGGCGCCCATGCGCGCGGCGATCAGTTCCGTGTTCGTCGGCTTGAGCGCGAGGAAGCGCGCCGGATCGCCGAGGAATGGCAGCAGCGTCACGATCGGCCACGTGTGCACCTTGCCGCCGTCGGCCGGCAACTGGCTCACCGCTTCCGCCATCGCCTTGAACGTCGGCACGCCGGGGCTGGCCATGAACGCGAGCGCGGTGCCGAGCACCTTCGTCGCCGACTCATCGCCCTTGGCGAACGCCTTGTGCACCGCTTTCATTTCAAACGGCGACAGGATGTTGGTGGCGCGGAAGATGCCGTCGAGCAGGTTGGCGATCTGCGCGTGCTGGCCGGCGTCGACCATCGCGGCGCCGCGTCCGTCGGCGAAATTCGCCGCAAACGTTTCCTGCGCCGCGCGCTTGTTGCGATAGTCGGCGTCGACGAGTTTTTCGTCCTCAAACTTCGCCGGGTACGTCTGCTCGAACCACGCGATCGTCTCGTCGATCCCGTTCTGCAGGTCCTTCACCTTGCGCTTGCTGATCTTCTTCGGCTTCGCCGGCCCGGTCTCGATCGCATCGAGTTCCGGATCACTTTGCACGCTGGATTTGCTCAACTGCGGCGCATCTTCGCGCAGCTTGCGTTGCGGCCCCTGCGGGGAATCGGCGAGTGCGGGGAAGTGGATGATCGCGTAGGGCGAGATGATCTCGATCACCTTGCCGCGCTTCCACACCGTGTGTTCAACCAGGATACCCACGTCGTTTGGGGTCAAGAGCATCGCGTCATTCTACTGCAAGGGCGTGACGGCAATGAGGATTTGGTGATTGCTTGAGTGACGACTGTTGGGCGATTGCCGACGTAGTGATTGAGTGAATCCATTGGCAATCGCCGTAATCACCAAATTGATTCGGACAATCGCTAAATCAACATTCACCCAACAGTCGCCAATCAAGGAATCGCCAAATCGTCGATTTCGCAGCCGCCGTGGCGCTGGCGCGTGCACCGCTCAGGTGCCCGTGGCCGAGCGTGTGGCGCGGTGCGAGGGTCAGCGGCCCTGGCGTTCGCGTTCGGCCCACTCGCGGGCCATCGCCAGCATCTCGTCCTTCACGTCAGGCCAGTCGTGGAGAGTGTTCGGGTTGAAGTCTGCGTCGTTGGGCCACCGCAGGTTGTGTCCCTCTTCGTCGAGGCGAACGGCATTGAACACGCGCAAGTCCCGCAACGGACCGAAGACCTCTCCGTAGAGCATCCCCGAAAGGTCGATTCTCTGGGTGACCCCGTCATCGAATGTCACGTCCAACTCATAGGGGCCGACGATTGAAAATCCGGTCACACGTTGTAGTGCGCGCTGTGCCATGATCCTCAGACCAACGGATTGATCTTGAACGACGCCTGCCCTGATTTCAAGAGCTCCCAATTGGTCAGCAGCTCGGCCCGATGAATCGTCGCCCATGCCTCGACGAGGCGGCGCTGAGGGGCCGGTAATTGGCCGGCGAGAGCGGTCAGAGTCTCGATTGCGATGGTTGCAGACCATTCCTGATATTCCGCATGGAAATGCGGAAGGTGGTGGCGCGACCGACCTTCATTGAACATGCGGATGATGATTCCGTAGAACCTCGAGATCTCGGCCATGCCGCATCTCCCTGCGACGCGGATGCCGCAGGCGAAACGCCGCGTTCAGGCCTGAACTCGAACTCGTAAAGAGAAGACGAGGCAATTGTTGCAACGCGGACTCGTGAGCAACAGCGCAGATCCTTCGCGCCGCTCATCGCAGTCGGCCCGATCATCGTCAGCCTCGGCGCTCGCTCCAGACGGCTACCAACTCGCTGTTCGCGCCTGACTTCTTTGCGGCTCACAGCGAGGTTGCGGCAAAGAAACCCGACCGTCGGCCCGCTCTTCCTGCGGCGTTCGGCCACCTCAGTGGCCAACGGGCCTCCTCCCGCCGGCTTCCGCTCGCGCTCCGCCTGACGATGATCGGCCTGTCGCGCATGTGCGGCGCGAGTGCGAACGGCGTCTCGCGGGCTGAGCGTTCGAGTGAGCCGACGCAGGTGAGTGGCAGACAAATCGAGCAGAGGCGGCCCACTGGCGCTGTTTGAGCCAAGTCGTGCGCGAGTTCGCACGAGTGTTTTGTCTCCGGCCGAGCGAGATTTGACCGGCGAACGAGAGCGAAGCCCGCGAGACGCCGTTTGCGTCCACTCGCGCCCGTCACCGCCAGGCGCCCGTAGGAACCCTCAGGCGCCAGCAGGCTACTGGCGGAGCTTCTCGTTGACCCGCGCCAAACGATGGTCGAGCGTGACGAGCTCGATGTCGTGGTTGGTCGCCAACCACAAATAGCTCGCGTCGTATGTGCTCAGTCCGGTGGAGAGCGCCAGGCAGACGATCTCAGCGATCGGCACTGGCACGCGCGAGATGGCGAACTCGTCCAGTGCGTCCAGCATCGCCATCAGCGCCTCGCGTCGATCGACGTGCCGCCGAATCTTCTTTTCGCACGCGTGAGCAAATTCATAGTCGATTACGTGCGGCGCCACGAGCGTCTCGCCCTGAAGATGCGCGGCAATCGTCGCGCCGTCCGGTTCCCCGAACAGCATGGCGGCAACCGCGGACGCGTCAACCACGATCATCGCGGAGATCCCTGATGATCGGGCGCCCCAGGACTCCCGAAGGGACGCCGTAAAGGATTATTTCACCCGCATCTCAATCGTCATGCCTGCCCGTGCGAGCAGTTCGACGAGGGCGTCGATGGTGAAGCGCTCCACGCGACCGCGTGTGATGTCGGAGACGCGCGGCTGCGACACCCCCCGCAGCCTTGCGGGCTCTGACTGTGTGAGCTCGCGATCCCTGAGCAGCGTCCTCAACATCGGCATCAGTTCTGGAC
>CAZBYY010000028.1:0-20551 GCA_964495855.1 uncultured Acidobacterium sp. | reverse complement strand
CGCGATTTGTCCCGAGTGCGACTCGCCCATTGACGTTGACGAATACGACGTCGACATCGGCGATGAGTTAACGTGCTCGGAATGCGGCACCCTGCTGCGCGTGTCCAACGATTCTCCGCTCGAATTCGAAGCCGCCGACGAGGACGAACTCGACGACGATGACGACGAAGAGACGGATGATGCCGACGGCGACGACAGCGACGATGAGTTCGACGACGACGACGAAGACGACGAGGACGACGACGGCTATCGAGACGACGAGTAGCGCCGTGGACAAGGCGCGCCGGCTCCACCAGATTCTTGCGGATTGTGAGTCCGTGGTCGTCGCCTTCAGCGGCGGCGTCGACAGCGCTTACCTGGCCATCGCAGCCCAGCAGGTGCTGGGCGCGCGCGCGCTGGCCGTGACAGCCGACAGTCCGAGTTATCCCGAATCCCACCGCCGGCTGGCGCTTTCGATTGCCAGCGACTTCGGCTTCGCGCACGAGATCGTGAGCACCGAGGAACTTGACCGTCCGGAATACCGCGCCAATCCGGCCAATCGCTGCTACTACTGCAAGGACGAGTTATACGCGCGTTTGAAGGCACTTGCCGACGAGCGCGGTTTTGCGGTGATCGTCGACGGCAACAATGCTGATGATCGCGGCGACTATCGACCCGGGCGCCAGGCGGCGCGTGAGCATGGCGTGCGTAGTCCGCTCGACGAGGCGGATCTGACAAAGGACGACATTCGCGAGCTCGCGCGCGAGGCCGGCCTCGACAGCTGGAACGAGCCGGCGTCGGCGTGCCTATCGTCGCGTGTGCCGTACGGCACCGAAGTGTCGAACGAAGTGCTGCGACGCATCGAACGTGCGGAGGACGCCGTTCGCGGGCTGGGGTTTCGGGTGTTCCGCGTGCGCCATCACGATCTCATCGCGCGCCTCGAAATTGCGCGCTCGGAGATGGCGCGCGCCCTCGAGCCCGACGTCAACGCGCAACTGGTCGACGCGTTGAAGGCGCTCGGCTATCAGTATGTGAGCCTGGACCTGCAAGGCTACCGGCTCGGCAGTCTCAACGAGGCGCTGCGGTTGCGGCCCGTGTCGTGACCCCGGCCGCTCATCGACGCTCTTGACCGGCAGCTCCTTCGCTCACCGCGGGCCGCGGACGGTCCTCGCCGCGTTCGCGGTGATCTTTGCGCTCGCGCACATTCCGTTCCTCGCGTCGTCGCTCGAAGACATCGACTCGGTGAACTTTGCGCTCGGCCTCCGTCACTTCGACGTCGCGCAGCATCGCCCGCACCCGCCTGGTTATCCGGTCTACATCGCGCTTGGAAAAGTTGCGGCGGCGGTCACGGGGATGGTCTCGCACGCGTCGCAATCCGCGGTTGAGGCGCGTGCGTTGTCGATCCTGTCGCTGCTCGGCGCGCTGCTTGCGATCGGCTGCATGTATGTCGTGTTCGCCAGCCTGAACGATCGTGAGCCTCGCGAACTGGACGTCGCCGCGATGGCGGCCACCGCGATCACGGCGACGACGCCTTTGTTCTGGTACCTCGCCGTGCGCCCGATGAGCGACGCGCCCGGCTTTGCCGTTGGCCTCGCTGCACAGGCGTGCCTGGCCATGGCATGGCTGCGGCAGCGGCCTGGTCCTGACGGCGATCGCCGGATGGCGCCGGCGCAGATGGCCGCATCGGGTCGCATGATCGTGATCGGCGCGTTCCTCGCGGCGTTCAGCATCGGCCTGCGGTCGCAGACGCTGTGGTACACGTTTCCGCTGCTCGCGCTGGTGATCGCCGATCGCATTGGGCGCGGCGTGGCGGGAGCGATGGTGGGCGGCGGCATCATGTTCGCCGCCGGCGGCCTGCTCTGGGGGATTCCGCTGTTGATTGCGAGCGGCGGCCTCAATGCCTACCTCGCCGCGCTCGGCGGCCAGGCCGGCGAGGACTTTGCGGGCGTCGACATGCTGTTCTACACGCACAACCTGCGCGCCGGCGCGTTCGCACTGGTGAGGACGTTCGTGTATCCGTGGGAGTTCACGCCGCTGGCGGTCGTCGTTCTGATCCTCGCGGTGGCGGGAGTCGTGCGCCTGTCGCTGCACAATCGCCGCTCGTTGCTGGCCGTTGTTGCGCTCAGCGGCCCGTACCTGCTGTTCCATTTGCTGTTCCAGGACACGGCGTTTATCCGTTACGCGCTGCCGATCATGCCGTTCGTCGCGTTCCTCGCGGTGCAGGGCGTGGGGTGGTTCTCGTCCGCCGCGGTGCCCCCGGTTGCCGCCGTGATTTCCATTGGCGGCGCGATCGTGGCCAGTCCCGTGCTCGTGGCCTATGCCTCCTCACCATCCCCGTCGGTGCAGGCGGTCGCGGCGATCAATGCGGAAGCCGCGACGGCGCACCCGGGCGCGCTGGCGATGCATCAGACGTTCGTGCGGCCGCTCGAGGCCGAGGACGTCGCCGTTAAGCCGCAGTTGCCGGCTCCGCCGCGGCAAGAGTGGCTCGAGCTGGTGAAGTATTGGAAGTCAGGACACCGCGAGCCGCTGTGGTTCCTCGGCGATCCGCAGCGCAGTGACCTGGCCTTGATCGATCCTGCGAGCCGACGTGACGTGACGGCGTTCGACTGGCCGATCGTGACGCGCCCGGCCTTCGGGGGGCTTCGTCCGGCCGCGGCCCGCTGGTATCGGATGCCGTTGCCCGGCTGGTTTGCGGAAGTCGGCTGGTCGCTGACTCCCGAGACGTCCGGCATCGCCCGCGTGATGGGGAAGGGGCCACACCTCGGCCCGATCACGGCCATGGTTCACCGTCGGCCCGACGCGGCGCGCGTAATGGTCGGCGGCCGCAACCTTGGTGCGCCGGGCGATCCCCATGTGACATTCACGATGCTGATCGACGGTGCTGAATTCCAGCAGTGGGACGCGGCACCGGGGTTCTTTTTGAAGGTCTTCGAGATACCCGCGGGCCGGCTGGCCGGCACCGGCGAATGGGCCACGCTGACCATTCAATCGACTCCAGTCAGCGGCAACACTCCCGTCGAGTCGGCGATCGAGCAGTTCGATCTGCAGAACGCCGACGCGCTCATGTGGGGCTACGACGAAGGCTGGCAGGAGGCCGAGTTCAACCAGTCGCTCGGCGTATGGCGCTGGACGAGCGAGCGTGCAACCCTGCGCATCATCGGCCCGCCCCGCGCCGTGCACGTGACCATGACCATCGAATCACCGCTTCGGTACTTCGACGAGGCGCCGCTTGTGCGCGCGAGTGCTGGTGGTCGGGAATTGGCTGTATCGACAATCGCTGACGGGCGTGATTGGATGTTCGACGTTCCGGCGGACGCCCTGGCGGCGTCTGGTGGCGCCATCACCATCGAAACCGACAAGACGTTTGTGCCCGCCGAACGCGGCAGCGCCCCGGATCGGCGCCATTTAGGACTGCGCGTGTTTGCAATTTCGGTTGCTAATTCGTTGACATCGACAGAATCTCCCCGGTAATCTGCCTTCCAACCAATTCTGTAACCCCAGCGGAACTGAGGAGCATCGACGATGAACGTGTATCAGAGGACGACACTAGTTGCTTTCTGCCTGGTGGTGAGTCTTGGTGTCGCGGCATGCAGCAAGAAGAAGCCGGCCGTTGCGCCACCGCCGCCGCCACCTGCGGCCGCGCCTGCCGCGCCGCCTGCCCCGCCACCGCCGCCGGCACCCGCTCCGGCACCCGCTCCGCGTCCGCTGACCGAAGATGAGCTCTGGGCGCAAAAGAGCGTGGCCGACTTGAACCGCGAGGGCGTGCTCAAGGACGTCTACTTCGACCTCGACATGTCGACGATCAAAGACGAGGGCAAGAGCGCGTTGTCGGCGAACGCGACCTACATGAAGCGCTGGACGAGCCTGCGCGCAACCGTCGAAGGCCACTGCGACGAGCGCGGCACGGCGGAGTACAACCTCGGCCTCGGCGATCGCCGCGGCAACGCCGTCAAGGATTACCTGGTGTCACTCGGCGTGCCCGCCAGCAACATCACCGTCGTGAGCAAGGGCAAGGAAGCGCCCTTCTGCACCGAGAAGAACGAAAGCTGCTGGCAGCAGAACCGCCGCGGCCACTTCGTGATTACGGCAAAGTAGCGAGAATCGCTTCCGCCGCTTTTCTGGGATCGGGCGCGCCGGTAATCGGCCGCCCGATCACCAGGTACGTCGCGCCCGCCTGGACTGCCTCGGCGGGCGTCATTGTTCTCGCCTGATCGTCTTTTCCCTGCTGATCGACCGGCCTGATGCCGGGTGTCACGATCTGAAAGTCGGGTCCGCACGCCTGCCGGATCGCGACGACTTCCTGAGGTGAGGCAACCACACCATCGAGCCCCGATGCTTGTGACAGGCGGGCGAGGTGAACCACCTGTTCGGTGAGCGGCCGTTGCACCCCGACCTCTTTCAATGCCGTCTCCGTCATGCTCGTCAGCACCGTGACGGCGATGACGAGCGGACGGCCCGACGGCGATGCCGACGCCCGGCGGGCGGCCTCAGCCGCCGCCTGCATCATGGCGCTGCCGCCCGAGGCATGCACGTTGACCATCCACGCTCCGGTGGCGATCGCCGACTGGATGGCGCCGGCGACCGTATTCGGGATGTCGTGAAACTTCAGGTCGAGGAACACGCGATCGCCGCGGCTGGTGAGCTCGCGGACCATCGCCGGTCCTTCAGCTGTAAAGAGTTGCTTGCCGATCTTGAATCCGCCGACGGATCCGCGGAGGGCATCCGCAAGCGCGATGGCCTTGGCGGCCGATTCGACATCGAGGGCGACGAGAATTGGGTTCATGCGTGGGCAGCTTTGCGCGGCGTTGGATCGAACGCGCCGACGAGGTCGCTGAGCTTCGCGACGCGATGGCGCGTCATGTACTCGGCCAGGCCGGCGAGCACCTTTGACCAGACGAACGGGTCGACGAAATTCTGCGTGCCGATCTGCACCGCCGTGGCGCCGGCCAGCATGAACTCGAGCACGTCACGCGCATCGGTGATGCCGCCCATGCCGATGATCGGGATCTTGACCAGCTTGTAGCACTCCCACACCATCCGCACGGCAATCGGACGGATGGCCGGACCGCTCAAGCCGCCAAGCACGTTTGAGATCTTCGGGCCGCGGGTTTCGACATCGATCGCCATCGCAAGGAACGTGTTGACGAGGGAGATCGCATCGGCGCCGGCGTCTTCCGCAGCTCGCGCAAACGACGCGACGTCAGTGACGTTCGGCGTGAGCTTGGGAATGACGGGAAGGTGCGTGGCCTTCTTGACGGCGTTGACGACGTCGTAGGTCCCGGTCAGGCTGCAGCCGAACTGAATGCCGCCTTCCTTGATGTTGGGGCACGAGATGTTCAGCTCGATCGCCGCCACGCCTTCGGCTTGCGACAGCACTTTCGAGACTTCGACGTACTCGTCGAGCGTGGTGCCGCACACGTTCACGAACGTCCGCGCCCCGGCCTTGCGCAGCAGCGGCAGCTTCTCGTTGACGAAGCGATGCACGCCGATGCCCTGCAGGCCGATGGCATTGATCATCCCCGCGGGTGTCTCGACGATCCGCGGTGGGGGGTGACCCTGGCGCTCCTTCATGAACAGGCCCTTCGAGACGATCCCGCCGAGCGAGCTCAAGTCGACGACGTGTTCGTATTCGAGGCCGTAGCCGAAGCAGCCGCTCGCGGCGATGAGCGGATTCGGCAGCGTCAGCGATCCGATCGAGACGGAGAGGTCCGGCGTCATCATTCCCACACCAACTCGGCGCCGTCGAACACCGGTCCGCTGATGCACGACCGGACGAGATGCGCGTGCTCGTCGCCATGTTTGACCGGGACCACGCAGCTGTAACACCCGCCCAGGCCGCAGCCCATCACGCGCTCGACGGAGACCTGCGACGGCTGATGGTATTGGGCGGCGAGCCTGGCGACCGCCGCGAGCATCGGTTCCGGTCCGCACGCGTAGACCATGGCGCCCGCCGGCCCGACTTTTTTCAGTGCCGCTTCGAGCGGCCCGGTGACGCGACCCTTGACGCCTCTTCCACCGTCTTCCGTCGTGAGGACCAGCGTCACGCCGAGCCTCTCGAAGAAATCGAGATAGAACAATTCATCCGCGGTGCGCGCGCCGTAGAAAAGTGTTGCCGGTGTGCCGGCATCGTGAAGCGCGTGCGCGAGCGTGGCAAACGGCGCGAGGCCGACGCCGCCGGCGACCATCCAGCCTTCGGTGGGCGCCGCCACGGGGCGAAACGGCTGGCCGAGCGGTCCGAGGCACGACACGATGTCGCCGGGTTCGAGTTCGTACAGCCGGTTGGTGCTGCGGCCCGCGCGCTTGTTGAGGATGCTGACACCGGTCACGTCACCGCTGGAACTACGCAGGACTTCGAAGACGGAGAACGGCCTTCTAAGCAGCGGGTCGGTGACGCCGGCCGGCTTCACCATCACGAACTGGCCGGGCTGCGTGCGGCGGCCGACTTCCGGCGCCGCCAGGCTCAAGACGGAGTAGTCGCGCGACAATCGCGCGTTGGCGATCACCGTCGCCTCGATATCAACTGGCGGCATCAGAATATGGTACATCCTTCCTGAAGCGATGCGCTACCTGAGGATGCTGTCGAACTCGGCGATCGCCGCCGGTGTGGCCTCTGCGTACCTGGTCGCGCTCGTACTGCACCTCAATCCTGCCTTGCCGATCGACGCGGCCACGCTCCTGCCTCTGGTCGTCGTCTTTGGTCTTGCTTACGGATCGAACCTCACCGTCGCGTTTTACGCGATGATCGTGATGCGGCAGATTCTCGCGGTCGAAGTGTTGTCGCCCGGCTGGCTGAGCGTGCGACTACTGTCGTGGCTTTGCACGATGGCTGCGGCCGGCGGCGCTGCGGTGATGTGGCTGAACCTGCGCGCGTTTGGCAGCGTGCTCGATGCGGTCACGCGCGACCATATGTTCGCCGGCGCGGTGTCGCTCAGTGCCGCCACGGCGTCGTTTCTGATCATCGCGCTGGCGCATCTCGGGCGGCGTGGCGGCCGGGTGAGCGCCGTGATCCTGTCGACGGTCATCGTGGCCTCGATCGCAGCGCCGCTGGTGGCGCGCGGTGCCGCCCGGCAACCGCCGCTGCCAACGCGGGCGATCGCGATTGCGGCTGATGCGCAGCCGCGGCCCTCGACCGCTCGCATCCGATTGCTGATGCTCGATGGCGCGTCACTCGACGTGATCACGCCGGCAGTGGCGGCCGGCGGCCTGCCGAACATCGCGCGCATATTCGATCATGGTGCGGTGCTGCACCTGGCGACGCTGCGGCCGACGCAGGCCGAATCGGTGTGGAGCGCCATCGCCACCGGCCGCTATCCAATGGCGAACGGCATCCGCTCGTCGGTGATCTATCGCGCGCTCGGCGGGACGCCGATCCAGTTGTTGCCGGATTACTGCTTCGCACGTGCGCTCGTCGTGCTTGGCTTTGTCACCGAAGAGCCGCAGACGGCGACCGATCTCTTGGCGCGGCCGATCTGGAGCATCCTGAGTGACCGGGGCCAGTCGGTGGGATTGATCGGCTGGCCATTGACCCAGCCCGCTCCGGTCGTCAACGGCTTTGCGGTCAGCGACGCGTTCCATCGCCTGTCGGATTCGGAGCTGAGCCTCGACACGTCGCCCGCGCTGTGGCCCGGCAGCCTGCTTGACGCCGTCCGCGCCGCCATGCAGACGCCGCCGTCGCCGGATCCCGTGTCACTGGTGACGCTGATGGGCGCGCCTCAACCGGTCAACGACTACGATGCGGCCCGCGACCAGGCGCCGGTCGTCGCCGATCGGGTGCACGTGCAATTGCTCAACGCGCTCGAGCGAGTACCGACGAATCTGCTGGCGGTGCGGTTCCCCGGCATCGATGCCGTCGGCCATCGGTTCCTCCGCTATGCGGATCCGTCCGCCTTTGGCGACGTGTCGCTCGAGGAACGCGAGCGATACGGCAACGTGTTGATGCAGTACTACGGCTTTATCGACACGCTGATCGGGCGCGAACTGGATCGCCTTGGTCCCGACGATGTGCTGCTGGTCGTCTCCGCGTTCGGCATGGAGCCGATGACGCCAGGCAAGCGCGTTCTCGAGCTGGTCGCCGGGAACCGTTCGATTAGCGGCACGCACGAACGTGCGCCAGACGGGTTCGTGCTGGCGTTCGGGACGCCGGTTGCCGCCGGACGTCCCGCCCGTGCATCCGTCGTCGACCTCGCACCGACCATGCTGTACTACTTCGGCCTGCCGGTGGGTCGCGACATGGAGGGCTTCGCGCGCACGGACTGGTTCAAGCCTGCGTTCACGAGCGACAAGCCGGTGACCTACATCCCGTCGTACGGCCGCTGATGTTTGGATCGGCATAGAATCACTCGAGCCCATGCACGCGTTGCTCTTTTCAAGCGCTCGTGATCTGGCGGCGCAGATCCGCTCGCGCGCGGTCTCGGCCCGCGAGGTCATGCTCGCGCACTTGCAGCAGATCGCCCGGCTGAACCCGACGCTGAACGCCATCGTTGCCAAGCTCGACGATGATGCGTGTCTCGCGTTGGCCGACAACGCCGATCGCGCGTTGAGCAGCGGAGCAGCCGTTGGTCCGCTCCACGGATTGCCGACCGCCTTCAAGGATCTCGAACCCGCTGTCGGGTTTCCGCAAACGAAAGGGTCGCCAATCTACCGCACGTTCATGCCCGACGCCGATTCGGTGATCGTCGAGCGCATCCGTCGAGCTGGTGCGATTCCGATCGGGAAGACGAACGTCCCTGAATTCGGGATGGGATCGCAAACCTACAACCGCGTCTACGGCACGACCCTGAATCCATGGGATACGAGCCGCACGGCTGGAGGATCGAGCGGTGGTGCCGCCGTGGCAATCGCGACTGGCATGCTGCCGATCGCCGACGGCGGCGACCTCGGCGGATCGCTCCGCAATCCAGCCAACTTCAACAACATCGTGGCGCTGCGGCCGAGCGTTGGCCTCGTGCCGGTGGCGCCGGCCACGATGCCCTTCGTTGGTCTTTCGACCAAGGGCATGATGGCGCGATCGGTCTCCGACGTCGCATTTGGCTTGAGTGTCGTTGCTGGTGCGGACGCGCGCGACCCGCAGTCGTTCTCAACCACCGCTGCCGAATTTGCGGGATCGCTCGATCGCGACTTCACGGGCGTGCGCGTGGCGTGGTCGCTCGACCTCGGCGGCCTGCCGCTCGATCGCCGCGTCCGTTCCGTTCTCGAGAAGCAGCGCCAGACGTTCGAAGCGCTCGGCTGCATTGTTGAGGACGCCTGTCCGGACTTCGGGAACGTCAACGAGATCTTCCTGACCCTGCGCGCGTGGGCGAGCTGGACGACCTACAAGGACGTACTCGCGCAGCATCGCGGCGAGCTGAAGCCCGAAGCGATCTGGGAGATCGAGCGGGGCGCCGCCATTTCCGGCGAGCAGGTCGGGTCGGCCCTGGTGCAGCAAGGCCAGCTGCTCGAGCGCATGCGCGCGTTTCAGGAGAAGTACGAATTCCTCGTGTGCGCGGTGAACCAGGTGCTGCCGTATGCGGCCACCGAACCGTGGCCGAAAGCGATCGAGGGTGTGGCGATGGAAAACTACGTCGCCTGGATGAAGTCTGCCTACTGGATTTCAACGACGTGCCGTCCCGCCATCTCGGTGCCTGCAGGGTTCTCTGAAGAAGGATTGCCCGTCGGCATCCAGATCGTCGGCCGCTATCGTGACGACCTGAGCGTGTTGAAACTCGCGCACGCATTCGAGCAGGCAACCGGCTTCGGCGGGCGCCGCCCTCCGGTCGTGTGAAGGCCGAGCTCGAGTCACTCCGCGCGCGAAACGACGTGTTATAATCCGCCAGTCTCTTTAAACGCGGACCCGCGAGTCCGCAAAGAGGAAACCATGCCTGTTGTAATGGATGCAGAGCGCATCTCCCGAGCGCTCACGCGAATCGCCCACGAAATCCTCGAACACAATCGCGGTCTTTCTGATCTCGCGCTCGTCGGCGTGCGCAGCCGTGGCGTGCCGATCGCCAATCGCCTGAAGGACGATCTCAAGAAGATCACCGGCGACGACATCGCCGTGGGCGCGCTGGACATCACGCTCTATCGCGACGACCTGATGGGCGCGTCCGTCGGCATCGCGCCGCTGGTCCGCAAGACCGAGATCCCGTTTTCCATCGACGGCCGCACGATCGTGCTCGTCGACGACGTGCTCTACACGGGGCGGACGACGCGCGCGGCACTCGACGCGCTGACCGACTTCGGCCGCCCGCGGTCGATCCAGCTCGTGGTCCTCGTGGACCGCGGCCACCGCGAACTCCCGATCAAGGCCGACTACGTCGGCAAGAACGTCCCCACGTCCCGGCAGGAGAGCGTGCAGGTGAAACTGCGGGAGCTCGACGGCGTGGACGAAGTGATCCTCGAAGGGAAGGAGTGAGCCGATGGATGTCGCAGCTTCCAACGAGCTCGCAGCGCCGCTCACCGCGCTGAAGCACAAACACCTGCTCGGCATCGCCGACCTGAGCGCCGAAGAGATCGTGCTCGTGCTCGACACCGCCGAAGCGATGAAGGAAGTCGGCCAGCGGACGATCAAGAAAGTGCCGACGCTGCGCGGCCGCACCGTCATCAATTTGTTCTTCGAGCCGAGTACGCGAACCCGCACGTCATTCGAGGTCGCGGAAAAGCGGTTGAGCGCGGACACGCTCAACGTCGCGATCGCCTCGTCGAGCGTCGTCAAGGGCGAGACGCTCGTGGATACGGCCGTGAACCTGGAGGCGATGTCGCCGAGCATGATCGTGCTGCGGCACTCCTCGTCCGGCGCGTGTCACCTGCTGTCGAGAATCTGCAAGGCGGCGATCGTCAACGCCGGCGACGGCATGCACGAGCACCCCACACAGGCGCTGCTCGACGCCTTTACGATCCGCGAGCGGAAGGGCCGCATCAAGGGACTCAAGGTCGCGATCGTCGGCGACCTGCTGCATAGCCGCGTCGTCCGCTCGAACCTGCACCTGCTGACCAAGCTGGGCGCCGAGGTGTGGGTGTGCGCGCCGGCCACGCTGATTCCGGCGGGACTCGACCGGATGGGCGTGCATGTGACGACGCGCGTTGACGAAGCGGTGGAGGGCGCGGATGTGATCATGATGCTGCGCATCCAGCTCGAACGGATGCAGGGCGGGTACTTTCCGTCGCTGCGCGAGTACTTCACGACGTTCGGGATGACGGAAGAACGCGTCAAGCGGGCGAAGCCGGATGCGATCATCATGCATCCCGGTCCGATCAACCGCGGTGTCGAGATCGCCTCGGAAGTGGCGGACGGCTCGGCGTCGGTGATTCTCGATCAAGTGGCGAATGGAGTAGCGGTGCGAATGGCGGTTCTGTATCTGTTGGCGGGTGGGATGGATCATGAAACTGTTGCTTAAGGGCGGGCGCCTCGTCGATCCGGCGAACGGCAAGGATGGCATGTTCGACGTGCTGATCGACGGCGAGCGCATCGCCGAGGTCGGCACCAATCTGAAGGCCGGCGACGCGAAGGTCATGGACCTGCCGAAAGGGTCGGTGGTGTGTCCTGGCTTGATCGACATGCACGTGCACCTGCGCGAGCCGGGGCAGGAGCACAAGGAGACGGTGGCGACCGGTGTGGCGTCTGCGGTCGCCGGTGGCTTCACGGCCGTGGCGTGCATGCCGAACACCAAGCCGGTGAACGACAACGCGGGCGTGACGCAGCTCATCCTGGCAAAGGCCAAGGCTGCGGGATTGGCGCGCGTGTATCCGATCGGTGCGGTCTCGCGCGGGCAGAAAGGCGAGGAGCTCGCTGACATCGCCGAGCTTCGCGATGCCGGTTGCGTCGCCGTCACGGACGATGGGCTGCCGGTCGCGACGGCGATCCTGGCGCGACGCGCGCTCGAATACACGAGCATGTTCAAGATGCCGGTGATCGAGCACTGCGAGGACCAGACGTTGAAGGGTGACGGCGTCGCCCACGAAGGGGCGGTCGCCGCCTCGCTCGGTCTGCGCGGCATTCCCGGCGTCGCCGAGGCGATCACGGCCGGCCGCGACATCCTGCTCGCGGAAATGACCGGTGGTCACGTGCACATCGCCCACATGAGCGCGTGGACGACGATCGAAGCCGTGCGGCAGGGGAAGAGCCGCGGCGTCAACGTCACCTGCGAGGTCTGCCCGCACCATTTCACGCTGACCGACGATCTGCTGGCGGCGCCGATCGCGTACGACACGAACGCGAAGATGAATCCGCCGCTGCGCGAAGCCAGGGATCGCGATGCGATGATCGCCGGCATCGTCGACGGCACGGTCGACGTGATTGCCACTGATCACGCGCCGCACCATTACGACGAGAAGAATGTCGAATTCGACCGCGCGCCGTTCGGCATCGTCGGCCTTGAGACCGCCGTGCCGATCACGCTCGACAAGCTGGTGCACACCGGCCTGATCACTCTGTCGCGCATGGTGGAACTGATGTCGGTGAACCCGGCAAGGATCCTGAACGTGCCTGGCGGCTCGCTCGCGCCGGGCGCGCCGGCCGACATCACCGTGCTCGCGCCCGATCTCACCGTGACGATCGATCGCACTAAGCTCCTGAGCAAGTCGAAGAACACGCCGTACCACGGCTGGTCGTTCCGCGGCGGCGTGGCGGCGACGATCGTGGGAGGGAAAGTGGTCTACGCGAACGCGGCGGCGGGGGTGACGGCATGAACGTCCGCCACGACGAGGTCCGCGCCCGCGCATTCGAAGACCTGCGCCGCCATGAGGTGGTGATGGACGGCCACTTCGATTACGGCAACGGCTTTCACGGCAAGCTCTATCTGAATCCGCACCAACTGTTCCAGCATCCCGCCACCATCTGGCGTGTGGCGCAGGATTTGATCGACGTGATGCCGTCGGAGTTCCTCGAGCAGACCGAGATCGTCGCCGGTCCGGCGACCGGCGGCGCGCTGCTGGCTCACACGATGGCGGGATTGCTCGAAGGGCGCCGGCCGATGACGCACCCGCCGTATTTGTTTGCGCCGTTCAGCGATACGAACGGCCACGCATCGCTCAGCCCGTTCTATGCGTCGCGCATGAAGGGCAAGCGCGTGTTGATCGTCGATGACGTGCGGAACACCGGCACGACGTTGAAGCAGTGCGCGGACGCCGTAAAGGCGGCGGGCGGCACTGTCATCGGCACGATGCAGATCATCGACCGCTGCGAGGCATGCGTGAGCCTCGACGTGCCGAACGTGTCGCTGGTCGAATACACGGCGCCTCCGAACTTCCCGGCCGCATCGTGCCCGATGTGTGCGGCGCATGTCCCGATCACGGCCTTCTAGTTCGCTCGGCCCGTCGCTCGACCGGCTCTACGGAGAGTTCAACGTCGAGCACTCCGTCGCAGATCCTGTCTGGCGCGTGCATCGCTATCCACGGCCGGAGGACCGGGAAGTGGTTGCGCTGATTGCTTCAGCGCTGGCGTTCGGCCGCGTGCAGAGCGTGCTCAACTCCGTGGACGGCATGCTGAAGGTGATGGGCGAGTCACCGGCGGCGTTCACGCGACATTTCGATCCACAACGCGACCGGCAGGCCTTCAGGCATCTCGTGCATCGCTGGACCGACGGCGCCGACTTCGCGGCGCTCGTCTGGATCATGCGGCAGATGATCGACCAGTCCGGGTCGATCGAGCATTTCTTTGCCGAGGGCCTCGAGCCTGACGCGACCGACGTCGGCGACGCCCTCGAGTCGTTCTCGACGCGCGCGCTGGCGCTGGATGTGTCGGCGATCTACGGGCGGAGGAAACCGAAGCCGGGAGTGGCGTACTTCTTCTCGCGGCCGTCATCGGGCGGCGCGTGCAAGCGGCTCAACCTGTTTCTGCGGTGGATGGTGCGCTCGGATCGCATCGACCTCGGCGTCTGGAAGAAGGTTCGCCCGGCTCAGCTGATCATCCCGCTCGATACGCACGTGATCCGCCTGGGCCGCTGCCTTCGTCTCACCACCAGGAAGAGTCCCGGCTGGCGGATGGCCGCCGAGATCACCGCATCGCTGCGTGCGATCGACCCTGCCGATCCGGTACGGTTCGACTTCTCGATCTGCCACGTCGGCATGATGAACGCATGCGGCTACGGCTCCCGCCAGGGCGATGCGCGGTGTCCGCTCAAGGGATGTTGCCATCCCTTGCGCCGCTAGTGCTCCGCCGCTAGTCCCGGCGCAGCGCGATCAGCGGGTCGAGGCGGGTCGCGCGCTTTGCCGGCACCAGGCATGCGACGCTCGCGACCACTGCAAGCAGGAGCGCGATGCCGCCGATCGTGATCGGATCACCCGCCTTGTTCTGCACCAGCAGCTGTGTCTGTTGGAACAGCGTGCCGACACCGAATGCGCCGGCAATGCCGATCGCGAGGCCGAGCCCGATTTACACCATCGACCTGCGGAGGAACAGCCACGACACTTCGTTGCTCTGCGCGCCAAGCGCCATGCGGATGCCGATTTCCTGCGTGCGTTGCGACACGGCATACGCGGTGACGGCATAGAGGCCGACGGCCGAGAGAATCAGCGCGATCACCGCAAAGATCGCGAACATCGAGCCGAACACGCGGAACGGCCAGCGCGCCTGGGCCAACTGCGCGTCCATTGTCCGGATGTTGAAGAGGGGAAGGTCGGCATCGACGGCGCGGACTTCTTCTCGCAGCAGCGGCGTCATCGCGTTCGGATCGCCGGCGCTGCGGACGATCAGGTTCATGAAGCCGCGCGGATCCAGACGATACGGCAAGTAGGCAATCGGATCCGGATCGGGTAACTGGAAGTCTCGTTGCCGCAGGTTCGGCACGATGCCGACGATCGTCGCGGTGAGCGACAGCGGAATACCGCCAGCGGGCGGCGCGTTGCCCTGCAGGTCGATGGAGAGCGTGATACGCCGGCCCAGCGGATCCTCACCCGAGAAGTGCAGCGCCGCGAAGCGCTGATTGATCACCGCGGTGGGCTCGTGGCCGGACGCGCCATCTTCGTCGGTGAAGCTCCGCCCGCGCTGCAGCGGCATCCCCATCGTCTTGAAGTACCGCGGATCGATCGTGAGCATCGTCACCGTCGGCGCCTGCTGACCCTGGTCGAGCGGTTTCCCATCGATGTTGAGCTTGCGGCTGAAGCCGCCCTGAATGGGAATGTTGCTGGTGACGGTGACGTTTTCAATCTTCGGATTCGACTTCAACCGCTCCTCGAGCCGTTCATAAAACGCGAGCCGCTGCTCGAGCGACGGATACTTGCGATCGGGAAGGGCGAGAGACATCGTGAGCAGCTTCGATGTGTCGATGCCGAGATCCAGCCGGTACATCGTCAGGAAGTTGCGCGTCATGAAGCCGGCGCCTGCCAGCAGCACGACCGTCAGCACGAGCTCGGCGACCATCAACGCGCCGGTCCAGCGCCGCGCACGCATGCCCGCCGAGCCGCTGCGGCCGCCGTCCTTCAGCACGTCGTTGACATCGGTCTTCGCGGCGTGCAGCGCAGGTGCGAGGCCAAAGATTATGCCGGTGGCCACACACACCGCCGTGAAGAAGGCGAGCACCGTGCCGTCCATCGTGAATTGAATCCAGTACGGGCGCCCGACATCCTGCGTGGCGCTGTCGAACAGGCGGATGCCGATCCACGCGATCGCCATGCCGCCAATTCCGGCAATGGCGGACAGCAGCACGCTTTCCAGCAGCAACTGTCGGACGATGCGCCAGCGAGATGCGCCGATCGAGACGCGCACGGCGATTTCGCGCGCGCGATTGGTGGCGCGTGACAGCAACAGGTTGGCGACGTTGGCGCAAGCGATCAGCAACACGAATGACACGGCGCCCATCAGCGACAGGAACACCGCGCGGATCGGGCCGCCGTTCTGCTGCTCGTTGAAGGTCTGGACGCGTGCCTGGATGTCCTTGTTCGTCTCGGAGTTCTGCTGCTCGAGCCGCTTGGAGATGTTGACCATCTCGCTTTGCGCCTGCTCGCGCGTCACGCCGGCGGCCAGGTGCCCGAATGCAAACAGGGAGCGCGCGTTACGCTTTTGTTCTTCGAGGCCGCTGATCTGGTGCAGCGGAATCCAGACGTCCGTGTTGGCCGGGAACTGGATGCCCTCGGGCAGCACGCCGATGATGGTGCTCGGCACGTCGTTGATCCGAACGTTGCGGCCAAGGACGGACGGATTGCTGCCGTAGCGATTGACCCAGATCTTGTAGCTGATCAGCGCGACCGACGCCGCGCCGCGCACGTCGTCTGCGGCGACGAAGTCGCGGCCGATCACGGGGCGCGTGCCGAGGATCAAGAAGGTGTTCGCGCTGACATGGGAGCCGGAGTAGCGTTCCGGCGGTTGCCCCTCATCGCTGAGGTTCGCGGTCGTGATGTCGTAGGCCGCAAGCGCTTCGAACGTGGTCGTGCTTTCCTTCCAGTCGCGGAAGTCCAAGTACGAGACGTTGGCGGGTCGATTGCGGACGCGGTCGTATGAATCGACGACCAGCGTGCGATCCGGGTCAGCGATGGGAAGCCCGCGAATCAGCACCGCGTTGACGAAGGTGAACACGGTGGCATTCACGCCGATGCCCAGCGCCAGGGCCAGGGCCGCGACCAGCGAGAACCACTTGTCTTTCAGCAGCAGCCGGCCGGCGAACCGAATGTCTTCCCACACACCCATGGCAACGCTGCCGTGGACACCGCGCGGTCTTTGTTCCTTACGGACCGGAAGTTCGGGAGGTTCCATTAGGATGAATGGCGTGACGATCCGCATCGCCACGCGCGACGACGCCGCCGTCCTGGCCGAGCTGGCCCGGCAGACTTTCTACGACACCTTCGCTGCCACCAACGACGCCACCGACATGGCCCTGCATCTTGCCAGGGCGTATGGCGTGCCGCAGCAATCGAGCGAGATCGCCGATCCGTCGATCTTGACCTTGCTCGCGGAAGAGGAGGGAGCGGTCGTCGGCTACGCACAAGTGCGCGACGATCACGCTCCTCCCTGCGTGACGGGTCCCTCGCCGATCGAGCTGTGGCGCTTCTATGTGAGGCGCGAGTGGCATGGCCGGGGCGTGGCGCAGCCGCTGATGGATCAAGTGAAGGAGGAGGCGCGCCGGCGAGGGGCGCGCACGCTGTGGCTCGGCGTGTGGGAGCGCAACGACCGGGCGCGCGCGTTCTACCGTAAATGTGGTTTCGCAGACGCCGGCGACCACATATTCTTGTTCGGCACCGATCCGCAGACGGATCTCATCATGGTCACATCGCTGTAACGCATGAAGACACGCAGGCTCATCGGCATCAGCATCGTCGCGACCGGAGTCATCTGGTTCCAGGTCGCCGGCCGCTTCGAAGCGGCCCGCATCGACGCGCAGCGGCAGACGCGCGCATCGGCGCAGCCGCAGGCGGCAAGCGTTCGCATCGACAGTGATCGATTGATGACGGCCGTCCAGACGCTCGCCGATCCGAAGTGGGAGGGTCGCGCCGCTGGATCGCCGGGTGGCCTCGCGGCGCGGAACTGGATCGTCGATCGCTTCAAGGCCATCGGCGTGGCACCTGTGTCAGGTGCTTACGTGCATCCATTTACCTTCACGCGGATGACGATGAATGGGCGGCAGGCTGGCGAGGGCGCCAACGTGCTGGGCATGTGCGTCGGCACGGAGCCGCGGCGGCCGTACATGGTCGTCTCCGCCCATTACGATCACCTGGGCGTGCGCGACGGACAGGTCTATCCGGGCGCGGACGATGATGCGTCGGGCGTCGCCGTGGTGCTGGAGATTGCCGCGCATTGCCAGAAGACGCCGTTCCGTCATTCCATCGTCTTCGCGCTGTTCGACGCCGAAGAGCGAGGGCTGCAAGGATCGAAGGCGTTCATGGTGAAGCCGCCAATCCCGAAGGAGCGCATCGCCATTGATGTGAACCTCGACATGGTGAGCCGTAACGACAAGCGGGAGATCTTCATTGCCGGCACGTATCACTATCCCCACCTCAAGCCGATGCTCGATCCGGTCGTGAAGCAGGCGCCGATCACGGTGTTGTATGGTCACGACAAGCCGGTCGCGATCGCGGGCGGCGTCGAAGACTGGACCAATCAGTCCGATCACGGGCCGTTCCATGAGGCCGGTATCCCATTCGTCTACTGTGGCGTGGAAGATCACCCGGATTATCACAAGCCCACTGACACTGCCGACAAGATCAACCGGGGATTCTTCGTCGACGTGGCTGAGACGATCTTAAATGCCGTTCTTGCCCTTGATCAGAAGATCGGGTGACAGCTTTCTTTAGGGTGCCTGTCACCCAATTTCAACCAGCCCGAGGGATGATTTGATCGGTACCAAGCTGAAGTAAATGCCGACTGGGCGCAGGAATTACACCGCTTCATCCTACTGAGATGACGCGCGTGGGCGCACAAGAAAGAATCGCTGCTTGCGCAACTGACTCACGATCTTGCTGATGGTGTTCGGATGGAGGTTGAGGCTGCGGGCGATCTCCGATTGGCGATAGCCGTACACAATCTGAGCCCGACGAATTGCGCGGTTCCGGTCGTCGAGATCTTCGCCGGCGGCGCGAAAGATGTGCTCGAGCGAAGGTCGTCCCAGCGCACGATACGAACGTGGAACCAGCATCCGGTACATCGTCGATCCCAACTGTTTCCGCACCTCATCTTCAAACTCTTCCGAGCCGCACACGATGCGGTTGTAGTAATGGCGCTTCTCGTTGGGGAGCAGAGGCGTCCCGATGGTTTCCAGATAGGCGCGTTGGGCCGCTGGCAGCGTGGGTTCGCCGAAGGTGCTTTTCAGCCACTGCAAGTCCAGAAAGGCTGGACCGGGCTCGAGCCCGGCCGTCGCGCGACAGCTACTCCAGGGCCAGTCAAGCGGATTGGCGACATATCCCGCGTCGACCGGATTCCACGCGATGTATTTCAGGGCTGCAACCGTATAGCGCGCATCTTCGACGGGCTTTGAAACGAATGGTTCGCCGAACACGTGACCACGGGATCCGCGTCGTCTGTTCCACGCGCGCGCGAATTGGCCGTTCAGGTGCCGCATTCCCTCCGACAGATTCTCAAACGGCGTCTGAAGGTAGCCGTGGTAGTGCGTCATCATCAACGCGTAGCATCGCCATCGAAAGTGGTATCGCTGCGCGGTTTCCGCCATCGTCGACAGGAACGCCACTCGATCGGCATCGTCGATGAAGATCCGCTTGCGCCCGTTACCGCGTGCCATGACGTGATAGACCGCCTGTTTGTAGATGATTCGTTTTGCTCGACCCATGCACTGGTCCGTAGCATGTCGCGATCCATCCGGGGCCCCTCCAAAACGCTCGAATTCCGTCACACTCCGTTCGTTGGTATCGCAAATACTTCCGGTCCCAGCGCCAACACTGATCGCAGAAACCGCTACCGCAACTGGGGGAAATCATCTCAGCCGAATGTTGAAAATGGGTGACAGACACCCAGTCTTGTCGGGACACCCAATGTGGAATTGGGTGACAGGCGCCTATAATGGCGCGCGTGGAAGAGCCACTGTTCGAGGCCATCAAGGCGGGGAACGTCGACGATGTGAGACGCCTCATCGCGCAGGATGCCGCGCTCCTGTCGGCACGCGATCCGAATGGCGCCTCGGCTCTGCTCGTGGCTTGCTACAACATGAAGCCGGATGTCGTGGCGGCGATGCTCGATCTCGGTGCGCCGGTCGACATCTTCGAAGCCGCGGTGCTCGGACGCGTCGATCGCATCCAAGCGATCCTGCAGGCGAATCCCGACCGCGTCCGCGAATACGCGCCGGATGGTTTCACGCCCGTGGCGCTGGCGGCCTTCTTTGGCCAGCCCGCCGCCGTCAAGGCGCTGATTGCCGCCGGTGCCGACGTGAATGCGGCCGCGAAGAATCCGCTCAAGGTGACCGCGTTGCACGCCGGCGTTGCCGGCCGAAACCTGGAAATCGTCAAAGCCGTCCTGGCCGCCGGAGCTGATGCGAACACACCGCAGCAGGCAGGCTTCCGTCCGATCCACGAAGCCGCCAACACGGCGAACCGTGGCCTGGCAGAGCTGCTGCTTGCGCACGGCGCGGCTCCGCAACTTCCCGCGGACTCCGGAAAGAACGCCATCGAACTGGCGCGCGACAAGGGGCACACCGAGTTTGCCGACTGGCTGTCGACTCAGCGGCCGGCGACGCGCTGATACACGGCCAACGTGCCGTCGACGAGGTGGTCGACATCGAAGTGCTGCTTGACGCGCGCGCGTCCGGCCTCGCCAAGCCGCGTGCGCAGGTCGCGATCCTTCAAGAGCTGCACGATCGCACGCGCGAGCCCCTTCGCATCGGCAGGCTCGACCAGTAATCCCGTTTCGCCCGGCACGACCGCCTCCGGAATGCCGCCGGCCTTCGTGCCGACGACCGCGTGACCCATCGCCATCGCGTCGAGCACCGCGGATCCCAGCCCTTCGGTGACGGAACTCATCACAAACAGGTCGGCGGATTTCATCAGCGACAGCACGTCTTCGCGGAAGCCCGGCAGCAGCACACGCCTGGTCAGGTTCAACTGCTTGATCTGCTTCTCGAGCGGCGCGCGCAGCTCGCCCTCGCCGAAGATCACCAGGTGCGCGTCCGGCACTTCCCGCATCACCAGTGGCATCGCTTCCACCAGGTATCGTTGCCCCTTG
>CAZBYY010000027.1:0-21566 GCA_964495855.1 uncultured Acidobacterium sp. | reverse complement strand
GTGGCCACCGGCACCAGCAGCGGGATCTTCGCCTTCTGGTAGAGGTCGATGGTCTTCAGCACCACGCCGGTGTTGCAGCTGCCGATGGTGGCAACGACCCTGGCCTTGCCGGTGAGTTCCTCGGCAAAGGCGCGGCCCTTGTCGGGGTTGGCCTCGTCGTCGCGCTCGACCAGCTCGATCGGCCGGCCGAGCACGCCGCCCTTCCAGTTGATTTCCTCGGCGGCCATGCGGATGCCGTTGCGCATGGATTCGCCCATCGGGCTGGAACCGCCGGTGAACGGGCAGGTGACGCCGATGCGGATGGGCGGTGCGGCGGGGTCGGCGGCAAGAACGGGTGAAAGGAAGGCGCCCGCGGCGAGCGCGAGCAGGGTGGGAGCGAGCCTCATGATTTCTCCTTGGTCTGGAATGTTCGCCTGCCCGTTGTGAGGACAGGCCCGTAATGGGCGGCGAAGGCTTACTTCGCCGCCTTCTTCTTGTCCTCTTCGTAGGCATGCACGACGCGGCCGCCGCCATCGTCTTCCGGAGTGCCGTAGGCCTGAATCGCCGGCGCCTGAGGCGCGGCGGCTTGCGGCGGATGCGCCACCATCCAGGTGAGTCCGGAGGCCACCGCGATCAACAGGGATGCGGCCATCGCCAACTGCGGCCACGTGAAGACGATGCGCGCGGGGGCTGCCGCGGGTTGAGCCTCAATGCGCGACGCGATGCCGGGCCACAAGTCGCGAGAGGGCCGCTCATCGCGCCACGCGCCGATCGCCTGGGCCAGCACATCATCCTGCTCCAGCGGGGCGTGATCCGATTCGCCGAATTGTCTGTCCGTCATGATGCGACCTTCTTCGTCAACTGTGCCCGCAGGATCTGCCGGGCGCGATGCAGCTGCGACTTGGATGTTCCCGTCGAGATGCCGAGCGCATCGCCGATTTCCTCGTGCCGGTAGCCTTCGACATCGTGGAGCACAAACACCGCCCGTGCGCCGTCAGGCAGGTGTTCGATGGCCGTCTGCAGATCCATGCTGAGGTCCACGTGTTTTGTCGCTACCGCCGGCGTGATGTCGAGCACCGGTTCGCCATCCGCCAGGAACCGCTCCCGCGCCGCGCCGAGCGTCCGAAACCGCTCGATGATCACGTTCACCGCCAGGCGATGCAACCACGTCGCAAACGACGAGTCGCCGCGAAACAAGGCGAGCTTCTGCCACGCGCGGACGAACACGTCCTGCGTCAGTTCCTCGGCTGCGTCGGGGCCGGCCATCCGCCGCGCGAGATTGAAAATCCGCGGCATATGGGACCGATACACCCGCTCGAAAGCCGCCGTATCCCCTTGTTGAGCAAGGACAACGTCGTCCACCGGCATTAGCTTGGATGAGGGAAGTGCGGGAAGGGTTGGAACAGGAAAGGGGAGGGGCCCCCTTTCCTGCGGACATACACCGATGGACCGTGGGTCAGGCGCCCTGTTTGGGCCGCGAGAAGTCCACCTTTGGCGCGGCTTTGGCCGATTCCGGCGCCTGGAACAGGGGGTAGTCGCCCTTGAACCCGAAGATCGCCGCGGTGATGTTGGCCGGGAACTGGCGGCGCGACGTGTTGTACTCCTGCACCTTTTCGTTGTAGCGCATCCGTTCGACCGCGATGCGGTTCTCGGTGCCGGCGAGTTCATCCATCAGCCGGGCGAAGGTCGCGTCGGACTTCAGCGTCGGGTAGTTCTCCACCACGACGAGCAGCCGGGAGAGGGCGCTGCTTTGGTCGTTCGCCGCGGCGATCTTCTGCTCGGTCGTCTGCGCGCCGGCGAGCTTGGCGCGCGAGTCGGCAATCGACTGGAAGACATCCCGTTCCTGTTGCGCGAACCCTTTCGTCGACTCGACGAGGTTCGGGATCAGGTCGTTGCGGCGCTGCAGCTGGTTTTCGACCTGCGACCACTGCGTTTTGATGGCCTCTTCCTGGCTGACGAACCTGTTGTACGAACATCCGGACGAGGCTACCGCCGCGCCAGCCACCAGCATCACCACAAGTAATCGCTTCAGCGTTCTCATATCGTCCTTTCTACCATGAGGCTCCGCCGCCTCCGCCACCGGAACGGCCGCCTCCAAATCCGCCAAACCCGCCGCCTCCGAACCCGCCGCCACCGAAACCGCCACCGAATCCGCCGCCGAATCCTCCGCCAAACGGACCCACGCCGCTGATCCAGCGGCGGCGATACCGGCGTCGCCGAAGGCTCAGCAGGATGATGATGATAATGAGCCACGACAACGGGACCGGCATCCGCGTGCCGTCGCTGCCGCGCTGGCGCACCCGGGGCGGTGCGTTCAGGTTGATGGCGACGTTGCGTCCCTGCGCGATGCGCTGCGCGACGCGCGTCGCGCCCGCCACCAGCCCCGGCCCGTAATCGCCGTTGCGAAAATACGGCGTCATGGCGCGACTCGTCTCGCCGGCGAATCCATCGGTGATGAAGCCTTCGAGGCCGTAGCCAGGCTCGATGCGCACCTGCCGGTCGTCGAGCGCGAGCAGGATCAGCACGCCGTTGTCCTTGCCCTTGGTTCCGATACCCTTGCCGTGATTCTCGAACATCTTCACGGTGTAGGACGGCATGTCCGCATACGGCTGGAACGTCTTGATCGTGGCGACGACGATCGTGTCGCCGGTTGCGTCCTGCACCGTGCGGATGAGCGTGTCGAGCTGCTGCCGCGAGGCGGGATCGATCACGCGCGCGAAATCGTTGACCGGCGCGGTGAGTTCCGGGATCGTGTCCCCCTGCAGGGCGAACAGCGTCAGCGCGAGGACGAGCGCCTTCATCGCCGGCCTTCAGCGCGCCAGCCGTCGATGAAGATCCAGAGCTGTTCCATCGCCGCAAGGTAGTTCGGATAGAGCCGCATCGCATCGACACCGGCGGCATCGGCATGCTCGGCGAGGGCGAGCACGTCGCCAACCACGCGCGGATCGAGGCGCGGACGCTCCACCGCGTAGCGGCTCAGCTCGGCGATCGTCGTCGCAGGCCTACCGTCGAGGTGCGCCAGCCGTCGCAGGATCAGCGCGAAGCCCGGCGCCGCTTCCGCAACGAGCGCGCGAATGTCCGACTGGCGGCCGCGCGACTCGATGTAGTTCTCGCGCAGGTGAACGAGATGGCTCTTGACCTGGACCTCGCACGCGCGGCGTGCGTCCGCCGGATCGATCGCGAGGCCGGCAAACAGGTCGGCGCCGAACAGCATCTGGTGCGTGGACAGGATCTCGCCGTATTCGATTGGAAACGCGTCGAGCGATGCCGCGAATTCCTGTTGCGTGAGCAGCAGCGGCGTGGCGCATCCGGCACGATGCCAGGCGGCGGCGTGCGCGGCGCACTGCTCGAGATCGCTCATGCCGATCGAGCGGACGAGCGCGATGCTCGGTGCGAGCGTCGCGCCAGGGGCGCCGTAGGCGGCAAACGATAACAGCCGGTCGGCGAAGATGTGCTGAAGATCGTGCAGGGCAACGGCGAGCGCCCCGCCGTGTGAGCTAGCCATCTCCTATAGAATACGACTCGTTCGGTCCGGCCGTTCGCTATGCGACTTCGTGAAATCAACCTGGGATGTTTTGGCGGCGGCACCGGCCTGCCGAGCCTGCTTGGCGGCCTGAAGCGCAACCCATGGCTTCGCCTCAACGCCGTGGTGACGATGTTCGATTCCGGCGGCAGTTCGGGCCAGTTACGCGACGAACTGGGCGTGCTTCCGCCCGGCGACGTGCTCCGCTGCGCGCTCGCGCTGTCGAGGAATGAAGGCGAAGCCCGGCGTGTCCTGCTGGCGCGCCTGCCGACCATGGAGCAATCGCGGCTGGGCGGCCACACCGGCGGCAACCTCCTGCTCTCGATGATGGAGCGCTACAGCGGCGACTTTCTCGCCGCGGTCGATGGCCTGCGCGCCCTGCTCGGGTGCCGCGGCTGTGTGTGGCCGATCAGCGTCGAGCAGGCGACGCTGTGCGCCGAATATGCCGACGGGGAGGTGACGCGCGGCGAAGTCGAAGTGGACCAGGGCCACGCGCGCGGCCACCACGTGACGCGCGTGTGGCTCGAGCCGCCTGCAACGATCCATCCCGCGGTGCGACGTGCGATCCAGGAGTTCGACGCGGTCGTGATCGGTCCCGGTAGTTTCTTCACGAGCCTGATGCCGACCGTGCTCGTCGACGGCGTGGCCGAGGCGATCGCCCACGTAAAGGGGCCGATCATCCTCGTCAGCAACCTGTTGACTGAAGGCGAAGGCATGCGCAGCTTCACCGCGGCGGATGAAGCCGCGTGGGTCAGCCGCGCGATCGGCCGGCCCGTGGATGTGGTGATCGCCAACCATGGCGCCCCGTCGCCCGACGCGATCGATCGCTACGCTGCCGAGCACAAGCATCCGTTGCCACTCGGTGACCTGCCGCCGGGTACCGAATCGGTCGTCGGCGACTTCTGGCGCTCCGAGATCGCGCGCCACGATCGGCGCCGATTGTCGTACGCCGTCTGGTCCGTGCTGTCGCGCCGCCTGCTCACCTGATCGCTCATGGCCATTCCACGCGGCACACGAATTGGCGTCTACGAGGTCGGCGCCATGATCGGCTCCGGCGGCATGGGCGAGGTGTATCGCGCGCGCGATACCAAGCTGGGCCGCGACGTCGCCATCAAGGTGCTCGCCAACCGCGTCGCCCAGGACGACGTGATCCGCGCGCGCATCGAACGCGAAGCGCGCATGCTGGCGTCGCTCAATCACCCGGCGATTGCAACGATCTACGGCGTCGAGGAATACGAGGGCTCGCCGGCCATCGTCATGGAGTTCGTCGAGGGCGGCCCGCTGTCAGTGCGGCTGTATGAAGGCGCGCTGCCGGTTGAGGAGGTGCTGTCGATCGCGCGTCAAGTGTCCGAGGCGCTGACGGCGGCGCACGATCGCGGCGTGGTGCATCGCGACCTCAAGCCGGCCAACATTCACGTTCGTCCCGATGGTGCGGTGAAGGTGCTTGACTTCGGATTGGCCAAGTCGACCAGTGCGCACACGACGATGGAGTCGCAGTCGGTGACGACGACCGGCTCGATCATGGGCACGGCGCCGTACATGAGCCCGGAGCAGGCGCGCGGACAGGAAGTGGATCGCCGGTCGGATATCTGGTCGTTCGGATGCACCGTGTTCGAACTACTCACCGGGCAGCGCGTGTTTTCCGGCGCGACGCCCGCCGATACGATCGTCGCGGTGCTCAGTAAGGAGCCCGACTGGGACCTCCTGCCCGCGAACACGCCGCCAGGGTTGCGCGCGCTGCTCGCACGCTGCCTGCAGAAGGACATTCGCAAGCGCCTGCGTGATCTCGGCGATGCGAGCTTTGACTACGGCAAGACCAATTCGGCGTTCATCGGCGCGATCGCATCGGTGCCGCGCCGTCAACTGAAGCGCTGGCTCACCATCGGCGTGTCGATCGCCTCACTCGCCAGCGTGGTGTGGTTGGTGGTCTGGTTGATCAACAACTACGGCGGCGTGTCGGGCCCGCTCCGCAAGTTCGAGGTGCAGGCAGACGGCCTCGGCGACGATCCGGCGACGTTTGCCGGCGACACCGGTCCCGGCGCCGGCGTCGTCATCTCTCCAGACGGCCGACGGATCGTGTATCCCGCGAAGGGCAAGTTGTGGGTCCGCGAGCTGAGCCAGCTTGCGTCACGTGAACTCGATGGCACGACGAAGGCCGTCGCGCCCGCCTGGTCACCAGACAGCAACTGGGTCGCCTACGTGGTCGGCAACCAGCTGCGCAAGTCGCCGATCACCGGCGGCCCAGCGGTGACGGTCGCGACGATTGCCGGTAACTTCGTCGAAGCCGGCGGCGCGGGGTGGTCCGCCGACGGACAGATCTACTTCACGATCGGCAACGGCCCGCTCTGGCATGTCAGCGCTGACGGGGGCGACCCGGTCGCGTTCGTCGATGTCGACACCGGCGTGCTCGATTACCACGACATGACGATCGGCGCCGGCCGGCCGTTGTGGATCTCTCACCTGACCAACAATCAGCATTCGATCGATACCGTCGAAGGTGGCACGAGGAAGGTGTTGTTCGGTCCGGTACCGCAGGTGATCCGTCATGCCGCCTACTCACGGAGCGGGCATCTCGTGTTCCAGCGCGTTGATTCGAATCCCGGCATCTGGGCGATTCCGGTCGATCAGCGCACGTTGGAGGCGCGCGGTGAAGCATTCCTCGTGGCATCGGGCGGGCTGCGCCCGAGCGTCGCCACCGACGGCACGCTCGTCTATGTCACCGATGAAAGTTGGGGACAGGTGCGATTCAGCTTCATCGATCGCACAGGGAAGGTGACCAGGGACCTCGGCGAGCCGCGGCGCGGGATGCCGCGCTATCCCACGCTGTCACCGAAAGGCGATCGCCTGGTGTTCACTGCGCCGATCGGCGATCGCAATGACCTGTGGATGATGGAGCTGAAGAGCGGAACGACGACGCGCCTGACGTTCAGCGGGACGCGGGGCGATCCCGATTGGAACGCCGATGGGTCGCGGATCTTCTTCAGTTGCGGTCCGAGCGGCCGCGAAGGCGGCGTCTGCTCGATACCCGCCGACGGCGGCGAGTCGACGCTGGTCGTCCCCGGCGCGAGCCAGCCGGATCTGTCACCCGACGGCAAGTCGATCGCCTACATCCTGCTCGATCCGAAGACGCGTACCGACGTGTGGACGCAGCCGCTCGACAAGTCATCACCGCCGCACTTGATCCGGCAGACGCCGGCGTTTGACTTCGGTCCGAAGATTTCCCCGGATGGGAAGTGGGTCGCCTACGCGTCGAGCGAGTCGGGACAGCCACACGTGTTTCTCGCGGACTATCCGGCGGCAAAGCGCCGGTGGCAGCTCTCACCCGAATCGACCGCGCAGGCGGAGTGGAATCCGCGCGGCGGGGAGCTCTTTTTTCTCACCGGGACCGGGCACTTGCAGTCGGTCATGGTGTCGGATCAGGGGCCGGCCACCAAACCGCAGGAAGTGTTCGCGGAAGCCGTCTCGCGCGCGCACTTGACCGAAGGCTATTCGGTCGCCGCGGACGGCAACTCATTCCTTGTGATTCGCGATGTCGATCGCGGATCGACCCGCCCGCGCATCACCGTCGTCGAAAACTGGTTCACCGAGTTCGCTCACGCGACGCCACGGTGACGCGGCGTCTCGAGAGGTTGACTCAAGAGGCAGCGGCCGGTGCGTTGAGGATCGCGATGTTGGCGGCAACATCGGCGGATTCGCGACGACGCGCGATCGCGGCCAGTGGATCCTTGAGGATGCACTCGCCGAGCGCGAGCCCTTCGAGATCACGCTTGCCGATGGCGATCGCCTGTGCGGGTAGATCGAGGTAAGCGAGCGCTGTTGCGAAATCCCACGACGAGTGGCGGCCGGCATCGATCGACATGTCGATCCCTTTGTTCTTCAAGAAGCCGAGGAAGCTGTGATCGACGAAGTTCTCGAACGGCGAAACGGCATCGAGCTCGGCATCGATCGTCGGAAACAGCGACAGGATCACGGCGTTCACGGTGTTGAAGTCCTGCTGCAGTCCCGCCAGCTGGTCGCCGGGGCACGTGCGGGCGGCGGCGACACCGAGGTCGATCATGATGTGCGGGTTGATGCCGATCAACAGCTGCTGGAGCACGGTGTACTGGCTGGAATTCGCTGCGGCGTAGGCCTGCAGCCAGCTCTGGCCGTGCAGCTCGCCAGCAAAAAACTGATCGCGGGTGACCAGATAGCGCGATGCGAAGGCGATGTCCAGCCGCTCGATGCGCGCGTTGTCCTCGAACTTGCCGGTCTTCATCCCGTCACGAATCGCCATCGTCATGCGCTTGTACAGCGCCGCGAAGTACCCCAGGCGTGAGCGGGTCGCGATCGATTCGTTGACGATCGCGTCGAGCTGGGCGATCACGCCATCAATAGTTGTCGGCAGCACGCGAACATTCTAAGCTCAACGGCACACATGCTGACCAATGCCATGCTCGATGCCGCGCGTCTGCGCGGCGATGCCGTTGCCGATGCCACCGTCGCTGCAGTGTTTGCCGACGGCGATACCACCGCGGTTCAGTCGTTGCTCGGCCACCTGATGCGCGACGATCAGAAACCCGAGGACCTGCCGGCAGCGGTTGCCGCGTACTTCGCCGAGACCGCGACGCTCGCGGCGGACGCGGCGGAGCTCGCCGCCACCGGCGAACGTGTCTTCGCCGAGCACGGCCCCGAAATCATGATGCTGCTGTGCTGCTACTCGTTGCCTTCGTCGTACGCAGCGAAGAAAGGCGTGCAGGTCTTGTATCGCACAGCCTACCTCGCCAAGCGGCCGAATCGGCGGCTGTTCGAAACGGCGCAGTTCGTGGTGGACGTGATGTCCCCGGGAGGATTGAGCGCCGGCGGGAAGGGTGTGGTCACCGCGCAGAAGGTGCGGCTGATGCATGCGGCGATCCGTCACTTGATCCAGGCTGACAAGACCTCGCCGTGGTCGGTGGAGCAACTCGGCGTGCCGATCAACCAGGAGGACCTGCTCGGCACGCTGATGACGTTTACGTGGGTGATCCTCGACGGGCTGTCGAAGCTTGGCGTGCAGTTGTCTGCAGAAGAGCAGCAGGCCTACCTCAATTCGTGGCTGGTGGTCGGGCGCATCATCGGCCTCGATCAGGCCTTGCTGCCGCGCGCGGTGGACGAGGCGCGCGCCACGACGGCGTTGATCGAGCAACGGCAGATCGCCGAATCGCCGGAAGGCCGGTTGATGATGACGGCGCTGCTCGAGATGATGCAGTCCAACGTGCCGGCCGTGTTCAGAAGCATGCCCGCCTGCATGATCCGCGAATTCCTTCCGACCGACGTCGCCACGTTCCTGGGAGTGCCGCCCCATCGATTCGAGGAAGAAGTGATTCGACTCGCCAACGACGCGATGTTGCCCTTGCAGCGATTCGTCGATCACGAGGCCAGGCGCAGCGCCCTCGTGCGCGGGTTCAGCATCCGCCTGCTGCAGGGCATGTTGAACGTCGAACTTGACGGGCAGCCGGCGCGCTTTGTGATTCCGGATTCACTGCACCAGGACTGGCACATGGCTCCTGCCGCCAGTGAAGAGAGCTTCTGGCAGAAACTAAAGGAGCGTCTTTAGCGCGCTTTCTTCGCGGCGCGTTTAGCAGCTGTTGTCTTCGTGGACTTCGTTGATTTCGTGTTCTTCGTGGCGGCTTTTGTGGCCGGGGCTTTCATCGACAACGCCCGCTCGATGATCTTCTTGAACATCGCGCCGGTATCGCCGCCCTTGGCGGGCGCGTTGCTCAGCCAGATGTCGGGCGTCTTGCCCTGCAGGATCTCGGCAAAATCGGCATTAGGCGTCTTCACGCTCAGCGGCGCGAACTCCGTGATGTCGAGCGGCCCCGACCATTCATCCCTGTGCTTGATCAACAGCCAGCTGTTTGGCGCGCCGCCGTATTTCGTTTTGACGATTACCCACGAGCCCTTCAGCTTGTAGCCATCGAGGGTGAACTTGAGGTCGCCCTTCCGCAGCGCCGCATCGACGTCGTCGACCTCCGGCGTCCACGTGCCGTAATCCCACAGCATCACGATGCCGGCGCCGTAGCCTTCGGGGATGACGCCCTCGAACATGCCGTAGTCGAATGGATGATCTTCGGTCTGCATCGCCAGCCGCTTGTCGGCCGTGTTGAGCGAAGGCCCTTTCGGCACCGCCCACGACAACAGCACGCCGTTCCATTCGAGGCGGAAGTCGTAGTGCAGGTGTGAGGCCAGGTGTTTCTGGACGCAGAAGAACAGCTTGTCGCCCTTCTTGCGCGCGGGCCCGAGCGCGGGTTCGGGTTCCGGCGTCTTCTGGAAGTCACGCTTCTTTTTGTAGTCCTCGAGCGCCATGGCCTTCATTGTCGCACTCGCCGCGGCTCGACCGTGACGTCGACTACAATACGCCCTTAATGGCGACCACCGTCTCGAACGATCGCTCGTTCTTCGGCCACCCGCGCGGCCTGTCGACGCTGTTTTTCACCGAGATGTGGGAACGCTTCAGTTACTACGGCATGCGTGCGCTGTTGTTGCTCTACATGACGGCACCGGTCTCGGCGGGAGGGCTGGGGTTTGACGCCGCGCAGGGCGGAGCGATCTACGGCATGTACACCGCGATGGTCTACATGGCGTGCCTGCCTGGCGGATGGATCGCGGACCGGCTCATCGGGCAGCGCAAGGCCGTGCTCTATGGCGGCATGTTGATCGCGGCCGGCCACTTCAGCATGGCGTTGCCAATCCTTGCGACGTTCTACCTCGGCCTGTTCCTGATCGTGATCGGCACGGGGCTCTTGAAAGGGAATGTCAGCGTGATCGTCGGCCAGCTCTACGCGCCCGACGATCAGCGCCGCGATGCGGGCTTTTCGATCTTCTACATGGGCATCAACCTCGGCGCGTTCATCGCGCCGCTCGTGTGCGGCTATCTTGGCCAGCAGATCAACTGGCACCTCGGCTTCGGCATGGCCGGCATCGGCATGACGATCGGACTCATCCAGTACATGGCCGGCAGCCGCAATCTTGGCGATGCCGGACTGACGCCCGGCGCGGCGCAAACACCGGAGGCCATGGCCGCCGCGAAACGGCAAGCGCAGCTCTGGGGCGGCCTGATCCTCGCGCTCGCCGCCATCGTCGGTGTCGGCGGATACACCGGTGCGCTGCCGATCACGGCGAAGCAGGTGTCCGACGCTGCAGGCGTGTTCCTGCTGCTGCTGACCGTCGGCTTCTTCGCGTGGCTGTTTGCCAGCGGCGGATGGACGCGCGAAGAGCGCAATCGCCTGATCGTCATCGGCGTGCTGTTCCTGTCCTCGGCGTTGTTCTGGTCGGTGTTCGAGCAGGCGGGGTCGACGCTGAACCTGTTTGCCGATCGGAACACGAACAATGTGTTCCTCGGCATGCCGTTCCCGAGCAGCTGGTTTCAGTCGCTGAATTCGCTGTTCTTGATCTTCCTGGCGCCGGTCTTCGCGTGGGTGTGGGTCAAGTTGGCCTCGCGCGGCCAGGAGCCATCGAGCCCGGCGAAGTTTGCGTTTGGCCTGGTGTTCGTCGGGCTCGGCTTCGCGATCCTCATCGGCCCTGCCTCGGTTGCGGGTGAGGGCGGTCGGGTCAGCCCGATGTGGCTGACGCTGACCTACCTGTTCCATACACTCGGCGAACTGGCGTTGTCGCCGGTCGGGCTGAGCGCGATGACGACACTCTCGCCGCCACGCATCGCCGGCATGGCGATGGGCGTGTGGTTCCTCGCCACATCAGTCGGCAACTTCATCGGCGGCCGCGTCGCCGGCTTCTACGAATCGATGGCGCTGCCGACCCTGTTTGGCGCCGTGGCCGGCTTTGCCATTGTCGCCGGCGTGCTGCTGCTGGCGGTGACGCCGTTGTTGCGCCGCCTGATGGAGCCGGTGCGCGATAATTAGGCGTTGTCCGTTCTCCTCATCAGCACCTACGACCTCGGGCGGCAGCCCTTCGGGCTTGCCTCGCCCGCGGCCTGGCTGCGTCGCGCCGGCCACGACGTCACGACCATCGACGTGTCGCGCGAGAAGCTCGCTGCGGATCACGTCAGTGCCGCCAGCCTCATTGCCTTCTACCTGCCGATGCATACAGCCACGCGGCTCGCGCTGCCGATCATCGATCGCATGCGCGCGATCAATCCGTCGGCGGCGATTTGCGCCTACGGACTGTATGCGCCGCTGAACGACGCGCTGCTTCGAGAGCGCGGCGTATCGATCGTGCTCGGGCCCGAAGCCGAAGGCGCGCTCGTCGAGCTCGCCGCCGCACGATCGGTCGCGGCCCAGCCGCCGTTGCCGCGACTCGCGTTCATTCAGCCTGATCGATCGACGCTGCCGACGCTGAGCCGATACGCGACGCTGCAGATGCCTGATGGCACGACGAAGGTCGCCGGCGCCACCGACGCCACTCGCGGATGCAAGCACCGCTGCCGCCATTGCCCGATCGTGCCGGTCTACGACGGCCAATTCCGTGTCGTGCCCGTCGACGTCGTCCTGGCCGACATCCGCGCGCAGGTCGAGCAGGGCGCCGCGCACGTGACGTTCGGTGATCCGGACTTCTTCAACGGCCCGACGCACGCGAAAAGGCTCGTCGAAGCCCTCCATCAGGAGTGGCCCTCGCTCACCTACGACGTGACGATCAAGGTGGAGCACTTGATCGCGCATCAAGACCTGCTTCCGCTGCTGGCGCGGACCGGATGCGTGTTCGTGACCAGCGCAGTGGAATCCGTCGACGATGAAGTGCTGGCGAAACTGGAGAAGCGACACACGCGGCAGGACTTCATCACGGCAGCACGCCTTTGTCGCGAGGTCGGGCTGACAATGGCGCCGACGTTCGTCGCGTTTACGCCGTGGACGACCATCGACGGCTACGTCGATTTGCTGCGCACGGTCGCCGAGCTCGATCTGGTCGCCAACGTCGCGCCGGTGCAATGGGGCATCCGGTTGCTCGTCACCTGGCAGTCGCGATTGCTCGAACTGCCCGAGATCCGCGCCGCGATCGGCGCGTTCGATCCCGGCACGCTCACGTATCCATGGCGGCACGCCGACGCGCGTGTCGACCAGTTGCAGCAGGAGGTCTTGGCCCTTGCGGGCACCGGCCGTGATCGATCCCGAGGCGATCTCTTCGAACGGGTGTTCGCCCTCGCATCGTCAGTCGAACGTCACGACGGCAGAACGCACGCGCCATTGCTGTCGCGATCGGCGATCCCGTATTTGAACGAGCCTTGGTATTGTTGAGCGGAGCCGAGCGCAGAGCAGGTGGCTCTGTTATGACCCTTCGACCCGACGTCATGCTCGCGAGGCTCACATGACCTCTCGCTCAGGGCAGGCGCGTGTCTTGTTATTGGCAACGACGACGGGATACCAGACCCGCATGTTTGCCGACACCGCATCGCGGATCGGCGTGGAGTTGGTCTACGCGACCGATCGGTGCGACAAGATCGACGATCCATGGGGTGACGCGGCGATCCCGGTGCGATACCACGAAGAGTGGCGTTCCGCCGACACGATCCTGACCGTGGTCGAAAGCGATCCCATTCAGGGCATCGTCGCAGTGGGAGATCGTCCCACGGTGATGGCTGCGTATGTGGCGCGCCTGCTCGGCATGCTCGGCCACCCTCCGGAAGCTGCGGCTGCGGCGCGCGACAAGCGACTGATGCGCGGGCGTCTGAAGGCGGCCGGGCTGCTGACGCCGAATTTCATCACCGTTCCGCTCAGCGCCGATGTCGCCGCGCTCACCGATCGCGTCCAATACCCGGCGGTGATCAAGCCCACGGTGCTGTCGGCGAGCCGAGGCGTGATTCGCGTCGACGATGCGAGCAGCCTGGCGACGGCGTTCCGGCGCGTCAAGCGGCTGCTGGAGTCGCCGGATGTGCGCGAGTTACGCGAGCCGGAAGCCGACGTCGTGCAGGTCGAAGAGTTCATCCCCGGCATCGAATACGCGATCGAAGCGGTGCTCGACCACGGCGCGCTGCGCGTGCTGGCAGTCTTCGACAAGCCCGATCCGCTCGACGGCCCGTTCTTCGAAGAGACGATCTACGTGACGCCCTCTCGCGCAGGCGAAGCCACGTTGCGGCAGATCGAAGAGACGGTCGCCGCCGCGGCCAGGGCCCTTGGGCTGCATCACGGACCCATCCACGCGGAGTGCCGTGTCAACGAGCGCGGCGTGTTCGTGCTCGAAGTTGCGGCGCGTCCGATCGGCGGCCTGTGCGCGCGGGCCCTGCGATTCGAGCACGGCGGCGCGTCGATCGGCTTCGAAGAATTCCTGTTGCGCTTTGCCCTGGGCGAATCGATGCGGGAGTGGACGCGCGAAGCGCGCGCCTCGGCGGTGATGATGGTGCCGATCCCCAGAAGCGGTGTCTACCGGCGCGTGGACGGCGTGGAGGAGGCCGCTCGCGTGATGCACGTGGACGAGATCTCGATCACGGCAAAGCCCGATCAACAGCTGCTCGCGCTGCCGGAAGGGCACAGTTACCTGGGGTTCATCTTCGCGCGCGCCGACACGCCGGCCGAGGCCGAGCGCGCGGTGCGTGACGCACACGCGCGGCTGCGCTTCACGATCGATCCGCTGATTCCCGTCGCGGCCACATAGGCGGCCGCGGACGGGCTACTTGGTCTGCTGAGGAACGTAATCGGGAGGCAGCGCCGAGCCTTCGCCGAAGAAGAAGTCCTCCATCTGCGTCCGGATCAACTCCTGGCCTTCCTTCTGCCAGGGCATCAAGCGGTACTCGTTGAGGATCATCTTCTGGCGGTCTTCCCATAGCTTCCAGGCCTGGGCCGACACGTTCTCGTAGATGCGCTGGCCGATCTCGCCGGGCCAGGGCGGCGCGTCGAGCCCGGGCAATTCCTTGCCGAACTTGATGCACTTCACCATGCGGCCGCTTTTGTTGGCGATCGGCTTGTCGTTCGGGACCGGCGGTCCACCACACATTGCCATACAAGGATTGTAACGTGCCGGGAGGGGATTCTCGTCGGGAAGCGATCCAGGTCGGGAGTAGAATTTGGGGCGTGGACGCGGAGACCAAGCACCGGAGTTGTTGGTACGCTCGCCGCACGGCCGAATTTCCCGAGGACATCGGGAACCACACCATCATCGACGGCGAACTGGCCTACTGTGCCCACCCGATGTACTGGCCCGTTGTCCGCTACGAGTTCGACCTCCGCAATTGCGAGGACTGCGACGTCTTCAGGGCGCGAAAAAGTCATCCTGCTTATACGAGCGGACGCGGCGATACCCCTTCGACGCCAGAAAGTTGAGGATGTTGGTCCGTTTCGGCTCTTCCTCGTTGTGCTCGATCGCCATCGCCCCGAACTGATACCGGTCGAACGGGATGCCCTGGAGGGCCTGCAGTTCGGCGCCCTCGATGTCCACGCTCATGAAGTGAATGAAGGCCGGCGCGTGTTCGCGCGCGAGCACCTCGCCTAACGTCACCGTCGTCAATTCCACGACCGGACTCTTCGAGGCTTCCTCTTTCCACTTCCCGAGCGTATCCTCGATTCCTCCGAGGCCCTCGTGCGTGTGGAAACGGATGACCTGACCTGAGGCATTCGATACCACTTCTCGCACCATCGCGCACCTGCGGTCTTCCATGTGCGATGGGAAGGGATCTACACAGATGCCGCGCCATCCGCGCTCTTCGAGGGCCTTGGTGTTCGAGCCGATCGTTCCGTGGCCCGAGCCGACGTCGAGGAAATACCCGTCGCGCGTATCCGGGAACATCCTGAACAGCACCCACTTGTCCTGGCCGATTTCGGAATAGGACCTCACGCGTCCGAGCGCTTCGTTCGCGCTCACTGCGATCGCCTGAGCCGCAGAGAAATCACAGCAATTCCAGTTGTCAGAAAGAGTTGCCGCCACGTGGTGTCGTCGCGCAGCTGCCCACGCGAGGGCGACAACGAGCAACACGGTGGCGACGGCGATGGCTTTACGCATGATCACGGTTTGTATGGTTCTTCCCCTGAGTCAAAGCCCATCTGTAATGAATCCATACACCTCGGGTAAACCCCGTTCTGATTGTCGCGAAATGTAATTACGCAAGCCACTGCAAAACAATTGGTTACCGGCGGATGAGGTCAGTTGAGCTGGCACGCGATTCGCTAATGGTTCGGGGCAAGGAACGCCGTTACTCGACGAATGGGAGGTCACCGTGTTTGAAATCCGAAAAGCCCGCCGAGGGTTCGCCTCGATGTCACCGGACAAGCAGCGCGAAATTGCCAGCAAGGGCGGACGCGCCGCTCACGCCAAGGGCACTGCGCACGAATGGTCGGCCGAAGAAGCACGCCGGGCCGGCCGCAAGGGCGGACAGGCGAGCCGGGGCGGTCGGGGCAAGCTGCCGACCGTGGCTTAGTCGGCCCTGGCCGATTGCATCCTGGGAAACGTCGAAGTGTCAGTGTCCCACTTCGACTTTTTCAATTTGCACGCGCGCGTCGTTGAAGCACGCGCCCCCGCCTAGATCCGTCAGCGTATCCGGCACCAGCGCATTCGAGGTGTAACCGTTGCCAGTGTGGCGTCGCCACACACCCTTCGGCATCGAGACCGTACCTCGCGCGACGAGCGGCGACACGTTGGCGTTGATCCGTACTTCGCCCAGCGCATTCCAGATGCGAATGGCATCGCCACTCTCGATGCCGCGCGCCTTCGCATCATCCGGGTGGATCTCGAGCTTCACGTCGGGACGCGGTAATTCCCCGAGCGTCGAGCTGATCGTGCGATCGCTCGCTGGTGAGATCAACGCCAGCGGGTATTCGCTGGTCGCCGGATCCGCTTGGAATCCGTACAGCCCGTTCGGTGCTTGTTTGTCGAGCGCCGCGGGGAAGAGATCCACCTTGCTGTCCGTGGTCTTCGGGAAGACGTCGACGAATTGCACGGGCCGGCCGCCGAACGGCGCGCGGGCCTTCCACTCCGATCGCAGGTCATCGGCGATCGGTTCCGGCATCTGCGCCAGCATCGAGAGCATGGCGTCGAGGTCGTCAGCGGGATCGCCGTCGACTGTGAGATCGAGTCGGCGCGCGAGATCCATGAAAACATCCGTGTTCGACCGTGATTCGCCGACGGCATCGATCACGGGTTTCCCGAGCTGCAGCGTGATCGGCCCGTAACCGCGTGCCGTGTCGTAGTGTTCAAGGAACGTCGTGGCCGGAAGCACGACATCCGCATAGGCCGCCGTGTCGGTCAGCACCTGGTCGAACACCACCGTGAACAGGTCTTCGCGCTCGAGGCCGCGGATCACCCGACGCTGATCGGGGAGGATTGCGACCGGATTGCAGTTGTAGACGAACAACACGTTGACCGGCGCGCCTTCAGGTTCGGTGAGGATGCGCCCGACCTTGTTCATGTTGACCGCCCGCGTTGGCGGTTCCGCGTCGCTGAGCCAGCTGCGATCGAACCCCCACGATGCCGAGTTGCTCATCGTGAATCCGCCGCCGCGCACGCCGAACTTGCCAGCCACGGCAGGGAGCGCGAGCACCGCCGCCGCCGCACTGCCGCCATTGCGATTGCGCTCGAGGCCCCAGCCGCATTTCACGAGCGCCGGCGAAGTCTTCGCGTAGCGCTCCGCGACGTGACGCAGCACGCCGGCATCGATGCCGCTCACCTCCGCGGCGCGTTCAAAGGTCCAGGGCATGGCCTTCTCTCGCAGTTGTGCGGCGCCGTTGGTGTGTTGATCGAGAAACGCCTGATCGGCGTGCCCCTCCTCGAAGAGGAACCGGTGAATCGCAAGCGCGACGACAAGATCGGTGCCCGGGCGGACCGCCAGGTGGATATCAGCCTGGCGCGCGACAGGCGTTGCCCGCGGATCGATCGCGACGACAAAGGCGCCGTTCTCGCGTGCCTGTTTCAAGAAGGGCATCAAGTGAATGCCGGACACGCTGGGGTTGACGCCCCAGATGATGATCATCTTGGCGTCCGGATAGTCTTCGTAACTGACCGAGGGCATCTTTCCGTAAAGGCCGAGGTTGGCGGCCCCGGTCGGCGCCGCGCAGACGGTGCGCAGGATGCGCGAGGTCCCGAACCGCCTGAACAGGATTGCATCCGCGTAGTCCTGGGTCAGAAAGCCGTTCGATCCGCCGTAGCACAGCGGCAGGATCGTTTCCGCCCCGCCGGCGTTTCTCGCGGCGATGAACTTCTCGGCGATCAGGTCGAGCGCTTCGTCCCACGTCGCGCGCCGAAAGAGTCCCGACCCCTTGGCGCCGCGGCGAATCGCCGGATGCAGCACGCGATCGTCGCCGTACACGCGCTCAGGGAATCGCCTGACCTTTGCGCAGATGTAGCCATCCGTGATGTGGTTGTCGGTCGAGCCGTCGATCGTGATCACGCGTCCGCCGCGTACCGTCACCTTGAGGGTGCATGCATCCGGACAATCAAGCGGGCATGCGGTGGTGACGACGGATTCCGGCGGCGCGACGGCTGGCTTCGGCATACGTCCTAGAATAGAGGAGATGACGCGCCTTCCCCAAGTCATCATCATCGGTGGCGGGTTTGCCGGTCTGGCGGCCGCCAAGCGGCTTCGTCACGTCCCGTGCGACGTGACGGTCGTCGACCGCTACAACCATCACGTGTTTCAGCCGTTGCTCTATCAAGTGGCAACGGCAGGCCTGTCGCCGGGCGACATTGCCTCGCCGATCCGCTGGATCCTGCGCGGGCAGCCGCGGTTGCGCGTGCTGCTCGCGAACGTCGAGCGCATCGACACGGTCGCCAAATGCGTCCGCCTCGACGAAGGCGATGCGCTGTCCTACGACTATCTGATCGTCGCCGCCGGCGCGGCGCATTCGTACTTCGGACACGATGACTGGGGCGCGGTCGCGCCGGGACTGAAGACGCTCGACGACGCGCTGGCGATTCGACGGCAGGTGCTGCTCGCGTTTGAAGAAGCGGAGCGCGAGCCGAACCCGGTGCTGCAGCGCCGGCTGCTCACGTTTGTGTTGATCGGCGGCGGCCCAACCGGCGTCGAACTGGCCGGCGCGCTTGGCGAGATCGCGCGACAGGCGCTTCGGGAGGAGTTCGACGAAGTGGATCCGGCCACGGCGCGCATCATCCTCGTCGAAGCAGGGCCGTCGATCCTGCCAACCTTCCCTGAAGATCTCCGGCGGTCAGCGAAGAAGGCGCTTCTCCGGCTCGGCATCGACGTGCGCGAAGGGCAGGCGGTGACCAAGGTCGAGGCGGGTGCCGTCTCGATTGGCGACGAACGGATCGAGGCGCACACGATCCTGTGGGCTGCGGGTGTCGCCGCTGCGCCGATTGCGCGCGACCTCGGTCCCAACCTCGATCGCGCCGGGCGCGTCATCGTCGAACCGGACTTATCTGTCGCGGGGCACGACGGCGTATTCGTAGCCGGCGATCTCGCGTCCTTCTCGCATCAGACGGGCGCGCCGCTTACCGGCGTCGCGCAAGTCGCCAAGCAGCAGGGCAAGCATGCGGCGGCGAACGTGGCGCGGCGCCTCCAGGGGCAGGCGTCCACCCCGTTTCGCTATTTCGATCCGGGCAACATGGCGACGATCGGCCGCAACGCCGCCATCGCCGATTTCGGCTTCCTTCATGTGTCCGGTTACATCGGCTGGCTGCTCTGGCTGTTCGTCCAAATCCTCTTCTTGATCGGCTTCCGGAATCGCGCGTCGGTGATGCTGCAGTGGGCCTCGGCCTACCTGACGCACCAGCGCAGTGTTCGTCTCATCACCCGCAATCCCACGGGGTAAACTCTGCGCATGGTGAAATCTGTACTGGTTGGCGTGGCCCTGGCCGCGACGATGGCGGCGGTGTCTGCGCAGAATGTTCCAACGGCGACGTGCAAAGGATGCCCGGCGCATTACATCTCCAACGAGGAACTGCAGGCCTACTTGAAGCGCGCGGTGGCCCGGAACCTGATCGACCAGCAGGTGCGCGCGGTGGATGTAGGGAAGAGCGGTGTTGCCGTCGGTATGGTCCACCGCACCAAGCTGGATGTGCCGGCGCCGAACTCAGTGGCCGAACACGATCACGTGAGCGAGGTGTATCACATCATCTCAGGCACGGCGACGCTCGTCACCGGTCCCGACCTCGTCAACGCGCAGCCGCGGCCTGCCACCAACGAGAACGTGCGGCTGCTCAACGGACCCGGCAGCAACGCCGATGCGATCCGCAACGGCGTCACGCATCACCTGAAGCCGGGCGACGCGATCATCATCCCCGCGGGCACGGGGCACTGGTTCACGAAAATCGACGACGAGATCAGCTACATCATGATTCGCATCGATCCGGAAAAGCTGGTGCCCTTCAAGGATGAAGCGGCGTCCAGGGCCTACCTGGCGCAGCCATGAGACCTACAGGAGTTTGACGTAGCGGATGTACTCGCCGCCGAAGCCGCGGCGTTCGTACAGTCCGCGCGCGCGTGCGTTGGTGACGAGGGCGCTGAGCGTGAGCCGGTCGGAGTTCCGCGCTTTGGCCCACTCCACGGACCTGTCGAGCAGGGCCGAGCCAACGCCGTTGCCCTCGGCGTCCTTCGACACCGCCAGTACCGACAGGTGCGCGTGCGGCCGTTCGTTGAAGTAGTCGACGAGCGTCACGAGATACGCGCATCCGGCGGGCGCGCCGTCCAGTTCCGCGATGAACAGCGCTTCATCGTCTGTCTGGGGGTGATCGAACCAGGCCTCGAGGGCCCGTCGATCGCCCTCGACCAATTCGGGTTTGCTGCGATGCGACGGCGCGTCGAAGCCGTCGACGAGCCGATGCGCGAGGTCGAGCACGAACGCACGATCCGCCGCAGTTGCCGTTCGAATGGACACGTCCACGCGGCGACTCAACCGGCTACCGTCAACGATGAACCGCCGACTTTCTTCGGGTACTTGCGCTCGACGTAGTCATCCAGCAACTGCTGGAACGCCAGCGCGAGCTCGTCGTAGGTCCCCTTGAGCGTGGTCTCGTGCACGCCGTCGATGAAGACGGGGCAGTTCGGCGCCTCACCGGTCCCCGGCAGCGAGATGCCGATGTTGGCGGCTTTTGATTCGCCGGGCCCATTCACCACGCAGCCCATGACGGCGAGCGTCAGCGTCTCGACGCCGTCGTATTTCTGCTTCCACTCCGGCATCCGTTCGCGGATGTACGCCTGCACCGCTTCGGCGAGCTCCTGGAACGTGGTGCTCGTCGTCCGCCCGCAGCCCGGGCACGCGGTGACGCTTGGCGCGAACGTGCGCAGGCCCAGTGCCTGCAGCAATTCACACGCCGCGTAGACCTCTTCGCGGCGATCGCCGCCGGGCCGCGGCGTCAACGACACGCGAATCGTGTCGCCGATGCCTTCCGCCAGCAGCACGCCCATCGCCGACGCCGACCACACCAGCCCCTTCGTGCCCATGCCGGCTTCGGTCAATCCCAGGTGCAGCGGCTGGTTCGTCTGCTTGGCGAGCGCGCGATACACGTCGATGAGGTGGCGTGGCCGCGACACCTTGCACGAGATGATGATCTGGTCGTGGCGGAGTCCGGTCTCGATTGCCAGTTCCGTCGACTGCAGCGCCGACAGCACCATGCACTCGTTGATGATGTCGTCAGACTCCTTGCCGAGGTTGCGATCCGTGTTCTCCTGCATCTTTGCCATCACGAGCTCCTGGTTCAGGGAGCCGCCGTTGACGCCGATGCGCACGGGCTTGCCGTTGTCGATCGCCACCTGGCAGATGGTCGCGAACTGTTCGTCGCGCCGCTTGCCGGTGCCGACGTTGCCGGGATTGATGCGGTACTTGTCGAGCGCCTTCGCGCAGTCAGGGTAGCGCGTCAGCAGCAAGTGGCCGTTGTAATGGAAGTCACCAATGAGCGGCGCGGTGCAGCCGGCATCGCGCATGCGCTGCTTGATCTCGGGGACGGCGGCCGCCGCCTCGGGAAGGTTGACCGTCACGCGCACGAGCTCCGAGCCGGCCTGCCACAACTCGATGCATTGCTGCGCCGTCGCCTTCGCATCGGCGGTGTCCGTCATCGTCATCGATTGCACGACGACCGGCGCGCCGCCGCCGACTGTCACGTGTCCGACCTTGACGCCGATTGTCCGATGGCGCTTCTCAACGTTGAGCATCAGTCTTCTTTCCAGTCCTCGGCCAGCAGCGTCCGCCGGATCTCGTCGGCGCGAAACAGCGCGAGGTCC
>CAZBYY010000026.1:0-21606 GCA_964495855.1 uncultured Acidobacterium sp. | reverse complement strand
CAGGTGTCACCCTCGTCGGCCATGTCGTCGGCGCCGGCTTCGAGCGCGGCGTTGAGGAGCTTCTCCTCCTCTGCCTTCGACTTCTCGACGGCGACCACACCCTTCTTCGAGAACATCCACGCCACCGAATTGGTGCCGCCGAGGTTGCCGGCGTGCTTTTCAAGCGTGTGGCGGATTTCGCCGACGGTGCGGTTCTTGTTGTCCGTCAGGCACTCGATGATGAGCGCCGTACCGCCGGGGCCGTACGCCTCGTAGGTGATTTCCTCGTAGGTGACGCCGGGCAGTTCGCCGGTGCCGCGCTGAATCGCCTTCTTGATGTTGTCGGCGGGCATGTTGACGCTCTTCGCTTCCGCGATGATCGTCCGCAGGCGCGGGTTGGTCGACGGATCGCCGCCGCCGTTACGGGCGGCAACGGTCAGTTCCTTGATGATGCGCGTGAAGATCTTGCCGCGCTTGGCGTCGGCCGCGCCCTTCTTGTGCTTAATCGTGTGCCATTTGGAATGGCCGGACATTGGAAACTCCTGAAATGCTTTGAAATGCTTGTGGGGTCGGCCTTTAGGCCGGCCGGACGAAACAGGTGATTTTACCCTTTGCGGGCGAGGATAATCCAGACGTCGGCCCGCAAGTCCCACGGGCCTCCCTGGTAGTCCCCCAGAAGTGCGGCCACTTCCAGCCCGGCCTTCTCGAGCCGTTTCACCATTTCAGGGACCGAAACCGTGCGGAAGGCGAGGCTGAATTTGCGCCGCGTGGCCGCCTTCCCTCGACCTTCCACGAATTCCTGTTCGAAACGGGTGATGTGATGACGGCGATCCTGCTTGACCGACTCGATCAGCACGATCGGCTTGCCATTGGGACCGCGCTGCCCCCGGAGACTGGTTCGCTTCGAGTACTCCTCCCACGCGGGCAGATCGGCGACCAGTTCCATGCCGAATAGGCCGCCGCGTTTGAGCACGCGGTTCACGTCTTTCAACGTCGCTGCGAGCACGCGTTCGTCCAGCAACGATTGGAGGATGCCATAGGGGGCCATCACCAGCGGAAAGGACTTGTCGGGAAACGGTAGCTGGCGGATGTCGCCGCGAACCAGCTTTACGCGCGACTGCACCCGTGCGCGCCGCACCCGCAGCCGGCCGCGCGCCAGCATGGACTCGGAACGGTCGATGCCGATCACGACCGAACCCCTCTTCGCCACGGGAATCGCCACCCGGCCGGTGCCGCAGCCTAGTTCGAGGATCGCGCCGTCGACTGACGATGCCATGCGCTGCCAGAAGGCGATGTCGCGTCGGCCAACGGTCTGCGCGTTTTCCCAGTCGTAATACTCAGCGTAGTCGTCCCAGCCCTCGTGGCCCTTCATGGCGCGCTAGTCAGAAACCGCGAGCTCACCAGGGACGATCGGACGCGTGCGCGGCAGCAAGCCGAGCCGGGCCATGTTCCCGACAAAGGCGAGGATGCCCACGAAGACCACCAGCTTCAATGTGTCGTAGGTCGTGCTGCGCGGGAGCACCTTCCACATCAACCAGAGCACGGGTTGCGCAATCGTCACGGCCCACACGGAACCGTAGAAATAACGGCGCTCGTGCCCTTCACCCTTCGTCGACGGCTTCACGCGCGGCATCTTCCCGAGCGCGCCGAGGAGCCAGAAGGTTCCCGCGATCGGAAAATACAGCCACTCGTACATCTGCTTGAGCCGCCACTCACCCGTGACGATCGCGTAGAGCAGTCCGCCGGCGTTGAGCACGGCAAACGCGATCACCTCGCCCCATGCCGTGGTGTAGCAGATGCGCCGGTAGAGCGGGTTGGGCCGATCTTCCGTGAAACGAATGATGTACGGCGCCGGTTCGCAGCCGGGCAGCTTGCCGAACAACCCGGCGATGCCGGTGCCAACCAGCACGACCGCCAGCCACGTCAGCAGCCGCGCATCGAAGCCGCGTTCGAACAAGTCGAACGTCAGCGGCCCCGGCGCGATGAAGAACACGAAAATCCAGATCGGCCAGTGGTTGACGCGGTAATACGTCTTGTTGCGCGTCCGAATCTTGCGCTCGCTGTCGAGTTCGACGTGCAGCGAAGCCGAACCGATGTCGGCGCCCCGCGGGCGCGGCACTTTGGTTACGTCCATGGAATCTCAACGGCGCCGCGTGATTGCCGCGCGGCCAGGTCCGACAGCCCCGAGACCAGCCGCACCACATCATCCGGCAGGTCCCGAGGCGACCAGGTCGTCGAATCGACACAGGCCACGCGCACGAAACCTTCCGCCAGCAGCGCGTGACTCTCATCGTCGCGAATCTCGAAGGCGTGATGCAAGCGCCGCGGATTCTCCACCGTCGTTCGAATGCCGACGCGCACGACCTGGCCGGCGCGCGCCGGAGAACGGAACTTCGATTGCACTTCGACGCGCGGCATGCCGAAATTATGCGTATCGAGGAGCGACTGGCGCGGGCGGCCGAGCGACGCAAACAGCTCCTCCTCCGCATCTTCGAACCACCGGAGGAAGTTCGGGAACCAGACCACGCCGGCGGCATCGGTGTCCGACCAGTGCACCTTCTTGCGGATCTGGAAGAAGTCACTCACGCAAATCAGTATAGTTTCTAACGCGATGAGAATAATCCTCGCCGCGATGCTGGTGCTGCTGTCCGTCACGGCGACCGAGGCGCAGGACCGCACGGATCCGACGCCGCAAAGCGTCGACGAGTTCCGCCTCGCCGTCCAGCAGGTGCTGGCCGACACCGGCGTGCCCGGCGCCGGCATCGCACTGGTCCGCGCCGGCGGCATCGAGTGGGCGGGTGGGATCCGCCTGGCGGATCGCGACCGCAACATACCCGTGACCGCCGACACGCACTTCCGCGCCGGATCGATCAGCAAGACGTTCATCGCGATCGCGCTCGTGCAGATGTACCTCGACGGCGACATCGACATGGAGACACCGGTCGCAGCGATCGCTTCGGAGATTCCAATCGACAACGCGTGGGAGCATACCGATCCCGTGCGCGTCATCCATCTGCTGCAACACACGGCCGGTTTCGATGACATGCACTTCAACGAGATGTACAACGTGTCGGGACCGCCCGAGTTGCCGCTCGCGACGGTGTTGAAGCTGAATCCCTCGTCACGAACCGTCCGCTGGAAACCCGGCACGCGGATGTCGTACTCGAATCCTGGCTATACCGTCGCGGCGTACCTGATCGAAAAGATCACGGGACAGAAGTACGAAGAACGCATTGCAGAACGGATCTTCAAGCCGGTCGGCATGCCGACGAGCAGCTTCCACCTAACCAAAGAGGATGAAGCGATGCTCGCTCGTGGCTACAACGCGCGAACGGGGCCGCCGGTGGCCTTCACGCCGATCTACCTGCGGCCATCGGGCAACCTGCACACCTCGGCGCGCGAACTCGGCAACTTCGTCCAGATGCTGCTGAACTGGGGCGAGACCGAGCGCGACCTCGTGGTCGACCCCGAATACCTGAGCAACATGGAGCATCCGCGCACGACGATCGCCTCGCAGTTCGGCCTGCGCACGGGTTACGGCAGCGGTATTTCGAGCTTCTCAGTCGACGGGTTTCCCATGCTCGGCCACGCTGGAGGCATCGACGGATTTCTCTCGCAGTACGCCTATTCGACATCGCGCGACATCGGATTCGTCGTGCTCCTAAATTCGACCCACTCGCCGGAAGCGATGCGCCGCATTCAGCAGCTCGCGGTCCGCTATCTCAAGAAGGATGTCGCCGCCCCGGAGAAGCCGAAGGCCAGCGTGTCGCAGTCGACGCTCAAGAACTACGAAGGCTATTACCACGACAACAACCCGCGCAATCAGGTCGTGGCGTTCCTCGAGTGGCTCCTCTCCGGCCGTACGGTGACCGTTGAAGGCGATCACCTTCGCGTGACGCCGGTATTCGGTTCGTCCGAGACGCTGATCCCTGTGTCGGACACGCTGTTTCGATTCGAGCAGGAACCTGAACCGACGCGCGTGTTTGTCTCAGGCGACGCGGGCGAAATGATCCTCACCGGCGGCGCCACCTACGCCGAACGATGGCCGCGCTGGCGGATCGAAAGCGTGCGATGGGCTGTCCTCGGCTCCGCGATCGTCGTGCTGACGCCGCTCGTCATGCTCATTCCATGGATCGTGTTCGCTCGGCGCGTGTCTCCGCCGATGCACCAGCTCAAGGCGGCGCTCCTGCTGTGCGCCATCGGCTTTGTCTTGCCGGTCATAGGGATCATCGAAGTGAACGACCACACGATCGGCAGCGTCAACGTCTGGACCGCGTTGATGTTTGCCGGATCGATCCTCCTGCCGCTCGCAGCCGTCGTGTCGTTCCTCTACGCCATCGACGCCCTGCGCAGCGGCGCCAGGCGCGCGTTGACCGCATACGCGCTCGTCGTCTCGCTTGCCGCGCTCGTCATCTCCGGCTACCTGTCGGCATGGGGGATGATCGCGTTCCGGCCGTGGCATTACTAGGCGGCCGGCAAGGCTACACTTGTCACCGTGACTGAGTGGAACGCAGAGGCCTATCACAAGGTGTCGGCGCCCCAGACCAGCTGGGGTCAGAAGGTGCTCAACCGGCTTCACGTCTCTGGCGACGAACGTGCGATTGACGCAGGTTGCGGCAGCGGCAAGCTCACCGCCGAATTATTGGAACGGCTGCCAGATGGCCGGCTGATCGCCATCGACCGGTCCTGGAACATGCTCATGACCGCGCGCGCCAACCTGCGGCCCGCATTCGGTCCGCGCGTGAAGTTCGCACAGGTCTCGCTGCCCCTCATGCCTTTCGCAAACTGGGCCGACGTGGTGTTCAGCACGGCGACGTTCCACTGGATCCGGGATCACGACGCGTTGTTTGCAAACATCTACACGGCGTTACGAAACGGCGGCCGACTGCACGCGCAATGCGGCGGTGGGCCAAACTTGAAGCGCGCCCATGAGCTCGCGGAACAGGTCATGACGCTGCCGTCGTTCGCGCCGCACTTTCAGGACTGGCCGGGGCCCTGGGAATTCGCGTATCCACAGGTCACGTCTGATCGACTGCAGCGCGCCGGGTTCATCGACATCGAAACCAGCCTCGAAGAGGCGCCCACGAAGCTGGCGACCGAGCAGGACTACCGTGAATTTGTGACGACCGTGATCTACCACGCGCATCTCGAGCGCTTGCCTGACCCTCGGATGAAGCAGGACTTCATCGATCGCGTTACCCATCTCGCCGCGCGCGAGCCGGCGCCATTTACGCTGGACTACTGGCGGCTGAACATTCAGGCGCGTAAACCATGAAGCACCCCTCGATCATTCATCCGCGCGAGCACGCGCACTATTCGCCGTCGAAGATGGGCAAGAGCACGATCTTCGCGTCGCCGCGCCTGCTCGTCGGGTTGAACGCGTTCGAGCCGGGGCAGGAACACGCACTGCACGCGCACGCCGGGCAGGATAAGGTCTACCACGTCGTCGAGGGCGAGGGTGTCTTCCTCCTCGCCGACGCGGAGCTGCCGATGCAGGCCGGCGATCTGCTCGTCGCGCCCGATGGCGTGCCCCACGGCGTCCGCAACACCGGCGGCACTCGCCTGCTCGTGCTCGCCGTCCTGGCGCCCGCTCCCCACCCATGACCCGCGCCGCCCGCATCGCCACGATCGTCGGGCTGGCCGTCTGGACCCTGTGGTTCGCGCGCACGCCGCTCAGTGACGACGCGATGGAATCGTTCCTTCACCTGCCTGACCTCGTGTTCCACGAAGCAGGTCACATCATCTTTTCTCCATTCGGCCAATTCATGACGGTGCTCGGCGGCAGCCTGATGCAGACGCTCGTGCCGATCGTCGCTGCGGTCGCGTTCATCCGCCAGGAAGACACCTTCAGCGCCGCGGTGTGCGCGTGGTGGGCCGGGCAGAACCTCGTCGACCTCGCCCCGTATGTGGCCGATGCCCAGAAACTGCAGCTCGTGCTTCTCGGTGGCCGCACGGGCGCCGAAGTCGAAGGGCACGACTGGGAATTCATCATGACGCAGCTCGGACTGCTCCATCGCGCCGAACGGGCGGGATACATCTTCTACGGCGTCGGATTGGTGACGATGGTCGCCGCGCTCGTGGTGGCGTCGCGCACGACGATCGCTCGCGAGTCGGAGTAGGATGCAAGCCATGGTCATCCCCACGCCTGCGGATCTCGCAGGCCGGTACCGCATTCCAAGCACGATGCGCTTTCGCATCGGCGATATCGACCCAGCCGATCCATGGGGCCGGCGGCTGAAGCCGATCGCGCCAGAAGTGATCAAGCAGGGACACAAGCGGCTTGGCGACCTGCAGGAACGCCTCTACGCGCAGGATCGATGGTCGGTACTGCTGATCTTCCAGGCGCTGGACGCCGCCGGCAAGGACAGCACGATCAAGCACGTCATGACCGGCGTCAACCCGCAGGGCTGCGAGGTTCACGCGTTCAAGGCGCCTTCCTCCGAAGAACTCGACCACGACTATCTCTGGCGAACGACACGATGCCTGCCGCGCCGAGGCAACATCGGCATCTTCAATCGTTCGTACTACGAGGAGACGCTCGTGGTGCGCGTCCACCAGAACATCCTCGCCCGGCAGCAGTTGCCTTCAGCCCTCGTCACGAAGAACATCTGGCGCGAGCGCTTCGAAGACATCAATGCGTACGAGCGTTACTTGACTCGACAGGGCGTGGTCATTCGAAAGTTCTTCCTTCACGTCTCCAAAGAGGAACAGCGGCTGCGCTTCCTCGAGCGCCTCGACAAGCCGGAGAAGAACTGGAAGTTTCAGCCGGCGGATGTCGGGGAGCGCGCAAACTATGCCGCCTACATGGCCGCCTACGAAGACATGATTCGCCACACATCCACTGAGTGGGCGCCCTGGTACGTCGTGCCGGCAGACCGCAAGTGGTTCACCCGGCTGGTGGTGTCCGCCGTCGTGATCGATGCGATCGAGTCGATTGACCCGACCTTCCCGCAGGTCGATCCCAAGGTGAGAGCCGAGTTCCGCCGCGTCAAGGCGGCGCTCGAAGCGGAGGCGCCGAAAGAGACAAAGAAGAGAGCGAAGGTCAGAAAGAAGTGAAGCGCTGCTGGTGGCCGGGTGAGGACGAGCTCTATGTCGAGTATCACGATCGGGAATGGGGACGGCCTGTTGGCGACGACCACCGGCTCTTCGAAAAGATCTGCCTTGAAGGCTTTCAGTCCGGACTGAGCTGGATCACGATCCTGAGAAAGCGCGAGACCTTCCGGCGGGCGTTCCACCGGTTCGATCCGGCGGTTATATCGACTTTCACCGCTCGCGACGTGCAGCGCCTCGTGAAAGACGCCGGCATCATCCGCCATCGCGGCAAGATCGAATCCACCATCAACAATGCCGGGCGCGCACTCGAGTTGATCGAAGAGCGCGGTTCCCTGGCCGCCTACTTCTGGTCGTGGGAGCCCGCTCCGAAGTCCCGGCCGAAGCGCGTCACCCAGGCGGTGCTCAAATCAATGAGCATCACCGACGCATCGATCGCCCTGTCGAAAGACTTGAAGAAACGCGGCTGGACGTTCGTGGGGCCGACGACCTGCTACGCGTTCATGCAGGCGATGGGGCTCGTCAATGATCATGTCGAAGGCTGTCACGTCAGGGACGAGATCGAAGACATCCGTCGGCGCTTCGTGAGGCCTCATGCCTGATGCATTAAGCCTTTATTGCTGCGTGACGGTGTAGCCCTTCTTTCGTAGCAGTGTCGGTAGGCCGTCGGGCCCGACCAGATGCGCTGCACCGACAACGATAAAACACGCCTTCTTCTGCTGAAGACAGCTGTCGACGTGAGGCACCCAGTTGCGGTTTCGCTCCACGAGCAGCCGCTGGTACAACTCGGGCGACTCCTGCAGCGCTTTCAGCGTGAGTTTCTCGATCGCCTCCGTATTGCCCACAGTCCACGCCGCAGCCATCTCCTTCACGCCCGAGACTTCGGTATCAAGATCTTCCATCGTCGTCTTCAGAAGCTCTTCCTGAAGTTGTGGCGACAGCTGATCGAACCGGTCGAGCTGATAGGACACCGTCTCGAGCGCTTCGTGGGCCATCCCGGCACTCTTCGCGCGATCGAAGAAATGTTGGTCGATGCCGAGTTCCGGCTTGAAGCCCGCCGACTGAAGCGTGGGTGCCATCAGCGTGACGGCTACGAGCCAGGGCTTCATCCGGTTGAGCGCCACCATCGGCATGCCCGCCTTCTCAGCCCGGCGCTTCACCTCGGCATATGTCGGTGCCGCCACGATCTGGTCGAGCGTCTTGCCGTCGGTCAACATCGCCTTGCCAAGCGCCGACATCATGAGCGCCGGATCGCTGGTTTCGTCGAGATTGACCTCCTCCACGAGGGTCTTGGAGTCAGCGAATGCCTTGTTGATCGGCTCGGCGAGCGGATACATGTCCTTCGTCAACACGTGGAGGGAGCCGAGCAAATACGCCACGCCTCCATTGTGGTCATCGACCTTCCACATGAAGTGACGACCCTGAGCGCTGAGTGAGCCCAGCGCCCCGACGACCGCGACGGCGGCCAGCAGGAAACGAAGACGCATGACTCAGGCTAGCATTGATTGCGTGGTGAATCTCCGTGAAGTGCTCACCGGCGCGATCGTGATGGCGCCGATGACCAAGGGCTCGAACCTACCCTATCGCAGGCTGTGCGTGGAGCTTGGCGCCCGCGCCACGATGAGCGAGATGACCGTCGCGCGGCGCCTCAAGCAACGGCGCAAGGGAGAGTTCGCGCTGATTCGCAAGTTCGAGGGCGAGCCGTTTTTCGGCGTGCAGCTGGCGGGCACTAATCCCGAGGAGATCGGGTGGGCGGCAGCACTCGTCGAATCGCGCGGCGCCGATCTCGTCGACCTGAATTGCGGCTGCCCCATTGACCACTTCACCCATAAGGGCCTCGGGGCGGCGCTGGGCCGCCAGCCCCAACGCATCCGCCGCATCATCGAATCGATGAAGAAGTCCGTCACCAACATTCCGGTCACGGCGAAACTGCGGCTTGGGTGGAACGACGACATGCGCAACGTCGAGGAGCAGGCGCGCGCGGCCGTTGACGGCGGCGCCGACGCCATCGTCGTTCACGGCCGCACCAGGAACGCCCGCTACCGGTTTGCTGCCGACTGGGACGCGATCGCGGCCGTGGTCAAAGCCGTCCCAGTTCCCGTCGTCGGCAATGGCGACATCCTGTTCCCGCACGACGTGATCCGCGCGCGTGAACAATCCGGTTGCGTCGGCGTGATGAGCGCGCGCGGTGTGTTGATCAAGCCCTGGCTGTTTCGCGAACTGACGGATGGCGACTGGGATATTTCAGCATCTGAGCGTGTCGCGATCTATCGCCGCTACGCCACGCTGGCCCGGGCGCACTGGGGTGACGACGCGCACGGCCTCGAGCGCGTTCGACAATTCACGAGGTGGCACATCGATTTCTGGCATCGATATGTGCCGCGTCACGCCGACGGGACGTACCCGAACATCCAGGTTCGTGAAAGCGAACGCCACTACGCGAGCGACCTCGATCGTTTCCTGGCGCGCACCGACGATGCGGCGCATGAGTACCTCGCCGATTGCCTGACCTTCGAACGCGAGATTGACGTGAATGCCGTGCCGGTTCCGGACGCGGCGAAGGAAACGGAGTTTGTCGAAGCCGAGGGCTGAACTCGCGGCCACGCTACTGGACCATTCGCCTCCTCGACGTTAGCTCGTTCGCCGGTTCGCCTGCTTCCTGCTCTCGAGTTCCTCGAGCGTCTTCGGCCAGTCGCTCTTCATCAATCGCGAGAGGCCACGATCGGCCAGCAACTTGCCTCCCGTCTGGCACTCCGGGCAGTAATTCGCCTCGTTGGATGCGTATTGAATGCGCTGGATAGGCGTGCCGCAAACCGGACACGGCTGGCCGAATCGGCCGTGCGCGGCCATGCCCTCGCGGAACGCAGTGACGTTCTCTGGAAACGCATCGCCGGCTTCCGCGATCAATGCGTCGCGCCACCGCGTCAAGACCTGGAGGGTCTGTGCGTGCAGACGTTCGACCTGTGCGTGCGTCAGTTTGCTGGTGAGCATCATTGGGGAGAGCTTCGCCGCGTGGAGGATTTCGTCCGAGTACGCATTGCCGATGCCGCTGAACAGGTGCGGATCGGTCAGCGCGCGCTTCAGGGTGTGATTCTCACGCTGCAAGACGTCGACAAATTGTTCGACCGTCGAGGTCAGCACCTCGACCCCGCCGGGATCGTGTACCGCGACGTCTGCTTCGCCGGCCACGAGATACAGCGACGCCCGCCGCTGCGTCCCTGCTTCGGTCAGGATCAGGGTAGCAGTATCGAAATCAAATGCCGCTAAGCCAACTTTTCCGGGAATTTTCGCGCCACGCTCGAGGAGCTTGAATCGGCCTGCGATCATCAGGTGGATGATCAGGAACAGGTCGTCCTCGAGCTCCCATACCAGCCGTTTCCCGAGGCGACGCAGACCGAGCACGCGCTTGCCATGCGTGCGATCGATTGGAGGATTGAAGGATCGGACGAGGAACGGATTGGCGATCCGAATCCTTTCGAGGGTGTGCCCAACGATGCGCGGCTTCAGCGCATGCAGGTACAGCTCGATGTCGGGAAGTTCCGGCAATTACTGCGCGTTCAGGATCGAAGCCCAGCCAGTCGGCCTGAACAGCGGCGCCGACACGCGTAACGCGCGCGACTCGGTCGCGGATCGCGGGCTGCAACTTCCCGTTCGCAGGTACGCCAGCGCTTCCGCGAACGACGACTCCGCCGTATCCCCCAGCTGGTGAAGGTAGTCGTCCGGCGCGACGCAATCCACCTGCAGGCCATCGAAGTAATCGCCCTCGAAGTTCACGTTCTTGATGGAGAACGAGACGGGGTACAGGATCTTGTCGCAAAACCGCAGGCCGTACTGGCCCACTGGCTTGCCGTAGGTCGAGTCTCCCACGATCGTCACGGGAATGTAGGGGCGAAGCGAGTTGATCACCAATTCGCTCGCTGACGCGGAGCTGCGGGTCGTGATCACAACGAGGCGCTGCAAGTTCAACGCATTGTCCGGGTTCGTGAAACGCGTCGTCTTGTTCAGCTGGGGACCGATCTTGTCGTTGTGCACGTAGTTCAGCATCACCTGACCCGCGGTCCGGCTGCCGCCAATCAAGCTGGCCAGGTGCACGGCGACATCGACGAGGCCGCCGCCGTTGTAACGAAGATCGAGCACGAGTTCATTCGCGCCGGCGGCCTTCAACGCCGCGAACGCGTCGCTCAAGGCCGCGGTGGACGGGGTGACGAAGTTCCGGAAGAACAAATAGCCCACGCGCCGGCCGTTCAGGTCCACAACGCGTGTCAGCGACACCGTCGGTATCGTCACCAGCCGCTTCACCATTCGCGCGGACTTGCGGAGGCCACTGACGGTGTCCCACTCGATCGTCGAGACGACGCCGACGTCGCTCGCGCCGAATGCACTGCCGATCGTGCCGTTGCTCACCAGTGACGCGACGCTTTGCCCATTGACGCTGACAATGCGGTCGCCGCGCGACAAGCCCGCTTCCGAAGCGGGGCTGTCGTCATAGACCTGCAGCACGCGGATGGCGGTCGCCTCCGTCTGGTTACCGAAGCCGTAGCCGATAAACTGGCTGTCGCTGTAGAACGCGTCGCTCGTGGCCGCTGACGTGATGAAGCTGAAAGACGAGTCGACGGGACGATAACGAACCGCGTCCAAATAGGCTTCTGGTGAAGCAAAATTCGCGGCGTTCACGCCTTGCGGCATGAACTGGTACCAGTAGTAGTAGGTGTTCATCTGGTCGCGAACCCAGAGGTTCTGCGACGTCGTAGTGCAACTGGATGGCGGGGTCTGCGCAAGGGCCGCCCAAGGACACAGTAGTGCCGCAATGAAGCCGATTGAGGACAATACGCGCCGCATGGAGTACCTATTTTGCAATGTTTGAGCCGTCAGCTTCCAGCGACGACTGTCCCTCGCCTTATCGGATCCGACGCCAATATCCTTGACTGCATTTTCGGGCAGTTCCGCCAACACCGGCGCTCAAACCGGCCAGCGCGGCAGTACCGGCAACCGGTACCTCGGTGACCGGGTTATCCTGCAGCCCGTGAAGCGATTTCCATCTGTGATCGCCTGTCTCTGCCTCGTCGCTGGTGTCGCGTTGAGCGGACAGGTCCTTTTGCCACGGCCGCCGTTGCCGGACCTCGTGTTGTTCAACGGCAAAGTCATCACGGTCGACCGCGAGTTCTCGATTCATCAGGCCGTCGCGATCATTGGCGATCGGTTCATGGCCGTCGGCACCGACGAGCAGATGAAGGCGGTCGCCGGACCAACGACGAGGATGGTCGATCTGCACGGGCGGGCGGTCTTGCCAGGATTGATGGATAACCACCTGCACGGTGCCGGTGGCGGCCCGGGAGTGGACCTCTCGCGCGCACGAACGATCAAGGACGTCCTCGCCGGCGTTGCCGCGCGTGCGCGCGCCATGAAGCCCGGCGACGTGGTCGTCTCCAACAGCGACTGGCACGAGGCGCAGTTGCAAGAACAGCGTTTGCCGCTGCGCGATGATCTTGATGAAGTCGCGCCGCAAAACCCGGTGGTGCTGGTTCGCGGCGGCCACGAGTACGTCCTGAATTCGGCGGCGCTCGCACACTGGAACATCGACGAGAAGACACCCGAACCAGCCGGGGGGCGCATCACCAAATATCCCAATGGCCGGCTGAACGGCGAGCTCGTCGACACCGCCAAGAACCTCGTGCGACTGCCGCCGGCGCCACCACGCACCACGCAACAGCAGATCGACGATCACGTTGCTGACTACAAGAAGCTGAACGAAGCCGGGCTCACGTCCATTCGCCACCCAGGGATCTCGATCGCCGAGTATCGGTTGCTGCAGGAAATGCAGAAGCAGGGACGACTCAGCCTGCGGATCAATGCCTTGCTTCGACCGGCCGTCACTGCGGCCGGCGTGGACCCGGCACTCGCCGCTTCTGGAATCGCGCAGGATGAGGGTGATGAATGGTTGCGGGTCGGCGGGATCAAGCTCGCGGTGGACGGAGGGTTCGAAGGCGGGCTGATGCGGGATCTGTACGAGAAGCCGTGGGATGAGGGCGGGACGTACCGCGGCCTGCAGACGATCGCGACGGAACGCTACATCGCCGCCGTGCGCGAGCTGAACAAGCAGGATTGGCGCGTCGCAACGCACGCGGTCGGCGACGCGGCGATAGACCTGGTGCTGAACGCGTACGAAAAGGCGAGCGCCGAACGGACGATCGTTGGACGACGATGGTCGATCGAGCACGCGTTCATCGGGCGGGCCGATCAGATCCCGCGTATGAAAGCCCTGGGCGTTGCCATCTCGGCGCAGAACCATCTGTATCTCGCCGGACCAAGCCTGGTGAAATACTGGGGTCCTGCGCGCGCGGCGATCACGACGCCCGTCAAGATGTACCTCGACGCTCAGCTACCGGTCTCGTCAGGCACGGATGCGCCCGTCGTCCCATACCCGCCGCTGTGGACGATCTACCACTTCATCACGCGTGACACGATCAGCGGTGGAGTGCTTGGACCCGACCAACGGGTCTCACGGGAACAGGCGCTGCGAATGGCGACCATCAACAACGCATGGCTCAACATGGAGGAGCGGACCAAGGGGTCAATCGAGCCCGGCAAGTACGCCGACCTCATCGTCCTCAGCGAAGATCCGGTGACCTGCCCCGCCGATCGACTGAGAGATGCCGAAGTATTGGCGACAGTAGTAGGTGGGAAGCTCGTAAGTGGCAGGTTTCCATGACCCAGAGGCATGCTCCCCACCGGGGCTGGTGACGATAAAATAAGGGCCTCCAACCAGCGTGCGCCAATGACCGTGCAGCCTGACGTGATCGGGAAATACCGTGTAATCCGCCAGCTCGGTGAAGGCGGCATGGGCGCGGTGTATCTCGCGCACGACGACGGCATCGACCGGGATGTCGCAATCAAGCTCCTGCGCGCCAACGATGAACGTCAGAGACGGCGATTCCAGACCGAAGCGCAGTCAGCCGGCCGCCTCAAGCACCCGAACGTGGTCACCGTGTACGAGTACGGCGAATTCCAGGGCGAGCCGTACATCGCGATGGAGTTCGTCGAAGGCCAGACGCTGGCGAATTTGATTCAATCCGATGGCGGCCTCCACGCGCACGCACAGCTCGACTTGCTGATCCAGGCGTGCCGGGGGTTGTCGTATGCGCACCGCAGCGGCGTCGTCCACCGCGACATCAAGCCCTCGAACCTGATGGTCGACCACGAGGGCGTACTGAAGATCGTGGACTTCGGCATCGCGCGAACGACCGCCCAGGATCTCACGGCCACGGGGCAGGCGGTCGGCACACCGGCCTACATGGCGCCCGAACAAATCACTGGTGACACCGCAGATGCACGGTGCGACTTGTTTGCATTAGGGCTGGTCGCATTCGAGTTGCTGTCCGGCTACTCCGCGTTCGAAGGCGACAGCGACTACGCGATCATCAACAAGATCGTGAACGGCGCGCCCAGCCAGTTCCGGCACCCGGTCAAGGAAATAGAAGCCCTGATGGTGCCCGTGCTCCAGAAGGCGCTTTGCAAAGAGCCCTCGGGCCGGTACCAAACGGCAGATGAATTCGCCGAAGCTCTCCGGTGTGTTCGCGACGGCGTTGCCGCGCCTCAGCCACCGTCACGGCCTTCTGCCGACGCCGCCGCCACGGTTCTGATCGAGCCGCCAAAACCTGCGCGTGTTGGAAGTCGGACGATCGCGGCGGCAGCTGTGATCGCTGTGGCCGTCACCGGTGTGGCGGCGTGGCGCCTGATCGCGCCGGCCGCAGCGCCGTCTCCCCAGGTCCCCGCTGCTACCGACCAAAGCCGCCCGGCTGGCGAGGTGGTCGCCACTGAACCAAAGCCTCCCGCAACACCCGCACAGACCGAGCCCGCAGCGGTGTCGATTCCGGTGTCCGCACCGATCGCGCCGCCGGTCACATCGGCGCCCGCGCCCAGTGCCTCGGTCAAGGCGGTCGAGCCGAAGAAGCGCGAATCGGAACCGGCGAAGGTCGGCGCCGTACTCATTGAAGCGCAAACCGCAATGGCAGCCGCGGACTACGACCGGGCCATCGAACGCTTCACGCATGCACTCAGCCTGGATCCCTCGAATGCCACCGCCACCGATGGCCTGAGTGCCGCTCGCCGGGCACAGGATCGCCTGCGCGCCGCGGCACTGCGTACGCGCCTGTCCGATGCCGAGCAGAAGCTTTCGGATGGATCGTACGATGACGCCATCAGCATCTTCGATTCAATCTTGAAGACCGATCCTGGAAATGCCGACGCACTCGATGGCATCGCGCGCGCCCGACGCGCGAAGGCCGCGGAAGCCGAGCTTCTGAAAGGGCGGTCGAAGAAGCCCTCGGGGGGCCAATGAGAACGGGCATCGCCTCGATCGTGCTTCTGCTCAGCCTGACGCTGTCTCCGCACGCGCAACAAGGCCAATGCGACACGCCGCTTTCCGAAGGTGACGTGCGCCAATTGATGAGCGCAGGTGTGCCCTCTCCGCGTATTCGGCAGTTGATCCAGTCTTGCGGCATCGACTTCGGGCAGTCGGATCTCGCGGCGCTCGAAGCACGGCTTCGACAAATCGGGGCGGCGGCACCGGTCCTCGCAGCCTTGCTGCCGCCCGAGGACGCTGCCAACGGCGCGCGGTGGACCGCCCCGATCGACCAACGGTCTATGACGCTCGTCCACGCAGGCAAGTTCTCGATGGGAAGTCCGGCGGGAGAATCGGGGCGAGATGCTGACGAAACGCAACACGAGGTCACCATTCGCGCCGGCTTCTGGATCGATACCACCGAGGTAACGAATGCCGCATTCCGACGCTTCGTGCTGAGCAGGCCGGAGTGGCAGAAGGGCGAAGTCAAAGCCGACCGCGCCGACGCCAATTACTTGAAGTCTTGGGATGGCAGCAATTTCCCGGCTGGCACGGACGATCAGCCAGTGACGTCGATCAGCTGGCATGCCGCGCGCGCTTACGCAGCGTGGGCAGGAAAGCGATTGCCGACGGAAGCGGAATGGGAATACGCCGCGAGAGCCGGCACCACCACGGCCTACTGGTTTGGCGACGCCGTCGATCCGAAACATCTGCGCGGTGACAGCGACAACTCCACCAATCCTGACGGACGCCGGACGAACGCGTGGGGGCTCACCGACGTAACGGGAAGCGTGTGGGAATGGACGGCATCGTTGCTGCAGCCCTACCCCGTCCGCAATGACGGCCGGGATGACCCCCTGGCCACGGGTCGCCGCGTGGTGCGCGGTGGCGCAAGCTCGAGCGGCGCAGCGTTTCTTCGCACCGCCAACAGGAACAGCGCGGATCCGACAGCGACGAGCGACACGCTCGGCTTTCGCTGCGCGCGGTGAACGATGATGACCAGACTCGGTGCTGTTCTCCTCGTCGCAACGATCGCCACGTTGCACATTGGCGTGGCCGCGGAGCAGATCTCGGTGTCGCCAACAGCCGACGTTCGCAACCTGAAGGCGGAAGCGGGATCCAAGGGAAGCGTGATCATTACTTTTGATCTCGTCGCCGGGAATCCGAAAACGATCGTCACCGCAGAGCTGCAGGCATCCACCGGATCCGAGAACAAGTTCGAAGTAACGCCACGATCGCTCACCGGAGACATCGGAGCGGGCCTACGCCCAGGGACAGGTAAACGCATCGTGTGGGACGCGGCGAAGGATATCGAGGACGTGAATCCTGAGCACCTCCGCTTCAAGGTCGCGGTTAGTCCAACACCGCTCACGACGGCGCCCACACCAGACCCTCGCGGTGCCACCAGTCGCGGCGTCGTAACCATCGTCACCACCCCGACTGATGCACTCATCGCGCTTGATAGCCGTCCGCTCGGCGTCGCGCCGCTGGAGATCCGTGGCATTGCCGCCGGCCAGCATCGCATCACCGCGTCACGAGCCGGTTACACTGCCGAAACGCGCCTGATCAAGCTCGATGCAGGAGAATCGACGCGAGTCGATATTGCAATGAGTGATGTCAAGACGACGGCCGCCGGCACTGCAGAGAAGGGCGGCAATGGCAAGTTGTTCGCGATCATCGGCGGCGGCGCTGCCGCCGCAGGCGTCGCCGTTGCGGCCGCAGGTGGTGGATCTACGAAGACGCCGGCAGCAACCACCACAACACCAACAACGACGACAACCACGCCGACCACCACCACGACGCCAACGACGACGCCAACGAATCGCGCGCCAACGGTCACGTGCGGAAACGTCATCTTTGCCGGCACGCGGAACATCCAGGCAACCGATGTCGGCATCGTGTCGGCAACGCGCTTTCAGTTCTTCATCGCCGCGGCGTCGGACGTCGACGGCGATTCATTGTCGTACACGATTGCGTACGGCAACGGCGTCAGCAGCACGGGCACCTACAGCACGACCAATAACTCGGCGACCTACATATACCCAGGCGCTGGAACGTACTCACCGTCCGTCACCGTGAGAGATGCTAAGGGCGGCGAAGCCGGATGCCGATACGCGTCGGTGCTGGCGAGTACGGTTGCGGGAGAGTGGTTGGGCAACGCCACCACCGGCTCCACCTCCTCCCGCCTCGTCCTCTCGCAGTCGGGCATCAATGTGTCCGGCAATTACTATGAAGACGGACGCACCGCCGCCAACGCGCTGCAAGGCACCCTGTCGAGCAACGTGAGCGGCCGCAAAGACGGCTCGATGACCCTGACCGTCGGCGGCAGTTTCAACAACCAGCTGACGTTCTCACTCGAGCCGTCCGACGACCTGAAGTCGTACACCGGAACTTACAGCTATCGGGGCCGCACAGGTACCTTCACGATGCGTAAGTAGTCCCGGTCCTAGAACCGGAAGCCTACCGAAAAATTGAAATCACGCGGCGACTGGTAGCTCCCCGGGCTGGACGGCGTTCCAAAGCTCGGGCCCTTACGCCAGTTCACGCCCTCAACAGGCTTTTGCGTGAACGGGTTAAACGCGTCGAGCGTGGCGTCTCCCGTTCGGCTGATCACCGTCGTGTTGAAGCTGTCGATCCTCAGGTTGTTGAAGACGTTGTTCACGACGCCTCGGAAGAACACTTGCGTCCTGGCCAGCCGCGGCAAGCGCCTGCTCCACGAGAGAGACAGATCGGTGCGCCAGGTGTTGTCGAAACGGAAAGCGCCTCGGTCGCTCAGGTAGTACGTCACCGTTGAAGGCGGCGTGATGTAACCCGGGTTGGTGACGTATGGCCTCGAATCGATCGTCATGTTGTAGTCGTAACCCAGACCCGAATCGAACCGCTGCATGAACCCGAGCGTCACCTGGCCCAGCTCGTCGGGGAGCCCAAGGTCGTACGAGCCCCACACGCGGAGCTTGTGGCGCTGATCGCCGTTGGTGAATCCAACCGGATAGTTCCATGAGGCCTGACGGTACTCGGGATATTCATTGGCACTGGCGCGCGTGGCCCCATTGGTGAGATCTTCGCCTTCGACGCTGCCTCTCGCAAACGAGAGCATGTAATTGCCGCTCAACCGCAGCGCCCGGGAGGCGCGGAACTCAGCCTGCGCACTCAAACCTTTGTAGTCGCGCGTCACCGCATTGGTGTTGTCAACGACGGTCAGGTTGAATTGCGTGTTGGTACGCGGGTCCGTCACGGTGCCAGTCGAGGGATTGACAAAGTTGCCGTAGAAGTCGGCGTACTTGCGGTATACAAAATCGACGCGCACCGCTCCTTTGGCACCCAGTTCATGGGCGAGCCCCGCCATGACCTCGTTCGTATTCGCGGACTTGATGTCAGGGCTGACGGCGGTGTTCACACCCGGTACTGTCGGCTGGCTCCGGGTCGCCCGGCTTGTGCCACCGTTGGCATTGAACCAGTCGAACAGGACTTGCAGCGCCTGTTGCGAGTTCAGGTAGGGTCCTGGACCATCGTTGACGCTCGGGCCGGCATAGAAGTAGCTGAACGAGGCCTGCCGCCCGGCGGCAGATGCGGCGTCGGCGATTTGCGTGTTGAAGCCGGCAATGTAGTGCGCAAAACCGACGTTGGCGATCCAGGCGCCACGCCCGTCAAGGTTGATGGTGGCGCCGAGCCTGGGACTGAATCGCGCATCGTTGCCAACCTGCTTGGCGCCTTGATCGAATGTGCTGTTCTTGTCGTAGCGAAGTCCAAGGTTGAATGTGAAGCGCTGATTGACCTGCCACACGTCGTTCAGGAAGCCTGAATAGGTCCGCAGGTTGTTGCCCTTGGTTTCGTCAAACACCGGCAGCCATTCGACGTAGGTCGTCGTCCCCGTCCGGAACACCGGGTAGATCGTCGAGCCGTCGATGATCGACGTCGTCGCCTGCACGCGATAGCTGCTGGCCGATGAGTTCTGGTTGTTCTTGCGCATCTCGTTGAACAGGTCGCCGCCGGCGACAATGTTGTGCGAGCCGAACCGCTTGGTCGAAAGGAAGTAATTGATCTTTGCGTAGGCGTCCCGGTTGTTTTTCAAGTCAACCGCGTTCGGACACACGGCACAGAACGTCGGGGCGTTGAACCGCGCCTGGCCGCGTGAGCGATCCCAGATCGGCGTGCCCTTGAGGAGATCCATGAAGCGGGAACCGGTTCCCTGCGTATCCATGATTCTTTCCGAGTACTGCGCCTCGACGAACAGCGTACCCGACAACGTGCGTTGGTAATTGGCGGCGAGCAGCGTCTCGTCGATGGTGTTGTTGTAGAGGCTGGCGGCGTCCATCACCGTTCCAAAACTGTTGTTGTCGGTGGCGAGCGTCTTCTTCAGGTACGAAACCTTGGCGGTATTGGCGGGATTGATCGTGTAGGTGATCTTGCCCTCGCCGCGCTTGTCGGCTTCGATCTTCGTGTAGTTGAAGCCGGTGTACGGCGCGGTGATGTTGGTTGCGTTGTTCTGGAACCGGCCGGCGCCGAAGTACCACAGCTTGTCTTTCGCGATTGGCCCGCCAATCGTCAGCTCATACGCGGGTACGACGTCGTCGAGGTTCGCATCTCCGGGAAAGGGCGTCAGCGACTTCCACGCGTCGTTGGTGAACGACACGCGGAGCGAGCCGCTCACGGTGTTTCCGCCGGACTTGGTGACCATGTTCACGACGCCACCCTGGAACCGGCCGTATTCGGCCGAGATGTTGCCGCTCGACACTTTCGTTTCTTGAATGGCGTCTTCCACAAAGAGCGTTCGAGCCTGGCCGCGGAGGTTTTCGTTCACCGCGACGCCGTTGATCAGGTTGAGATTGTCGTACGACAGCGCACCGGCAATCATGATGTTGCCGCCCGGCCCGTTGTCGAGTGCGGCCGGCGCCAGCAGCGTGGCGGCATCCATTGTGCGACCCAGCGGAATGAGTTCGACGGTCGAGGCCTTCACGGTATTTGCGACGGTGGCGGTGGTCGCCGTCTCGGCGGCGGCGCTCACGACGACGACTTCGGTGCGGGTACTCAGAGCGAGCTTGACGTTGAGGGGCAGACGATCGGCCATTTTCAAGTTGACCGTGTGCGTCGTCGCCGCGAAGCCGGCGATTTCAAACGTGACGGTGTATTCGCCCGGTGGCAGGAATGGAAGGATGTAGTCACCATTTCCCGTGGTGACGGCGGCCTTTTGTCCCTGAAGGACTGAAGACACCGCGGTCACGGAGACGCCGGGTACTGGCAATCCCTCGGGATCAGTGACTTGTCCGAAGATGGTTCCAGTCGGATTTCCCTGGGCGAAGGCTGCGGTGGAGACGACGGCGAACAGAGCTGCGAGAGCTAGTCGAGCGATCAGGCGGGGCATGGGGAGACCTCAACAGCGAGTGTAAACCCGTACAAAGAAAAAGGCCGAGTGCGTGTGCACTCGGCCTTTGATTGAATCCCCGGCAGCGACCTACTCTCCCACGCACCTGCGCGCGCAGTACCATCGGCGGTAGAAGGCTTAACTTCCGTGTTCGGAATGGGAACGGGTGTGACCCTTCTCCTATGGCCACCGGGAAACTTGGTGTCTGGGGTTCCTCCCGAAGCCTCTTATGCGGCTTCAAAGGAAGATCGTCCCAGAGCATTTCGTTGTGAAAGAACTCTGAACACTCTGCAATCAGATAGTTGTTTGACCACACACCGCGTTCATCAAACGAAGTGAATAAATGGTCAAGCCTCACGGCTGATTAGTATCGGTTAGCTGAACGTGTTACCACGCTTCCACACCCGACCTATCGACGAAGTAGTCTACTTCGAGCCTTTAGGGGATTGCTCCCAGGGAGATCTCATCTCGAGGTGGGTTTCACGCTTAGATGCATTCAGCGTTTCTCCCTTCCGGACTTAGCTACTCAGCGGTGCCACTGGCGTGACAACTGATACACTAGCGGTCCGTCCAACCCGGTCCTCTCGTACTAAGGTCAGATCCTCTCAAATCTCCTGCGCCCACCATAGATAGAGACCGAACTGTCTCGCGACGTTCTAAACCCAGCTCACGTACCGCTTTAACCGGCGAACAGCCGGACCCTTGGAACCTGCTACAGCTCCAGGATGCGATGAGCCGACATCGAGGTGCCAAACCTGAGCGTCGATGTGAACTCTTGGCTCAGATCAGCCTGTTATCCCCGGCGTACCTTTTATCCGTTGAGCGATGGCCCTTCCATGCGGGACCACCGGATCACTAAGACCTGCTTTCGCAC
>CAZBYY010000025.1:0-21911 GCA_964495855.1 uncultured Acidobacterium sp. | reverse complement strand
TCGATCAAATCGACGTCCGGCTTCTCCATTTGCTCGAGGAATTGGCGCGCGTACGCCGACAACGACTCGACGTAGCGGCGCTGGCCTTCGGCATAGAGCGTGTCGAAGGCGAGCGACGACTTGCCCGATCCGGACAGGCCGGTGATGACCACGAGCTTGTCACGCGGAATGTCGACGTCGATGTCCTTGAGGTTATGGACACGCGCACCGCGGACGGCGATCTGGTTCTTGGACATGGCGTGCTAGGAGGGGTTTTTCGGCAAAACCCCAATCCCTAATTGTACAGGCCAACGGCCCTGTCAGGCCACCGGGCAGCCGGGCCGTCAGGCAAGCGGCGCGTCAGGATTTGTGAAGTTTGCTGTGCTTGAAGCCGTAGGTGCCGTACAACACCATGCCGATGATCAGCCAGATGATGAAGCGATCCCAGGCTTCGCGGGGCAGGCCGACCATGATGAACAGGCACGCGGCCACGCCCAGCGGGGCAATGACCCAGACAAACGGCACCTTGAAGGGACGGTGGCGGCCGGGCTCCTTCACGCGCAGCACCAGCACGCCGGCGCAGACCAGCGCGAAGGCAAACAGGGTGCCGACGTTGGTGAGGTCGTACGTCTCGGCCGCATCGCCCACCATCGACGCGACCGCGACGAGGATGCCGGTAATCAGCGTCGACGTGTACGGCGTGCGCGTCTTCGGGTCGATGCGCGCGACCCACTCGGGCAGCAAGCCGTCACGGGCCATCGAGAAGAAGATGCGCGGCTGCCCGTACTGGAACACCAGCAGCACCGCCGACATCGAGATCACCGCGCCGAAGGCGACGATGGCGCCCACGTTGCGATAGCCGGTGAGCTCGAGCGCGCGCGCCAGCGGATCCGCGACGCCGAGCTCCGTGTACGGCACCATGCCCGTGATGACCGCGCCGATCACGACATAGATGACCGTGCACACGGCCAGGCCACCGAGGATGCCGATCGGCAGGTTGCGCTGCGGATTGCGCGTCTCCTCCGCCGCCGTCGAAATCGCGTCGAAGCCGATGTAGGCGAAGAAGACGATCGCCGCACCCTGGTGGATGCCCGTGAACCCGTTGGGGGCAAACGGCGTGTAGTTGGCGGTGTTGATGTTCATCAGGCCCACGCCGCAAAACAACGCGAGCACGACGAGCTTGATCACGACCATGATCGTGTTGGCGGTCGCGCTCTCCCGCGCGCCGCGCAGCAACAGCCACGTGATCAGCATCACGATCGCAAACGCCGGCAGGTTGACGAGGACCGGCAGGCCAAACAGGTGCGGCGCCGTGTCCAGCAATCCATGGATCGCCGGATCCGAACTCAACAGCGCGGTTCGATACCCGGTTGTCAGGAAGACAGGAAGCGAGAGGCCGGCGCTCCGCAACAACGAGGTGAAGTAGTCGCCCCACGAGATCGCGACGGCCACGTTGCCGACGGCGTACTCGAGCATCAGGTCCCAGCCGATGATCCACGCGACCAGCTCGCCGAGCGTCGCGTACGAATAGGCATACGCGCTCCCCGCCTGCGGGATCATCGCCGCGAGTTCCGCGTAGCACAGCGCCGCGAGCGCGCACGCGCCGCCGAGCAGGATGAACGAGAACACCAGCGCCGGGCCGGCGGCGTAGCGGATCACCTCGCCGTGCGGTCCGACCTGGCCGGCCGCGGCAGTGCCGATCGCGCCGAAGATGCCGGCGCCGATCACAGCGCCGATCGCGAGCATGATCAGGTCGCCGGCGCCAAGCACGCGCTTGAGCGAACGGCTCGAATCTTCGTCGACGAGCAGTTCGGCAATCGGCTTGCGTTGAAAGAGCTGGCTCATGAAACGGTCGCCTGCATTCTACTTCGGGCGCATCGCGACGACGGACGCAAGCCAGCGGCCATCGATCTCGCCCTCACGTGCGCGCACGATCTCGAGCGGCGCCATCAGCGCCGGCAGTTCATCGTCCTGCAACAGGAACGCAGGATTGCGAGGGTGGCCTCGCTCGGCCTGCTTCACCGTGAACGTTTCGTAGAAGACGAGGCCACCCGGCGCGACGGCCTCACGCAGCCTCGGCATCAACGGGCGATGCAGGTAGTTGAAGACGAGCACGACGTCATACTCGCCGGCACCGAGCGCCGGCGGTGGATCGGTCTCGAGGTCCATCACCCTGGCGTCGATCGGGAAACCCAACTTGCTGGCCACGTCGATCTCCCGCGCGATCGCGTCGGCATCGCGATCGACGGCGCGGACCTCGAACCCGGCGCCGGCCAGCAGCAAGGCGTGCCGCCCACGGCCGCACGCGACATCCAGCACGCGACCGCCGCGCGGCAGGAGGTCGGCGTTGTCGAGCAGCCAGGACGATGGTCCGCGCACGGCGCCTGCGCCGAACTCTCGCGGCCCCGTCCAATGCGCGAGCCCGCCGGCCAGGTTCAAGATGTTGGTAACGCCGGCGTCGGCCAGCAACTGGGATGCCGCGCGGCTGCGCACGCCGTGCTCGCAATAGACGATCACCGGCCTGACGTCTTCGGGAAGAATTGCCGGCGCGGACGCGATCAGGTCAACGGGAATCAGCCAGGCGCCGGGAATATGCCCAAGCCGAGCGAACTCGCCCGGCGTACGCACGTCGATGATCAACGCCTCATCAGCGTCGATCAAACGCTGCGCTTCGTCGTGGTCGATGGTGCGATAGGCCGGCACGGTCATGAGGCACTCAACGCATCAGCGAGCCAAGCGGCGGCGGAACCACCACTTGGTGAGATCGTACACGCCGACCGGCGCGAGAGACATCAGCAGGCCCAGTCCAAGATCGTGTATCTCGTACGCGTCACTCACCTGCATCAGGCCGACGACGAGTGCGGCGCCAATCAGCAGCGCGCACAGCAATCGCAGCACAGGGTGAAGGCGCGGACCGATCAGCACGGACGTGACGCGGAGCCCGAGCGATGCCGCTGCGAGCAGCAGCGACACATTCACGAGGAACGACGTCATGCGGGTGATGGGAAAGCGTAGACCGAATCGTTCGAGGCGACGATCATGTCCCCGGCGCGGCCGAACGCCACACCGACCAGCCCCGCGCCGGCCACGATCAATTCTGGCTCGAGTCCGGGACGAAGCGCGTACACGCCGCTCGACCCGGCCAACGCCTCAACGACGTGCAGCACACCTGCGCGATCGAACGCCATGCCCTGCGGGCGACCAAAACGCGTGTCGACCACCTCGACGTGCCCGTTCGGATCGATCCGCCGGATCGAGTCGTACGACGCCAGCGTCGGTGACGCGACGTAGAGCACGCCCTCGGGCGACATCGCCAGGTGGAACGCCGCCACGCTCGACGGGATGGTGGCGAACGTGTCCGTCTTGCCGCTTGGATGAATCCTGAAGATCGTCCCGGAACGATCGCCGACGTACAGCGATCCATCCGCGCCAAACGCGAGACCGCACGCGACACCGAGATCGGACGCCATCACCTCGTAGCGGCCGTCCTCGAACACGCGATACACGCGCCCTTCGAATCGGCTCGACACGTAGAGCAACCCGTCAGGTCCCACTGCCATCGACGTCGGGTTGACGAGGCCGTGCACGAACGGTTCGCGCGCGCCGCCTGGCGTCACCCGGAAGATCGACACCGTGGCTTCCTGCCCGCGCGAGCCGCTGTAGGTCACATACAGATGGCCGTCGTCGCCAAGGACCGGATTGTCGACCTGGTGCAACCCGGTTGCGAGCATCGTGCCGACACGCGCATACAACGTCGCGCCAGGCAACCACGCGACCTTGACCGGTGTCTCGCCACCGTCAAGCCCCGGGGGGACGACGACCGCCAGCCGATCGGGTGCCGCGAAAGACATCCGCGCCGACACGCCGCCGATGGTGACGAGGTCAGCGGTGGATTCAGGTTGGGGGAAGCCGTCGCCGCGCAGCCAGAGCCGCCCGCCTTCGACGACGCGCACTGGCTCGAGGCTGGTTAATACGGGCACGTGTCTCTCTTAGCCGTCGTCTTCGTCGAGCTCAAGATTCCAGTACAGGTAGTCACGCCAGCTTTCCGGCGCGCTGCGCAATCCGATGGTAATGCGAATTGCGGGCGCCGACATCGGCCGTCGCGGCGGGCGGATCAACCGCATGCGGGCTTCGTCTGGCGTGCGTCCACCCTTGCGACGATTGCACGTGACGCAGCACGTGACGATGTTCTCCCAGTCCTTGCGGCCGCCCTGCGACACCGGAACGACGTGATCGAACGTGAGCTCTTGAGTGGGGAAGACTTCGGCGCAGTACTGGCAGGTGAACTCGTCTCTCGCGTAAATGTTGGCGCGAGAGAAGGGCACATAGTCGAAGCGTTTCTTGATCCGGACGTAGCGTAACAGCCGGATGACGGACGGCAGCTTGAAGGAAAAGGACACAGCACGGACTTCGCGGTCGTGATGCGCGATGATCTCGACCTTCCCCTGACACCACAACGTCACCGCCTTTTGCCAGTGAACGACCTTCAGCGGCTCGTAGGTTGCGCTGAGGAGGAGCGTCTGCTCCATTTTGAAAGCATTGTGCCACGAATCGCGTGGGACTACACAATTCGGCACGAACGGCCGATACTGCCGTTCGATGGCCCATCACCTCGGCCGGATCCTCATCGTCGTCGTCGCCGGCTCGTTCGCTGCCTGCGCGAGCTCGGGCGGAATCGTCTACACGCCGCAGCCGTTCCCGATGCCCGGGAAAGGCGGCACTGTCGCCGTGCCCGCGCCTGTCGATGCCGGGAGCGGCCCGGTCACAGAAGCGCCCACCGTCCCTGCGCCCGCGAAGCCGGCGGCCCCGACCCTGGTTGCGCCGGGTAACGGGGTGGCGGATGGATACGCGTTGTCCGGGACGGCCTTGTCGCTGCGCGGCGCGCCATACCGCGACGGCGGCGACAACCCGCAAGGCTTCGACTGCAGCGGGTTCGTGAAATACGTGTACGAGAAGAACGGCGTCGCGATGCCGCGACAAGTGCGCGAGCAATTTCAGATCGGCAAGAAGGTGTCGCGCGATCGTCTGGCGCCTGGCGACCTGGTGTTCTTCTCCACGGTTGCGCCGGGCGCGTCGCACGTCGGGATCATGATCGGCGGCGATCAATTCGTGCACGCACCGAGCGAGCGTGGCGTCGTGCGCGTCGAGAGCCTCAGCCAGGATTACTGGGCCAGCCGATTCATCGGCGCCAAGCGCGTCAGCTAGGCGGCCGCGCGGCCGGCGAGCCGTTGTCGGGCGAGCGATTGTCCGGCGGCGGATTCGGCGGCACCGGAAATGGCATCGGCGTCGGCACGGCCGGCGTGGCCGCGGGCGACTCGTCACGTGGCTCTGGCGCAGCGGGGAGCGGCGGCTTGAACTGCATGCGCTTCAAGATGATCTGCTGACGCCGCAGCAATCGCTTGGTGGGCTTCGCCGGGCTGTGCACGCGTGGATTGATGATGGCTCCGGCAAGCAGCGCGGCCTCAGGCACGTCGAGGTTTGCGCACGACTTGCTGAAGTAGGCGCGAGACGCGGCTTCACAGCCGAAGATGCCATCGCCCCACTCGATCGAGTTCAAGTAGATCTCGAAGATGCGTTGCTTGGTCAGCGCCGCCTCGAGCCGCCTCGCGATCAGCAATTCCGTCAACTTGCGGATCGGATTCCGCGACTCCGACAAGTAGAGATTCTTGGCCAGCTGCTGTGTGATCGTGCTGCCGCCGCGCAGGAACTGCCCTTCCTCCCAGTTTTTTTCGAGCGACGCCCTGATCTCGTTCAGGTCGATGCCGTCGTGATCGAAGAAGGCCGCGTCTTCGGTGACGATCACAGCCCGCTTGAGGAACGGCGAGATCTGCCGGTACGGCAACCATTGCTGGCGAATGGTGAAGCCGTCGCGCCCGTCGCGGCGCGCTTCATCCTTGCGCAGCTCCATGAACGCGGTCGTCTTTGGGTTGTCTTTGGCGAGCGGCCGCACATCCGGCAACGTCAGATAGATGTAGCCGATGTACAGGAAGCCCAGCGTCGGCAACAGCAGCAGGGACCGCGCGATTCGCGACCACAGCGCACGTTTGGCGGGCACAGCCGCGATTCTACCCTTCGACGACGATCTTGACGCGATCGCCGGGCTGCGGCTGCTCGCTGACCTCGCGGTCGTTCATGATAGCGAGCGTCGAGGCATTGACGAAGTTGCGGCTTTGCCGCGCGGCGATCGACTGCCACGAATCACCCGGCTTCACCACGTAGAACTGGATCTTGTTGGGGCGGATCTCTGCCGCTTCACGCGTCGTCAACTGCCGGAATGTTCGAAGCGCGGGCGCAATCTCGCGGTCCACCAGATCGAATTCCTTCTCGGGCGCGAAGCCGGCGATCACGTACACCTGCCGCCCCATCGACACGTGAGCGGCGCGCATCATCACCTTCCCGACATCCTTGGCGTTACCGCGATACAGGCCGACATAGGCCTGGTTGCCGTTGATGTCTTCGATTGCTCCGTCCACGTTCTGGTAGCCGGCGCGCCGCATGACGCCAATCGCAAGGTCCGCAATCGATCGAGATCCCTGCCCGGCGAATGACTGGCGATCCACCTCCTGCAGCACCATGTAGTGATCGGTGCCGGGCTCGCGCGCCATCACCGCCTGCTCGCTGTTGGTGAGCTCCCATCCTTCCGGAAAGGTCACGCCGATGCGCAACAGCGGATGCAGGAATTCGCTGCCGCGTACGACGCCGTCCTCGGGCTTGTCGCCGAACACGAGGCCGTTGATGCGTTCGAGATACGCATCACGGTTGACCGCCTTGGCGGCCGTCGACTCGAACTTCGCGGCCAACGGCGCGGCCTGTTCGACTCGGGTTTCGGAAGCGGGATGCGTCGACAACCAGTTCGGCACGCCGCGCTCGCTCAGCTTGTCGATGCGCGTGAGCGTGTTGAGCATCCGCGGCACGCCGGTCGGGTCGTAGCCGGAGTCGGCCGCGTATTCGACCCCAAGGCGATCCGCTTCGAGTTCCTGCTCGCGTCCGTTCTTCAAGAACAGCACGCTGAGCCCGGTCGCGCCGAGATCAGCGAACGGGCGCGTGCTCGGCACGAGGATGCTGAGGATCGTCAGGCCAACGCTTGCTTGGGCCTGGCGCGTGTACGACTGGGCGGCATGGCGAGCCGTAACGTGGCCGATTTCGTGGCCAAGCACGCCGGCCAGTTCCGCCTCGTCATCCAGGTAGGCCATCAGGCCGCGCGTCAGGTAGATGTATCCGCCAGGAAGCGCAAACGCATTGATGGCAGGACTGTCGACGATCGTGAAGGTCCACGGCAGGTTGGGTCGATGCGAGCGCCGCGCGATCTCGAGGCCGATGTCGCTGACGTATCGCTGCAAGGATTGATCGTTATAGACACCCATCTCGCGGCGCACCTCGGTGTCCATCTGCTGGCCGATCGCCAGCTCCTCGGCCTCGCTCATCAGCGACATCTGTCGCTTGCCGCTCACCGGGTTCGTGGCACACGCGGCGCCGAGGGCGAACGCGCACGCCAGTGCCAGGACCGTGGCCGGACGGAGGATCGCCTGTCGCATGTGGATCGTCAGTGCAACCCCTGTGCCACGGCGTTCATCGACGTTTGCAGCGCACCGGCGAGCAGATCGACCAGTTCTTGGGACGAACTCGTCCCCATCAACCCCACGCGGAACACCTTGCCGGCCAGCGGACCGAGTCCCGCGCCGATCTCGATGTTGAACTGTTGCAGCAGATGTTTGCGCACTGCCGCATCATCAACACCGGCGGGCACCTTCACGGCGTTGAGCGTCCATAACCGATCAGCGGGAGCCGGCAACAGCGCCAGGCCGATGCGATCGAGGGCGGCGACGAACGCGAGGTGATTGCGCTCGTGGCGCGCCCATCGCGCCGTGAGTCCTTCTTCCTCGACGTCCACGAGCGCCTCGCGCAGCGCGTAGATCAGCGACGCGGACATCGTGTGGTGATACTTGCGGCGAATCCAATAGTCCTCGAGCAGCGCGACGTCGAGATAGAAGCTCCGGCAGCCGACCTTTCTTGCCAGTGCATTGGGCGTGAACACGATCGGCGACATGCCTGACGGCGCGCCGAGGCACTTCTGGCTGCAACTGTAGACGACGTCGAGCCCCCATCCGGCAACGTCGAGGGGCATGCCGCCAAGCGACGTGACGGCATCGACGATGACCAGCGCGCCATGTTCGTGGGCGATGGCGGCGATGTCACGCACCGGATTCAGAACACCCGTCGACGTTTCCGCATGGACCACCGTGACGATGTCAGCCGGCGATTCCTTGAGCGCGCGCCGCACCTGTTCGGGATCGACGGCGCTGCCCCACTCGGCCTCGACGCGGCGTACGTCCGCGCCGTAGCGCGTTGCCATCTGCGCAAGTCGATCGGCGAAGTAGCCGCTGATCGCCGATACGACGCGGCTGCCGGGCGACACGAGGTTCGCCACTGCCGTCTCCATCCCTGACGTGCCGGTGCCGGACACGGCAAACGCAAACGATCCCTCGGGCGCCTGAAACACGCGCGCAAGCCGGGCGCGGGTGTCGTCCATGATGTCGAGGAACTGCGGGTCGAGATGGCTCAGCGTTGGCGCGGTCATCGCCTTCATCACGCGAGGACTTGTGAGGCTGGGACCTGGGCCGAGGAGAATGCGTTCGCGTGTAGGCAGCATCAGGAAATTCTATTCGTGTTCTTCGTGGCAATCAGATTCGTAGCCAGCGTGACGGCGAAAATCGCCGCGGCCGGCGAGAGCGTCCACGGAAACCTCGCGATCGCGTTGTAGTTACCAGCACCGGCGAGCATCGTGCCCCAACTGGCGATCGGATCGGGGAATCCAAGGCCAATGTACGAGAGCGTCGCTTCCGCGAGGATGAATGCCGGCAATAACAACGTGGCCTGGATCACCAGGTGGCCGGCACAGGCAGGAATCAAATGCCGCGTGAGAATCCGCCAGTGCGACGCGCCCAGCGACTGCGCCGCCTGCACGTACTCGCGATGCGCTTCGCCCGCGACGATCGCGCGCACGCCCTTGGCGACGAACGGCCATCCAACGACGACGAAGATCCACGTGACCAGCAGAAACACGGTGGACGCAGGCAGCACCAGCGGGAGCACCGCGCGCAAGACCAGCACCACGTAGATCGCCGGCAGCACAAGGACGAAATCCGCGACGCGCATGATCGCATCGTCGATCCATCCGCCACGGTAGCCCGCCCAGGCACCGGCGAGCGCGCCGATCAGCACGGCACCAAGCGTGGCCACGAGGGCGAGGCCGATCGACGTGCGCGCGCCGTACAACAGCCGCGAGAGCACGTCCCGCCCGAAGTCGTCGGCGCCGAGCAGGAACACCGGCGCGGTCGCGTCCTTCTCGAACCACGGCAGGCGCACCGAGCGGGACGGATCCGGTTCGAACCGCTGCTCGAGGCGATCGGCGAGCACGAGCGGATGCACGAGCGGCGACAGGCCTTCGAAGTGCGGGCGCATCGGCGGCGCATGGAGGAATTCGCGGAACGCCTCGCTCGAATCGTATGGCGCAATCCACGGCGCGGCCACCGCGACAACGGCCAGCACGATCAGAAACACGCCGGCGCGCCGCGTCACGCGCCTTCACCCGTGGTGACGCGCGGATCGGTCCAGGCCAGCAACAGATCCGCAATCAGCGTGCCGATGGCGAGGAAGAAGGCGCCGGTGGCCGCACAGCCGGCGACGAGGAACAGGTCGCGCGCCTTCAGCGCATCAAACATCAATCGCCCGAGTCCGGGCCACGCCGTCACGACTTCGACGACGAACGAGCCGCTGAACAGGCTGCCGATCATCATCCCGTAGAAGCCAAGCACCGGGCGCAACGACACCGGCCAGGCATGACGCAGGATCGACTGCGCGGCGTTGACGCCGCGAGCGCGGCTGGCCGCCACGAACGGTTGCCGCACGGCGGCCTCGATCGCTTCCGACTGTAATCGCTCGAGCGTCGCCGCCATGGGCAGGGCGAGCGCGAGCGCCGGCAACGGCAAGTGCTTCACGAGATCGGCGAGCGATGCGGCCCACGTGAGGGCCACGCCGGTGTTGGACGACATGCCGCCGACCGGCAGCCACCCGGTCCGCGCCGCGAGAAACACGAGGGCCAGCGATCCGATGAGCGGCGGCACTGACAAGCCGATCAACGACAGCGTCCTGACGATGGTGCGCCCGATGCGGGGCTGAGTGCCCGAGTAGATGCCGAGCGGAATGCCGATGACGGTCGCCAGCAGCAGCGACAACGTTGCGAGCACCGCGGTGTTGAGCGCGCGCTCGCCGACGATCGATCGCACAGGACGCAGATACAAGAGCGATTGCCCGAAGTCGAGGCGGGCAATGCCGGTCAGCCATCCAACGTATTGCCGCGCGAATGACTGGTCGAGGCCGCTGGCCGTGCGCAGCCGGTCGCGCTGCTCGATCGTCAGTTCGACACCGCTGATCGTCGCGTAGTCGCCGGGCGCGATCCGGGTCAGCAGCAGCGCGGCCGACGAGACGACGAACACGAGGAGCAGCGCAAAGCCGAGACGCTTGAGGAGGTAGCGTCCCATTCGCGGCTCAGCGCGCTCCCGACACCGTCATGCTGTCGATGTTCCACAGCAGCTGGGGGCGGAGAATCGAGGGTGACAGTCCGCCGACGCGGGTGCTCACGCCCATGTAGAGCCTCGGCGCCACGAAGTACAAGACCGGCAGATTGTCGGCAAAGACCTTCTGGATCTCGAGAAAGGCCGCCTGCCGTTCCTGCGGATCGACGTGACTCATGACGGTCACCATCAAGTCGTCGATCTGCTTCTCCCACTCTGTTGAGGGCTTGGCCTGGCCGATGTTCCACACGTGCGCGGAGCCCGAGCTGAGCCAGAAATCGGAGTTCATTGCCGGATCGAGGTTCGTCGTGTTGAAGACGAAGTAGATCGACTCGAAATCACCTTTCTGCATGCGCTGCAGCAGCGCGCCCTGCTCGAGCAGCACCACGTCGACGCGGATGCCGATCTTCCTCAGCTCATCACGCACCACCGCCGCGCCGCGCTCCACCGAGGAGTTGCCGCGATACGCGATGATATTGAACGCGGCTTCGTTGCCGTTTGCATCCTCCAGCCACTCATCCTGGTCGCGATTCGACAGGCCGATGCCGGCGAGGAGTTCCTTGGCGCGTTCGAGCGAGTAGGCGTAGCGCTGGATGTTGGGCGAGAACCATTCCTTGTTTCCGGGCGTCACGGGCCCCCAGATCGGGACGCCGGCGCCGAGGAACACGGTGTTGGCGAATGCTTCGCGGTCGATCGCGTGAGAAATGGCCTGCCGGAATTCCTTGCGCGTGATCCACGCCCGCCGCGGGTCCTTCGCCCAGTACGGCGCGCGCAGGTTGAAGAAGAACAGGTCGGCGTCGGCAGCGACGCCAAGCTCGACGATCTTCAGCTTGCCCTGCCGCTCGAGCGGCCGGAGCGTGGCAATGTCCTCAGGCCGGATCTGCTGCTGCAGCGTGTCGAGCGACCCGGATTGCAGGCGGACGAGTTCCGCATTCTGATCGGGCACGATCTCGAAGACGACCTGGTCGAGATACGGCAGCTGCACGCCGGCGGTGTCCTTCTTCCAGTATTTCGGATTCCGATCGAAGACCAGCCGCTGACCGGGCGTGTAGGCCGTGAGCATGAAAGGCCCGAGCGACACGAGCTCCGCCGGCGGCGTCGAGACGGACATGGCCTCGGCGAATTTGCCGGCCTTCAGCGCGCTTTCGTATTTGTGCTTCGGCGCGAGCGTCACGTTGTCGAGCAGCGCGATTCCCGGTCCGAAGGTCGCCGGCAGCGTAATCACCACGGTCTTCGCATCGGGTGCAGCGACGCCGAGCGGCTTGCCGCCGATCTTGAGCGAACTGGCGAGCGGGCTGTCGGTCTTGGCGTCGTAGATCGCCTGGAACGTAAAGACGACGTCGGCGGAGGTGAAGGGGACGCCGTCCGACCAGACGACGCCGTCGCGCAACGTCAGTGTCCACGTCTTGCTGTCCGGAGAGATGGTCCACTTTTCCGCCACGCCCGGTTCGATCTCGCGCGTGGCGCGATTGACGCGAACAAGCTTGCTGCCGGTCAGGATCGAATACAGATCCGTCGGCACCGAGCTGACCATCAGCCGGTTGAAGCTGCGCGGCTCGCTGCGGAGCGACGAAGTGAGCTGCCCGCCTCGCGTCTGGACTTCCGAGAACTTGATCTCGGTCCCGGTCTCGCCGTCGTCGTGCGTGCTGGTGTACCAACGCCACCCCACGAAGGCGATGACGCCCACCAGCAGAACGCTCAGCAAAGCGCGCGATTGTCGGTTCACTTCTTGTCCTATCGGCCAATCCATTGGCCGGTTTTTTCAGTGCACGGATGTTGGCAATTTTTGCGATTTGCACGCAAAAAGCTCGATCCGTATTGCCAGTGAAACACGCGGGCCAATCATCTGGCTCGATTCCTCGCGTCAACGGCTGGCCGACTGGACGGCATGGTAGCCGAACAAACCCTTGTAATGCAATCAGTTAGCGGCTCTCGGCGCTCGAATCTCTGCAACTGGCATCGTCTCTGCCATTACCACGCGTGAAAGGAGCAAGTTCCGATGGAAGTCCAGCCATTGACGTTCGGCGCGCCGCAGTTTCATCCGCAGGTTGGTCGCAGCGTGAGCATCGAGCAGGCCGCGCAGCTGCTCGGCGTGTCGCGACGCACCGTGTATTACCGGATTCGCGACGGCCGGCTGCGCACGATTCGCACGCTGGGCGGATCGCAGCGGGTGCTCCTGGATTCGGTCGACGAGATGCGGACGGCGAGCTAAGGGCCGCGCGCAACGCACTTACTTTCAACCGGAGATTCGTGAATGGCGAACCTGAAGTCAGAGCACTGGACGAGCCGCCCGCTGCGGTCGTTGCGCGTGATCTGGCACTTCTCCACCGTGATGGTGGTCGGTCTGTCGCTGCTTGCGGCAACGGCCGACGCTGGTCCGCGGCGCGCGCGCTTGTCGTCCGACCTGGCGCTGCACCTGCAGTCTGGCTCTGGCTCGGTGGATGTGATCATCAGCGGCAAGCCGGATACGATCGGCCGGATCGCACAACGGACCGGGCTGCGCGTGAAGCGGTCGCTCGAGTCCGGAGGCGTGTTCAGCGTCACCCCGCAGCAACTGGAGCTGCTCGCGCGCGACCAGGAAGTGGACGCGGTGTCGGGCAATGCGATCGTCAAGGCGGATTCGGTCCTGACGACGGAGGTGACGGGCGCGGAAGCGGCGTGGGCCGGTGAGATCGAAGCCCTGGGCAAGGTCAACGGCCGCGGCATCGGCGTGGCGGTGATCGACAGCGGCATCGCCTACGACCACCCGGCACTTGCGCAGCGCGTGGTTGCGAGCGTTGATTTTGTCAACGCGGCCAATGGCGGCTACGACCGCTACGGGCACGGCACGCACATCGCGGGGATCATCGCCGCGCGGGCGCTGCGCAACGTGAAGATCGACGGCGTCGATGCCGGCATGGCGCCGGCGGCGCATCTCCTCAACCTGCGCGTGCTCGACGGCAACGGCCAGGGCACGGCGGCCGACGTGGTCGCGGCGATCGACTTCGCGGTGACGTATCGGAAGCAGTTTGCGATTCGGGTGATCAACCTGTCGATCGGCGCGGCGCCGACGCAGAGCTACAAGGACGACCCGATCTGCCAGGCGGTCGAGCGCGCGGCGCGGGCGGGGATCGTGGTGGTCGCCTCGGCGGGCAACTACGGCCAGACGCCGGCGGGCAAGCTGGTGTTTGGGAGCATCACGTCGCCTGGGATCTCGCCGTTTGCGATCACGGTTGGCGCGCTGCGCACGCAGGGCACGCTGGATCGCGGCGACGATGAAGTGGCGCCGTGGAGTTCGAAGGGGCCGACGCTGATCGATCACATCGTCAAGCCGGACCTGGTGGCGCCGGGATCGAAGATCGTGTCGACGATCATGAAGGAGTCGACGCTGGCGGTTGCGCACCCCGAGCGCTTCCTGGACGGCCCCGGCGCGCGCGATTACTACTCGATGAGCGGCACGAGCATGGCCGCCGCGGTGGTCTCGGGAGCTGCGGCGCTGGTGCTGGATGGCGACGGCCAGTTGAGCCCGCTGCAGGTGAAGCTTGCCTTGCAGGCCAGTGCCGACTTCATGCCGAAGTCCGGCCTCCTCGCCGGCGGCGCCGGAAGCCTTGATCTGACAAACATCGATCAAATTGCGAACTTAGCGGTCCAGCCGAAGGCAGAGACCGGAATGTCCTTCTCTGTTTCACCTAACCACACGATGCAATCCCAAGTGATTGTTTGGGGCGATGTGATCGTGTGGGGTGACGTCATCGTCTGGGGCGACGTGATCGTGTGGGGCGATGTAATCGTCTGGGGTGATTCGCTCCGTGACCTGACTGTCTGGGGGGACGTCATCGTGTGGGGCGACTCCACCTCCGGCGATGTGATCGTCTGGGGGGACTCGCTCGCCACCTCCTCTGCCCAGGACGTGATCGTGTGGGGTGACGTCATCGTGTGGGGGGATGTAATCGTCTGGGGCGACTAAGGTGCCCAGCTGCACCGAAGTTCACTTTCTTTCAATGGAGCCGACAATGGCAAAGCTAATTATCTGGGGCGACTAGACCGAAAATCGTGGGTATCCTACCCACGCTTAGGGCATGCCGCGACAACTGAAAGAACTGTCGAGTCAGGTAAGAGCCTATGTGCTTGGAGTGTCTGCAATTGGATTGGCAGTCGCAATCCACTCTCTCGTACAGCTCTTCATCCAAGCCGTTGATTTTCAATGGCTGATTCTTGCTGCACTAACGCTGCTCACGGGCAACTTCACGGTTCGCATCCCGGGCGTCCGAGCCCGCCTGTCGGTATCTGACACTTTCGTCTTCGCGTCAGTTCTGTTGTTCGGTCCCGCAGCAGGAACAATTACCGCGCTGCTGGACGCTCTGATCATCTCCCTTCGGTTGGGGCATCATGCGCGGGAGCCGTTTCGCGTAATCTTTAACGTTTCTGCAGTTGCGCTTGCTACTCGGGTCGCTGGAGAGGTCTTCTTCCTCTCTTCGGGAATTCAGCCTTACTCAGTCAGCAGCACACCACTGTCGCATATTCTCTTTCCGCTCTTCTTATTTACTCTCTCTTATTTCTTGCTCAACAGTTGGCTCGTCACGTTGGCTCTCGCCTTGGAGCAGGAGAGATCGCCGCTAACCATTTGGCGAGATAACTTTCTTTGGCTGTCCGTCAACTATTTCGGTGGCGGGTCCGTGGCCGGCCTGCTGGTCACGTATACCCGTCACATTGACTTTACCACTCTAGGCATCATCGTTCCTCTGTTGTTGATTTCCTATTTGACCTTTAAGACTTCGCTTGGGCGAATAGAGGACGCAAATCAGCACCTCACTCAAGTAAACAAGATGTATCTCTCGACCATTGAGACGCTTGCGATGGCGATTGATGCAAAGGACCAGATTACTCACGGACATATCCGTCGTGTTCAACGGTTGGCGGTCGGCTTGGCTAAAGCGCTTGGCGTGAATGACGACGCTCAAATCAAAGCGATCGAGGCGGCTGCACTGCTGCATGACATGGGAAAGCTGGCAATTCCGGAATACATACTCAACAAGCCCGGAAAGCTGACGACGAACGAATTCTCCGTAATGAAACAACACGCAAACATCGGCGCGGACATTCTGGGCTCAATCCAGTTCCCGTATCCGGTCGTTCCGATCGTGAGACACCACCATGAATCCTGGGACGGTACTGGCTATCCGGACGGGCTTAAAGGTGTGACTATCCCTCTTGGCGCTCGGGTGCTTTCGGTCGTCGATTGTTTCGACGCGCTGACCTCTGATCGGCCCTATCGCCCGCGACTGTCGGTTCAAGACGCCATTGGGGTTCTCATTGAACGGCGCGGAACAATGTACGATCCGCTTATTGTCGATAGGTTTATCGAAACTCAACGTCAACTTTCGCAACTTGCAGAGCAGTCTGCCACCGAGGCCGAAGCTCTCGAAACAATCGCGACCAAGCTGAAAGTGTCGCACGAGCCCGCGGCTGTCATGACCGCGTCATTTGATGACCGACTGGCCGTCAAGACACTGTCGCTTCTGAGAGCGCTGAAGCCCGCACCTAAAGGCCTCGGAGCAGAGGATCTCAGCACACTTATATCGGCACATCTCGCAAAATTCGCATCCTTCGAAAGTGTGGCGATTTACTGCGTCACGGACGACGAACGATCGCTGAAGTGCAAATACGCCGATGGAAGACTATCGCCCCTAGTCAACGGGGAGGAGATTGCTCTCGGCGAACGACTCTCGGGATGGGTGGCGGCGCACCAGACGCCAATTTGGAATTCGGATGCGACACTGGATCTCAATCCCGAACTTGCCCGACTTGCGCAGGTCTCATTGGGCTCAAGCGTGCCCCTCATTGACGGCAACACCACGATCGGAACACTGACCCTCTACGCAAAAGAGGGAGGCGAAATCACAGTTGAGCAGCGTGTTCTGATTCAGTCAATCGCACCCCTCATCGGAGCGGCGCTTGCCGCATCCTTAGCTCACGACAAAATGGTTGAGATTGACGCTAGCGAGCACCACAGTCGTGAGGCGGTATATACGGTGCTCGACACCGTCCTCTCAAGCAGGTCTCAGTTCGGCGATCGACACAATGCGGAACGTTACATGATCGTTCGGGTCAGATGGCGGGTAGACACGGGGGCCACAGGCGGCGGGGACTCGATGACGCGAACGATCGAGCGAGCAATATCATCAGCGACAAACGGATCTGGTTATGTGGTTCGCCTTTCGACTGCAGACGTGTTGGTCGCGGCACCCAGAACTCTCTTGTCGGCGGCGGGTTTGACTCCGGTTCCTCAGCAGCGATCGCGTGCCACAGAGATTGAGGTGACAGAAATTGCGAATTCACTGAACCTTCGCGAAGTACTTGGCCTGACCGTATCGAGCGAATCTCCACAGCCGCCATCGTCGAGAACACTTATTCACTAGCGAGCTATGGCGGGCGCCGCGTCACCGTTTGAAATGGCGGACGTCGGCCTCTTCAGAGAGGCCGCGGCAGCAATCGACAATGCGCGGGAAGTGTCACGCGAGTTGCGCGTACTCCGAGCGCGGCTTGAAAACCATGTAGGCTCAGCGGTGCGCGCGATCGAACTCGCTCGCAGGCTACTCAATGAGCGGCTGACGCATCGCGAAAAAGCGAGCTGCTGGGAAGTGATCGCGCGCGTCAGCTTGGCGACTGGTGCCATTGAGGATGGCTTGCGTGCCTTCAGCAAAGCCAATTTGGAAGCTCAAGCAACAGAAGACGCCACGTTTGAGAGTCGAGTTCTCGCAAGTTACATCCAATCCATGGTTGGATGGGTTGGGCTCGAACCCGCGATGGTCGAAATGTCACGACTTCGCCAACACGCAATTAGGTCTGGCGACGGTCGTGCGATGGTCGACTTCCATTTGCTGAGCGCGGAGATTGCCACGAAGCGAGGGCAGCTGCTGACGGCTTCGGAGAACCTGGCGACGGCACGAGGCCTCCTCGGCACGTTTTGGAGCATAAACAGAGCGGCTCGACTCGAGATCATTGAAACTGCGACAGGCATTGTTCAAGCGGACTACGAGAAAGCACTCAGTCATGCTCGAACTTCGGTGCTGCACAGCCGACAGACTGGCTCACGCGAGCTACTCATTCCTTCACTGAACAACCTGGCCTACATCAGACTGGCACAGGGCGATTATGTCGAGGTTTCGACACTGCTAGACGAGCTTCTCACAATCATCACACGCGGAGGCCCTGCAGAAATCGGCATCCTAGACACAGAGATGATGCTCGCACTGGCAACCGGAGACTTAGCGAGAGCTGGCTCGCTTGCCGACGCCATTTTGGCGTGCTGCACGAATTTTAGGGGACGGGCCAATTATTACTTCGCATGGCATCTTCCGACACGAGTGAAATGGATGTACCGACTAGGTGACTACCTGCAGGGGATTTCACTTGCGACCGACGGACTAAGCAAGCTGGAGCAAGGCAGTGACGACGGCCTGCTTGCGAGACTCTACTTGCTGATCTCGGAGGGCCACCACCACCTCGGCACCAGTGCCGCCAAAACGTTTTTCGCAAAGGCTGTCGAAGCGTGCTCGGAGCCCTCACTCGAATTGCTTGCTGAAATGCATCGAGTAACCGCTCTTTTCTTGTCCAAAACGTCAGCTGAGCAGTCCCGAGAACACTTTGCCATCGCCGCAAGAATCCTGAGCCGCTGTGGGAACATCTCCGCGCGAAATGAATTGATCCAGAGCGAGAAGGCTATCTTCGGAGTCAAAGCCGACCGCGCTCAAGAGCCAAATGAACCGAATTTAGCTGCGGCCGTCCCCGACAGACTATCAGCGATGTTGGAGCTGGGAAGCTCCGTAATGGCGCTCGCTGATGAGATCATGTCATTACTGGAGGACACCAGAACTGCTTCAGCCGCGGCTCTCATCGCCATCGCTTACGACGGCGGTGAAGAGACCGTGAAGTCTTTCTCAGAGGTAGGCGCCGAACTGGGCGTCGCACATCAAACGATCAAGTTAGGCGCCTACAAGGATCGACAATATGAAATCCGTCTAACGCCGGGGCAAGGGCCTGATGCGTTGACAATGATCACCAACGTTCAGCGGATCGCATCTGCTGCAGCGGCCCTATGCGCATCTCGTCGTCAACGCAGGGAGCAACCTACGTTCCTGAGCAAACCAGAAGCACAAAGGGCGTTCGGGATGATTTGCGCTTCGGATCAGACGTTGGCTCTGATCGAGACAATACGCCGCGTGGCGACTTCGAGCGTGACGATACTGCTCACTGGAGAAACCGGAGTCGGCAAAGAACTATTCGCGCGGGCGATCCATCAGGCGTCTGCGCGCCGCGAGCGCGCCTTTATCCCTTTCAACGTGACGGCAGTGCCGCGCGACATGCTCGACAGCCAGCTCTTCGGGCATAAGCGCGGTTCGTTTACCGGGGCGATCAACGATGCGCCGGGCGTGATCAAGGCGGCGGCGGGCGGCACGTTGTTCCTCGACGAGATCGGCGAAATGAGCCTCGAGGCGCAGCCGAAACTCCTGCGCTTCCTGGAATCGAGCGAGATCCTGCCGCTCGGCCAGCACACGCCTGAAACGGTCGACGTCCGCCTGATCGCCGCCACCAATGCCAATCTCGATCAGCTGATGAACGACGGAAAGTTCCGCGAGGATCTCTACTACCGCCTGAACGTGATTCGCATCGACATCCCGCCGCTGCGCGAGCGCCGCGAGGAGATCCCGCCCCTCGTCGACCATTTCCTCGAGCGCTTCAGCCGCGAACTGCAGAAGCCGATGCCGAGGGTCGCAGACGAGACGCTCGAATACCTGGTGCTCTATCGGTGGCCGGGCAACGTCCGCCAGCTCTCGAACGAGATGCGACGCATGGTCGCGCTCGCCGAGCCAGGCGCGGTGCTGATGCCCGCCCACCTGTCGGCGGAGATTGCCGCGAGCCGGCGGACGATCCCCACTGAGAAAGTGCCGGCCAGTTCGATCGAGGTCCTGACGCGCATCGACCAGCCGCTGGCCGCGGCCGTCGAACACGTCGAGCGGGCGACGATCCAGCGGGCGATGGCGGTGTGCGAGAACCGGGTGGACGAGGCCGCGAAACTGCTCGGGCTGTCTCGGAAGGGCCTCTACTTGAAACGCCAGCGCCTCAAGATCGAAGACGCCGATTTACGCCGTTCGTAAAAGTCAAGCAGGTTCCATTGCAGCGGCATTGCACAGGAACTCGGCGGCACGCTTGAAATGCCGCGCCGGCCGCACTACGCTGGCCGGTCTGGCCCCGCATCTCCCCAAGCACGCCGCGAGGGGCCTGTTGAACCCGTGAGTGTCGCCACTGTGGAATCACTGCCCGTACTCGTCGCAGACGGCATCCGGCTGCGCGAAGTACACCTGTCGGATGCGGCACCGTTGACGATGCTGTTCCAGAAGCCGGAGGTGTCGCGCCACCTCGACCCGCCGCCGGCGACCGTCGAAGACTTCGGCACCTGGATCGCGCTCAGCCACACGCGACGCGCCGACGGCCGTGCGGCGTGCTACACGCTCATCACTGGACAGGACGAGGTGTCGGGATTGTTCATGGCGCTGCGCCTGGACGATCGGGAGCGCGCTGAAATCGGCTTTGCCATGGCCCCGCACCTGTGGGGCACCGGCGCGTTCCGCAAGGCCATCGACGTCTACCTGGACTTCCTCTTCACGCAGTGGGGCGTGGCGACGCTGATCGGCAAGACGCAGGTGCGCAACACACGCGCGATGGGCGCGATGCGCAAGGTCGGCGCCAAGGTGATCGACCAGGCCGAGCGCAACGGCAATCTGGAATACGTCTGGACGATCGAGCGAAGCGACAGTCGCTGAACGTTCAACGTTCAGCGTTCAACGTTCAGCGTGTCGTGCAGGATGTCGCGGATCGCTGAGCGGATCTCCGGCGTCAGGTGGGCGTATTTCTCGCCGGTGACCTCGCCCTTGAGCACGCGGTCGATGCGGCCCATGACCAGCGCTTTCGGCGCCGGGGGCATCGACTGGAACGCGTCCGAATAGATCATGTAGCTGAGCGGATACCTGAACATCCGCGTCTTCATGTCGAAGTCGCGCAGCGAGCGGCCCTTCGCGTCCTTCGGCCCCTTCGACGCAAACGCTTCCGCAAAGCCCGATGATCCCTCGATGCCGCCGGCGGGAATGCGCGCTTCGTCGACGAACAGCATGTAATCAGCCAGCGCCTCGGACGCTTCGGCGATGCGCATCTCTTCGCCGAGCCGCGCCTCCCACGTCGCACGCGTGATCAAGTTCGAGAGGTGCGCCTGATGCTCGAGCACCATCAGCGCCACCACGTCGCTGTATGGAGTCAGATACCCGGAGAGATCAAACTGCCCCTCGAGCGACGGCCGCGACGGGGGGCGCTCGGCGAGCGGCTTCGGAAGGAAGAGCGGCAAGTTACCCATGTGGCGAGGCGGCACCTTCTTGCCGGTGACGTACCACCCGCCCCACCGTTCTTCGATCGGCTTGTAATGATCCACCACGCCGCCATTGGCGTAGTCGTTGTCGTCCCGGCGCGGGTAGGTCGTGAGCACGTTGACACCCGGCACGCCGAGCGTGTCCCACGACAAGTGGCAGCGCAGGCAATTCGACGAATCGCGACCCGCCGTCGGCAGGCCGGCATTGGTCTGGCTGATCGTATAGAAGATCGACCCCATCGCCGGATCCTGGGCGACGATCTCCAGCAGCGGCGCGCCGTGGATGTAGGCCACGGCGACGCGATCGTTGAAGTAGAGCGCGCGCGGGTTGGTCATCTTGATGAACTGCGTCTGCAGGCTGGTCTGCGTGTAGAGCAGCACCTGCGACTCCACCGGCACGTCGAGCAATGCGAGCACGGACTTCAGGTAGCCGGTACGCGCGTCCCACTCCAGCTTCGCGGAACCGTCGCGCAGCTTCGCATTCATCCGGTCGACGACGGTGTTGGTGTCGGCGACGAGGTACTTGATGGCGGGATGGTTGATCGATTGATCGAACGCGCCGGTGCGGCGCTGTTGCGACACACCGACCGCGATCGTTGACAGGACGATCGCGGCCGACGACAGGATGACCAGCCGCAGGCGCATGGTCCGTATTTTATCGCGAACGGTCTGGCTAGCCGCCGAACCAGCTCGGCACCGGCATGTCGGCCATGGTGCGCAGCCCGGGCGTGACGCGAAGGATCTTGGGGATGCTGTTCACGGTGATCGACGCGGTGGCGATATCGCCGTGCAATCCGCCGCTCACCTTCGAGGTGACACGCGGATGGCCGTCGATGGTGACGGCGTCGTAGGAGTCCGGCGCGCCGAGGTACGCTTCCATGTGGAGCGTGATCACGGGCTTGCCCTTCACGTAGCCGATGCCGTCCTGGATGATGCCGCAGACGTATCCGGGATCGACG
>CAZBYY010000024.1:0-21967 GCA_964495855.1 uncultured Acidobacterium sp. | reverse complement strand
GAGAACAAACAGCTCCAGGTGTTCGGCGACGGCTCGCAGATTCGCGATTTCGTCTACGTCGACGATGCAGTTGAGGCCTTCCTGGCGGCCGGCGCCACGGACGCGGTGAACGGCGAAGCCTTCAACGTTGGCGGCGACGAGCACATCGCGCATCGCGATCTCGTGAAGATGCTCGTCGAGATCGCCGGCCAGGGGAGCTACGCCTTCGTGGAGTGGCCGGCCGAGAAGAAGGCGATCGACATCGGCAGCTTCTACGCCGACTCCTCGCTGTTCAAGTCGCGCACCGGCTGGTATCCGCACGTGTCGCTGCGAGACGGTTTCGTGCGGACGTTCGACTACTACCGCAAGACGCTTTCTCATTATGTCGGTGACAGTCCCCTTTAACGCGCTCAAGCTGGCGGAAGACGCCGCCGCCATCAAGGCTGCCATCGACCGCGTCATCGCGAGCGGCTGGTTCGTGCTCGGCCCCGAGGTCGAAGCCTTCGAATCGGAATTCGCTGCCGCGAGCGGCGTGGCGCACGCCGTCGGCGTGGCCAACGGCACCGACGCCATCGCGTTGATCATGCGCGCGCTCGACATCGGTCCCGGCGACGAGGTGATCACGCCGCCGCTGTCGGCGGCCTTCTCCGCCTTCGGCATCATGATGGCCGGCGCCCGCCCGGTGTTCGCCGACATCGATCCCGAGCGATTGACGATGGATCCGCGAGCCGCGGAAGCGGCGATCACGCCGCGCACGCGCGCGATCATGCCGGTGCACTTGTACGGCCAGGCGGCCGACATGCGCGCCTTCGAAGCGCTTGCCGCGAGGTACAACCTCGCGCTGATCGAAGACGCGGCGCAGTCGCAACTTGCGACCACCGATGGCCGGCCCATCGGGACGGTGGGCATCGCCGCGGCGACGAGTTTTTATCCGACCAAGAACCTCGGTGCACTCGGCGACGGCGGCGCAGTGCTGACGAAGGATGCAAGCCTGGCGGCGCGCGTCAAGCGGCTGCGCAACGGCGGGCAGACGGCGCGCTACCAGCACCAGGAATCGACGGCCGTGAACAGCCGCCTCGACGAAATGCAGGCCGCGATCCTGCGCGCGCGGCTGAAGTTCCTGCCCGGCTGGACGGCGCGGCGTCGCGCGATCGCGGCGCGGTATCGATCAGTGATCAGCGAAGCGGCGGTCCACGTGCCGCGCGAGTTCGACTCGGGCCACGTGTATCACCTGTTCCCGGTCCTGACACCGCATCGCGACCGCTTCCAGGCGCACATGTCGGCCGCCGGGGTCGAAACGCTGATCCACTACCCGGTTCCGATTCCGCGCCAGCCGGCACTGGCCTCGTCCAATCCGGCCTCCTGTCCGGTTGCAGACCAGGTGTGCTCGCAAGTCGTGTCGTTGCCGATGTATCCGGGCCTTGCCGACGCAGCGGTCAGTGCGGTGGCGGAAGCCGCGACGGCTTTCCGGGCCTGATCGACGTCTGTATACTGGAGAGGTCGCCTCCATGCGGGGGCGTGTTCCATCCAGGTTCCAGGTCATGCACCGAGCTCTTCTCACCGTTGCACTGTCGATCGTGCTCGCCTCGCCGGCGGCTGCGCAGGCGCTCAAGCTCTCGTTCCAGAACGGGCTCGTGTCGATCGACGCCACTGCGGTACCGGTGCGCACGATCCTCACGGAATGGGGAAAGGTCGGCGGCACCAAGATCGTCGGCGCGGAACGCCTGGCCGGCGCGCCGGTGACGCTGAAGCTCGTCAACGTTCCTGAGGCCAAGGCACTCGAAAGCGTGCTTCGCACCGCCGCTGGTTTCATGGCCGCGCCGCGATCGGCGTCGTCAACCGGGCCATCGATGTACGACCGGATTCTCGTGATGGCGACGACGAGCGCGCCGGCTCCCGCAGCCGCCGTGGCGCGCCCGCAACCCAATCCGGCGTTCAACGGCACGCAGCGATTCATTCCGCCTCGCCCGCAGGAAACGGACGACCAGCAGGACGAGCCGGACGACAATCCGCCGAACCCGCCGCTGTTCACGTTCCCGCCGGGGACCGGACCGAACGGCCAGGGGCTCAATCAACCCCAGTCGTTCAATGGCGCGCCGCCGCAAATCGCTCCGCAGATCGGCGTGCCGCAAACCCTCACCATCAACCCGTCACAGCCGGCGACGTCCCCGACGATTCCCGGAGGCGCATCGACGCCCGGCGTGATCATCGCGCCGACGCCGGCACAGCAACAACAACAGCAACCACCGCAGCCCGGATCGATGATCCGGCCGCCTGGCGGACGCGGCTAAGTTGGTTCCCCTGTACAATTGAGCGTCCCGCTCAATTCGTACATGTCGGACATCGACCGCTTCACTCCTGACGATCGACGAGGCATCGAGCAGCTCCATCGCCGCACGCTGGGCAATGAAGCCGCCGAACGCTTGCGCCTGCATTGGGATTGGGCGCGCCGCAATCCCGCCAATGGGGTTGAGCCGCCGTACTGGGTCGTGCGTGAAGGACCGACACTGATTGCGGCATCGCCGCTGATGCCCGTGCGCGTGACCGTGCACGGCAACGAGATCGCCGGCACGTGGAGTTCGGATCCGCTCGTGGTCGCCGAGCGGCAGCGGCAAGGCCTCGGCGGGTCGCTGCTGCGCGCATGGGATCGCGGCACGGGCGTGGCGCTCGGCGCCGGCCTGTCGAAGGCCACCCGCGCGCGCCTCGACGAGATGCGCTGGCCGCGGCCGCAGCCGCTGCCGTGCCTCGTCAAGCCGATCAGCCGCCGTGCGTTTCGCATCCCGACGTGGCCCGTCGCGATCAACCGGCTGGTGTCGGCCGTCACGCTGCCCATCGTGCGGATCGTCTCGCGCACGCAACCGCTCCGCGAAGAGGTGGAGGTCGTGCGCCGCTTCGACGCCCGCGTCGACCGGCTGTGGGATCGGCTCGCGCCCCGCTTTGCGCTGGCCGTGCGCCGCGACGCGCGCTACTTGAACTGGAAGTACGCCGAACCGCCGCACGTGCGCTACAGCCTGGCGCTGTTGCGGCGCGGCGACGACGTGGACGGATACGTCGTGTATCGGCACATGCGCGAACCGCAGGGTCGCGTCACGCAGATCGTCGACCTGGTCGCCGATCCCGCCGACGAACGCGGCATCAAGACGCTGGCGCGTTGGGTCGATCGCGAAGCGCGCATGAATGATTCGGACAAGATCCGCTGCTACGCCACCCATGCGTCATTCCGGCGCGTGCTGCGGCGCTCCGGCTACTTCATCGTCAAGTCGGGCATCGACCTGACCGTGAAGGTCAACGCGGTGCCGGTGCCGAAAGATTTTTATGAGTCCGCCGACGAGTGGCACGTCACGCTCGGCGATGGAGAAATGGATCACTAGTCATGTCACTGGAACAAACATTGAGCGCCGACATCATCACGGCGATGAAGGCCAAGGACCAGAACAAGCTCCCGGCGTTGCGCATGTTGAAGACCGCGCTGACGAACAAGAGCATCGAAAAGGGCCGCGCGCTGGACGGCGCCGAAGAGCTGCAGGTCGTGTCGACGCTGGTGAAGCAGCGCCGCGATTCGATCGAGCAGTTCACCAAGGGCGGCCGTCCGGATCTGGCGGCCAAGGAAGAGGCGGAGATCGGCATCCTGGCCGGGTACCTCCCCGCGTCGGCCTCTGATGAAGACATTGCCGCGGCGGTATCGGCCGCGATTGCGGAAACCGGAGCCACCAGCGCGAAAGACATGGGCAAGGTCATGAAAGCGGTCATGGCCGCGCTGGCCGGCAAGACGGTGGACGGCAAAAAGGTGAGCGAAGCGGTGAAGGCCAGGCTGGGCTGACGCTCGTCCCACGGTTTTTCACATTCTTTAAAATCAAAACCAAACATTTTGGCGGGCCGCCCGTCTATAGTTTTGACAGGCCTAGTCAGCCTCTCACCATCCTCCTTGGGGCTCGTGCCGCTCGGCACGAGCCCCATTTTTTTCGGGCGTGCTACGCTTTTGTCAGCTGATGACCGAATCCGGTAGTCCCGCCGACGCTCCGAAGAGCGACGGCGGACCTTCGCCCCGCCTGGCCCGCTCTGCGGGCGTGTTCGGGCTGGCGACGATCACGAGCCGCATCCTCGGCCTCGTGCGCGAACAGGTCATGGCGTACTACTTCGGCGCCGGCGATGCCAACGACGCCTTCCGCATCGCGAGCCGCATTCCCAACCTCGTCCGCGACCTGTTTGCCGAAGGCGCGATGAGCGCCGCCTTCATCCCGACCTTCACCCGCCAGCTCACCCTGCACGGGCGCGAACGATCCTGGAAGCTCGCCAACTCGGTCATCAACGCGCTGGTGATCGTGACGGCGGTGATCGTGGTGCTGGCGATCGTGTTTGCGAAGCCGCTCGTCTCGATGTACGCGGGCAACTTTTCGGGCGTCCCAGGGAAGCTGGAACTCACGATCTTCCTCGCTCGCATCGTCACGCCGTTTCTCACGCTCGTCGCGATCGCGGCGGTGTTCATGGGGATGCTGAATTCGCTCGGGCACTTCTTCGTCCCGGCGCTCTCACCGGCGATGTTCAACGTCGCCGGCATCCTGATGGCCGTGACGCTGATCCCGTTTGCGCCGCAGCTGGGTGTGCAGCCGATCACGATCGTCGCGATGGCGACGATTGTCGGCGGGCTGCTGCAACTCGTCATCCAGTGGCCGCCGCTGCGCAAGGAGGGGTTCCGGTACCAGCCCACGCTGGATCTCCGCGACGATGGGCTGCGGCGCGTGCTGCTGTTGATGGGCCCGGGCACGCTCGGGATGGCGGCGACGCAGATCAACGTGCTGGTCAACAGCATGCTGGCCACGAGCCAGGGCACGGGCGCGGTGTCGTGGCTCGATTTCGCGTTTCGCCTGATGTACCTGCCGATCGGATTGTTCGGCGTGTCGATCGGCGCCGCGGCCACACCGGCGATCTCACGCCTGGTCGCGCAGCAGGATTTCCCGCAAATCCGGAAGACGATTGCGAATGCGCTGGGGCTGATGATGTTCCTCAACGTGCCGGCGACCGTCGGACTGATCGTGCTCGCCAACCCGATCATCTCGGTGATCTTCGAGCACGGCAGGTTCACGCCGAGCGATACGGAGGCGACCGCGGCGGCGCTGCAGTTGTACGCCGTCGGTCTCGTCGGCTATTCGGTCGTGCGCATCATTTCGCCGACCTTCTACGCCCTCGGGCGCAGCCGGATTCCCGTGTTCGTCTCGGCGAGTTCGGTGTTCGCGAACATCGCGTTGAACGTGACGCTCGCCCACTTCCTCGGCTACAAGGGGCTCGCGCTCGGCACGTCGATCACTGCAATCCTGAATGCCGTCTTGCAAGTCGTCCTGCTGCGTCGTGAGATCAAGGGCATCGAGGGCGGGCGCATCGCGGCCTCGCTCGCGCGCGTGACGGTGGCATCGATCGTGATGGGCGTCGTGGCCTGGGGTGCGTTGACGCTGCTCACGAGCTACGTTCCGGGCCACGCGTTGCCGCTGCGCATCCTGCGGCTGTTTGCGACAATCGTCGTCTCGCTCGCCTCGCTCGGCGCGGTCGCCCACCTGTTGCGCATCCCGGAGTACGGCGAGGCGCGCGACATGTTCATGGGCCGGCTGCGAAGGATCGCCGGGTGACCTCGACGCGCGGCTGGCTCGGACTCGACACCTCGATCTGGAAAATCGCCTCGACGCACGTCGTCGTCGATGCCTACACCAACATCTACGCGCCGATGCTGCCGCTGCTGATTGCGCCGTTGAACCTGTCGCTCGCAACGGCCGGCACGCTCGCGATGTGTTTCCAGCTAGCGAACTCGGTGTCGCAGCTGGCCTTCGGCGCGCTGGCGGATCGATGGCGGCCGCGCACGCTCGTCATCATCGGCCCGATCGTCGCGGTGATTGCGTTGAGCCTGATCGGCCTTGCCGGGTCGGCGTTCGCGCTCGGCGCGGTGCTGGTGATCGGCGGGCTCGGTGGCGCGGCGTTTCATCCACCGGCGGCGGCGCTGGTCTACAAGATCGCGGATCCGCACCGGAAGGGCACGGCAATGTCGGCGCACTTGTCCGGCGGGTCGGTGGGGTTTGCGTTCGCCCCGGTGTTGTTTGCGCCCTTCAGCGCTTACATGGGTCTGCACGCCACACCGTTGCTGATGATCCCGGGCCTGCTGGCGCTCACGTGGACGCTGCGGCAGGTGCCGCCGATGACGTTGCCGCCGAAGCACGAACGCTCCAACCTGGCGACGCTCAAGCCGGCAGCCGTGCCGCTCACGCTGCTCTACTTCACGATCGTGCTGCGAACGGCCACGACCTACGGCTTCATGACGTTCACACCGACGCTGCTGACGCAGCAGGGCTGGTCGATCGGCGAGGCGAGCACGGCGGTGTCGTTGTACCTGCTGGCCAGCGGCATCGGCGGCTTGGTGGGCGGCCCGTTGTCCGATCGCGTCGGGCCGCGGCGCGTCATGGTCGCCACGCTGATCGGGTCGGTGCCGTTCATGGCCCTCGCGCCGCACCTCCCGCCGCTCGGCTTCACGATCATGCTCGCGTTCGGCGGCCTGCTGCTGCAGTCGACGCTGCCGATCAGCGTCACGTTCGCGCAGAGCTTCGTCAAGGGCGGCGCGGCGACGGTGTCGTCACTGATGATGGGCTTTGCGTGGGGCATGGGCAGCCTGACGGTGCCGCTGGTCGGCATGGGCGCCGATCGATACGGCATCCTGCCCACGCTGGCGGTGGTGGCGTTCACCCCGATCCTCGCCGCAGCTCTGGCGTGGTGCCTGCCCGAGCGCGCCGCCGCGCACGCCGAGCCCGAGATCGACTCGCTTCAGTAGCAGCCGCCGTATTACGATCGGTGCGTGGCACGGTATCCGTCGTCAGGCATCGGTTATGGGTTTGGCCCCGGCGGCATCACGCCCGCGGTCAAGCTGCTGATCATCAGCAACGTCGTGCTGTTCGTCCTCAACCTGATTGTGGGCGACGCGATGACGATCCGGCTGGCGATCACTCCGCAGCAGGTGTTTGAAGGGCTCGCGCTGTGGCAGCCGCTGACCTACATGTTCCTCCACAGCACGAGCAACTTGAGCCACATCCTGTTCAACATGCTGGGCCTGTGGATGTTCGGCACCGAGCTCGAGCGCACGTGGGGCACGCGCTTCTTTACGAAGTACTACTTCATCACCGGCATCGGCGCCGGCATCACGCAGCTGCTGCTGGGCCTCGTGAGCCCGACGTTCTACTACACGAGCACCGTCGGGGCGTCGGGTGCGATCTACGGCCTGCTGCTCGCGTATGCGATGTACTTTCCGAGCCGGATGATCATCCTCTTCATCTTCCCGGTTCCGGCACGCATTGCCGTGATCATCCTCGGCGGGATCGCGTTACTGTCATCGATGAACGGCAGCGGCGGCATCGCGCATTCGGCGCACCTTGGCGGCCTGCTCGTCGGCTACCTGTATCTCAAGAGTTTGCGCGCGCGGCCCCTGGATGAATTGAAGTACCGCTACCTGCGCTGGAGGTTGGGCCGCAGCCGCAGCCGCTTCGACGTGTATTCCGGCGGACGCTCTTCCGACGATGATTGGAAGAGCGACTGGAAGAAGCACATTCACTAGGCCTCAGGCTTCAGGCATCAGGCCTCAGGAGTCAAAAGGCCTTGCGGGTTTGAATCCTGCCAGCGGCCCAATTGCATTTGCGGGGAAATCTTCGAGCGTCGCGTTGTAAGCAGCGACATGCTTGTTGTAGACGTGTTTGATCGCGTCGTTCGATCGATCGGCTTCCAGCTTCCTCCACGCGAGTTTGATCTCTTCGCGCATGCGCGCAAGACGGCGAATCGTCACGAACATCCACACCGCAAGAGCCGCAAAGAGACCAACCGTGAGAAGGACTTGCACGTCTGTGCTGAGGCCTGATGCCCGAGGCCTGAGGCCTATTTCTCCTGCGGCTTGTCGTGGAAGTACTTGTCCGTGCCGTCGAGCCAGTCGTGACGGATCGGGCTGAAGATGTCCATCTCGAACGTGTCGTCGATCGCCTCGGCCTGGTGCGGCACCCACGACGGGATGTGCAGCACTTCGCCTTCGCGCACGGTGATCTCCTCGCCATGGATCAGGAAGCGCAAGCCGCCTTGCAGCACGTAGGTCATCTGTTCGCTCTCGTGCGAGTGCATCGGCACGATGGCGCCCTTCTTCAAGTAGATCTGGGTCACCATTTCGCGTTCGCCGGTGATGATCTTGCGCGAGATCATTTCGGTGACTTTTTCGAGCGCGATTTCATCCCAGCGATGCAGTCGGACGGGTCGCTTGGCTTGAGCGGAATCGAACGGTGTGGTCATGAGTTTTCGGTGCCAGTTGGATGAGTTTTCGGCAGGGCCGGGCGCAGATTATAGCACTGGGGCGGGTGGTATAATTTCGGCCACATGAAGGGCACGACCCTCGCCTCCAGACCCGATGCGCGCACAGCGGCACGTGATGCGCGTTGGGACGGCCTCACTCGCGACGATCTGCTGCGGTCCTACCGCACCATGCTGTTGTCGCGGCGCATCGATGACAAGGAGATACAACTCAAGAACCAGAGTTTGATCTTCTTCCAGATCAGCGGTGCCGGGCATGAGGCCGTGCTCACCGCCGCAGGCCTGCACCTGCGCGCCGGTCATGACTGGTTCTATCCGTACTATCGCGACCGCGCGCTGTGTCTCACGCTGGGCATGACGCCCACGGAGATGCTGCTGGCGGCGGTCGGCGCGAAAGATGATCCGAATTCCGGCGGGCGGCAGATGCCGTCGCACTGGGGTCATCGCAAGCTCAACATTCCGTCGCAGGGCAGTCCGACGGGCACGCAGTGCCTGCAGGCCGTCGGTGCCGGCGAAGCGGGAATGATCTACGAGCGGGTCACGAGCATCCAGGATCGCGACGAGTGCTTCCACTCCGACGAGGTCACCTACGTCTCGATCGGCGAGGGCACAACGAGCGAAGGCGAATTCTGGGAATCGCTCAACACCGCGTGCACGCGCAACGTGCCGATCATCTACCTGGTCGAAGACAACGGCTACGCCATCTCGGTGCCGGTCGAAGTGCAGACGCCCGGCGGCGATGTCTCGCGCCTCGTCGAATCGTTCCCGAACCTCAAGCTGTGGCGCTGCGACGGCACGGATTTCCTCGACAGCTATCGCACGCTCGGCGAGGCGGTCGGCTACGTCCGCCGCGAACGCCGGCCCGCGCTGGTCCATGCGCGCGTCATCCGCCCGTACTCGCACTCGTTGTCGGACGATGAGCGGTTGTACAAGACGCCGGAGGAGCGCAAGGCCGAGGCGCAGCGCGATCCGCTGAAGAAGATGCGCGACTTCCTGACCGGCAACGGCATTGCGACCGACGCCGATCTCGACGACATCGCCACGTCGGTCGATCGCGAGATCGCCGACGCCACGGATTTCGCGCTGGAGGCGCCGAAGCCGTCGGTCGACTCAGCGGCGTCGTTCGTCTACTCGCCGACCGTCGATCCAACGTCGGCCGACTTCAACACCGCCGCGCAGCCCGAGGGCAAGGCCGACACGATGGTCGCGGCGATCAATCGCACGCTGAAGGACGAGATGGCGCTGAACCCGCGCATCGTCATCTTCGGCGAGGACGTGGCCGACGCGAGCAAGCAGGGCGCGTTGCCGCACGTGCCGGGCAAGGGCGGCGTGTTCAAGGTGACGCACGGCCTGCAGAAGACGTACGGCGCGGATCGCGTGTTCAACTCGCCGCTTGCCGAAGCCAACATCGTCGGCCGCGCGGTCGGCATGGCGACGCGAGGCTTGAAGCCTGTCGTCGAGATCCAGTTCTTCGATTACATCTGGCCGGCGATGATGCAGCTCAAGGACGAGATGTCGATGCTGCGCTATCGCTCGAGCAATAACTGGTCGTGCCCGGCCGTCGTGCGCGTGCCGATCGGCGGCTACCTGCGCGGCGGTGCGCCGTACCACAGCCAGTCCGGCGTGAGCATCTTCGCGCACTGCCCTGGCCTGCGTATCGTGTTCCCGAGCAACGCCACCGACGCCGCCGGGCTGCTGCGCACATCGATCCGCTGCGACGACCCGGTGCTGTTCCTCGAACACAAGCACCTGTATCGCCAGACCTACAACAAGGGCGCCTATCCGGGCTCGAACTACATGGTGCCGTTCGGCAAGGGCTCGCTGCGCCGCGAAGGCACCGACATGGTCGTGCTGACGTGGGGCGCGCTCGTGCAGCGCTCGCTGCTGGCGGCGCAGCAGGCGGAGAAGGACGGCGTCAGCGTCGCGGTGTTCGACCTTCGCACGATCATGCCGTACGACTGGGACGGCATCGCCGAGATCGTCAAGAAGACGAGCAAGGTGATCATCGCGCACGAGGACACGCTCACGTGCGGCTTCGGCGCTGAGATCGCCGCGCGCATCGGCGAGGAGTTGTTCGAATACCTCGATGCGCCGGTGAAGCGCGTCGCCGCGCTCGACTGCCCCGTCGCCTACTGCCCCGATCTGGAAGAGAAGATCCTGCCGCAGTCCGCCGATGTCCTGGCAGCCATCAAGAAGCTTGCGGCGTATTAGCCTCGCCGCACTCGTTATCGTCTCTGCCACAACGGCGGCCTTGGGTTCCCAGGCCGCCGTTCGTGTCTCACCCGGCACCGTGGAGGTGCTGAAGTCCATCTCGTCGCTCGCACCGCATGTCGTCGGCTTGTTCAGGGAGCCGATCGGGTTTCAGCAAACGCTGCTTGGCGACTACTTCGTCTTCGATCGACGCGGTCATACCGTGTTCAGCGTGAGCCGCGACGGCGAGAGCGCGAAGAAGCTGGTGCAGATCGGCGCCGAGGAGGGACGCGTCATCGAGCCCAGCGCGTTCGACGTGGCGCCGAACGGCAGTTTTGCCATCGCCGATGGACCGAATGGACGCGAGCGCGTGCAGTTGTTCGATGCGGCGGGGATTCGGTACGGCGGCTTCATCCTGCCGGGACGCGGCGTGTCGCGAATCGTCTACGGATCGATGGCGTTGAACGGCGTCGGCACGCTGTCGTTCGACGGCACGCACCTGCTCATGAGCCACGCGGAGACGGGCTGGCTGATCACCGAGTACGCGCTCGACGGCACGCCAGTGCGATCGATCGGCCAGCTGCGCAAGACCGGCCACGAGGCGGATCGCGATCTGCACCTGGCGCTCAATTCAGGAATTCCCGTGGCCGATCCGGCCGGCGGCTTCTACTTCGTGTTCATGGCCGGGACCCCGGCGTTCAGGAAGTACGACAACAAGGGCGAGCTGGTGTACGAACGCGTGATCCAGGGCCGCGAGATCGATCCGCTCGTCGAAGCGATCCCCGATCGATGGCCGCGGCGCAGTGCGTCGGAAGTGCCGCTCGTGGCGCCGATCATCCGCACCGCGAACGTCGATCGATCCGGCAGGCTGTGGGTGGCGTTCACGGTCCCGTACACCTACGTGTTCGATGCAACGGGCGAGAAGATCCGGACGGTGCAGTTCCGCGGTGCCGGAGTGATCACGCCGTCGAGCCTGTGGTTTGGCGATCGGGGCCGCGTGCTCGTCACGCCCGGCTGCTACGAATTCCAGTCAAGCTAAGTACGCTAACATCGGACGTTTGAGGTCCATGCAAGTGGTGAGGGCGAGCAGAACAGTCACGGTCATGGTGCTGGCACTGGCGATCGCGTGCAGCAAGTCGCCGACGAGTCCCACGCCGCCACCGCCTGCGCCGACACCGACACCGACGCCGACGCCCACGCCTGTCGGCAGTCCGCCATCGATCACGTGTGGACCGTCGCTGTCGCGCGGCACGACCAACGCGGCCGGCATGACCCTCACCTTCGACACGCCGGCGGTCTCCGGCGGTGAAGGCTCCGTGAGAGTCGAGTGCGCACCTTCCTCAGGCGCGACGTTCCCGATCGGCACAACGCAGGTGTCGTGCACGGCCACGGACACGCTGAATCGCACCGCAAGCTGCACGTTCAACGTGACCGTGGCCAGGATTCCTCAACTCTCGCGGACGCGGTTCCTCGCGTTCGGTGACAGCATTACCGCCGGTGAGGTCACGTTCCCGATCGGCAGCCTTCGTCCCGGCGGCGAACTCTCGACCCGATTGGTGGTCGTGCCGTCAGCCGCGTATCCGACGATCCTCGCCAAGCTGCTGCAGGCGCGCTACACCGCCCAGGAGGATTCGATCATCGTCGCCAACTACGGCCTCGGCGGCGAGAAGGCGATCAACGCCCGCGATCGGTTCCTTGCGGCGCTCAACACCGTGCGTCCGGAAGCGGTGTTGCTGATGGAGGGGCACAACGATGTCCCCGGCGGGCAGGACGGCGCCGCCAGCGGCGCGGCAAACGAGATCCGCATCATGGCGGACCAGGCACGCTCGCGCGGCATGCGCGTGTTCATCGCCACGCTCGTCCCGCCGCGGCCCAACGGCAACCGCACGATCGGCCAGATCTACATCGAGGACTACAACAACCGCATGCGCGTCGTCGCCTCGCAGACCGGCTCCGTGCTGGTGGATGTGTACGCGGCGCTCCTGCCGGGCGTCACGACCTACGTCGGAGTGGACGGGCTGCATCCGACCGAAGCCGGCTACGCCAAGATCGCCGAGACGTTCTTCACGGCTATCCAGAACACGCTCGAAGTCAGGTAGCAGGCCATCGGGCCATCGGCAGGTTGACACAAGCGTCGCCACTGAATGACTATTCATTCAGGACCTGCTGATGCGAGCTCATGCCACGGCCAGAAAGCTGTCGGTCGTCCGCCAACCGTCTGGCGACAAGCGCGAACTCATCCTGAATGCCGCGACGAAAGTGTTCGCGCAGAACGGCTTCTTCAACTCGCAAGTGGCCGATGTTGCGCGCGTCGCCGGGGTGGCTGCGGGAACCGTGTACCTGTATTTCCGGAGCAAGGACGACCTGCTCGTGTCGATCTTCGAGCGGTCGATGCAGACCGTGGTCGCGGAAGTGCGGAAGGCCACTGAGGGCCTGGCCGATCCGTCGGCGCGGCTGCGGCGCATCGCGCACCTGCATCTCGAGCGGCTCGGCCGCGACAAGCACCTGGCGGTCGTCTTCCAGGTGGAGCTGCGGCAATCGGTGAAGTTCATGGAGCGGTTCTCCGAGACGTTCCTGCAGGACTACTTCAAGGTGATTCGCCAGGCCATTACCGACGGCCAGCACAGCGGCGCCTTCCGCAAGGACATCAGCGCAACGACGGCGACGAAGATCTTCTTCGGCGCGCTCGACGAGATGGCCACCAACTGGGTGCTGAGCCGTCGCAAGTACGACCTGTCGGCAGAGGCCGATGCGGTCGTGAACCTCTTTCTCCACGGAGTGACCCACTCGTGAGCAGCATCAATTCCGTCACCATCCTCGGCGCCGGAACCATGGGCGCGCAAATCGCGCTGCATTGCGCCAACGCCGGCATTCCCGCGCTGCTGCTCGACCTCACCGCCGACGCGGCGAAGCAGGGCCTGGAGCGCGCCCGCAAGCTGAAACCCGATCCGCAGTTCACGCCTGACGCGCACGCGCTCGTGACGATCGGCGGCTTCGACACGCATCTCGACCTCGTCGCCAAGAGCGACTGGATCATGGAAGCGGTGATCGAGCGGCTCGACATCAAGCGCGACTTGATGGCGCGCATCGATGCGAAGCGGCGACCCGGATCGATCGTCAGCTCGAACACGTCGGGCATCCCCGTTGCCTCCATCGCCGAAGGACGCTCGGAGGATTTCCGGAAGCACTGGCTCGGCACCCACTTCTTCAACCCGCCGCGCTACCTGCGGCTGCTCGAAATCATTCCCACGGCCGACACCGATCCGGCCGTCGTCGAGACGATCGCGAGGTTCGGCGACCACGTGCTCGGCAAGGGCGTGGTGATCGCGAAGGACACGCCGAACTTCATCGCCAACCACATAGGCCTCTACGGGGTGGTGCGATCCCTCGAAGCGCTCGTGAGCGGCAAGTACACGATCGAAGAGATCGACGCCATCACCGGCCCGGCGCTCGGCCGGCCCGGAAGCGCGACGTTCCGCACCTCGGACATCGCGGGCATCGACGTGCTCGCGCACGTGCTTCGCAACCTCAACGAGCAGTTGACCGACGAAGGTGATCGCGCCGCCTTTGCGCTGCCGGCGCTGGTGAATGCGCTGATCGAGCGCGGTGCCCTCGGCGAAAAGACCGGCAAAGGCTTTTACCAGCGCCGCAAGAGCGCGACGGGCGAAACGGAGATCTGGACGCTCGATCCGGCGACGCTCGACTACCGCCAGAAGAAGTCGGCCCGCATCGCTTCGATCGAGGCCGGCAAGTCGATCGACGACCTGGCGGAGCGCGTGCGCATGCTGTTCCGCGCCAAGGACAAGGCCGGCGAATTCCTGCGCGCCACGCTTGCGCCAACGCTCGTCTACACCGCCCGCGTCACGCCCGACATCGCCCATTCGATCGACGATGTGGATCGGGCGATGAAGTGGGGGTTCGGGTGGGAGCTCGGACCGTTCGAGCTGATCGACGTGATCGGCGTCAAGGATGTACTCGCTGCAGCCGAAGGCACGCATGCGATGTCGAAAGGCGTGCCGCGGCTGCTTGCCAGCCTGCTCGAGTCCGGCACACCGCGCTTCCGTGAAGGACTGGTCAAGCCGGCCGCGGCCGACCTGCAGATCCTTCGCACGGCGAAGGAGCACGGCCGCGTCATCAAGAAGAACTCCGGCGCGAGCCTCGTCGATCTCGGCGATGGCGTGATCGCCGTCGAGTTCCACTCGAAGATGAACGCCATCGGCGCCGACACCGTGTCGATGCTGCAAGCCGGCGTGAAGGAAGCGGCCAAGAACGGACGCGCGCTGGTCGTCGGCAACGACGCGCCGAACTTCTCGGCCGGCGCGAACCTGATGCTCGTGCTGCTCGAAGCGCAGGAGGGCAACTGGGACGAGCTCGACCTGATGGTCCGCGGATTCCAGAACGCGACCATGCAGTTGCGCTACAGCCCGGTGCCGGTCGTCGCCGCGCCGGCCGGCCTCGCGCTCGGCGGCGGAACCGAAATTCCGCTGCACTGCGATCGCGTGCAGGCGGCGGCCGAGACCTACATGGGCCTCGTCGAAGTCGGCGTCGGCCTGATCCCGGGTGGCGGCGGCACCAAGGAAATGCTGGTGCGGGCGATGGCGCAACTGCCGGCGCCGAACAGCGACTCGCTGCCGTTTGTGTCGAAGGCGTTCGAGACCGTCGCGCTCGCAAAGGTGTCGGCGAGCGGGCCCGATGCGCAACGAATCGGGTACCTCGCTGCGACTGACGGATTCACGATGAACCGCGAACGCTTGCTGGCCGACGCAAAGGCCAAGGCACTCGAGCGCGTGCGCGAAGGCTACCACCCGCCCGCGCCTCGGACGGCGATTCCCGTCGGCGGCGCGTCGGTGACCGCGGCCCTCAACCTCGCCGTGCACCTGATGTGGCGCGCGGGTCGCGCCACCGATCACGACGCGCTGATCGGCCGCAAGCTCGCCCACATTTTCGGCGGCGGCAACGTGCCGCATGCAACGACGGTGAGCGAGCAGTACCTGCTGGATCTCGAACGCGAGGCGTTCCTGAGCCTGCTCGGCGAACGCAAGACGCTCGAGCGGATTCAGCACACGCTGAAGACCGGGAAGCCGTTGAGAAACTAGATGATCGATCGAGGCGAAGGCGTACCGCTCGTCTTGATCCCAGGCCTGCAAGGGCGATGGGAATGGATGCGTCCGGCCGTTGATGCGCTGGCGCGGTCGATGCGCGTCATTACGTTTTCGCTCTGCGACGAACGCACGAGCCCGTTTCCGTGCGATCCGGACAAAGGCTTCGAGAATTATGTCGAGCAGGTCGAGCTCGCCATGGATCGCGCCGGCGTCCGGCGCGCGATCATTGCCGGCGTGTCGTACGGCGGCCTGATCGCAACAGAGTTCGCCGCTCGGCATCCGGATCGAGTGGCGGGGCTGGTGCTCGCTTCCGCACTGCACGCGTCCTGGCAGCCGGACGCACTGCAGCAGCGATACCTCGACGCGCCGACCCTGATGAGCCCGCTGTTCGTGATGACGGCGCCCGCGCGGATGCGGCCCGAGATGATCGCGGCGCTACCGTCGATTGCCGAGCGGCTTCGCTTCACCGCGACGCACGGCGCCCGCGTCGTCACCGCACCCACGTCGCCGGCACGCATGGCCCGGCGCATTGCGTGGGCACGGGCGCATCGCTTTGCGGATCCACGTGGCATCACCGCGCCCGCCTTGGTCATCACCGGCGAAGCGTCGCTGGACAAGGTCGTGCCCGTGGATGTAACGACGAGATATTTGAACGACTTGAAGTCCGCGCAACACGTGGTGCTCGAACACACCGGCCACATCGGCCTGGTCACGAGACCGGACGCGTTTGCGAACGTGCTTGAAAGGTTTGTGGATGCCGTCAGACTTTCTGCGTGAGATACCCGGAGCGGTCGGCCCGCTCGAAGCGCTGCTCGACGTGCCCGACGGCGAGGTGCGAGCGGTGTGTGTGTTCGGCCATCCACACCCGCTGCACGGCGGAACGATGCACACCAAGGCCCTCTACCAAGCCGCCAAGGCCATGCCGCGCATCGGCGTAGCCGCGCTGCGCATCAACTTTCGCGGCGTCGGCCGCAGCGCCGGCACGTTCGACGCCGGCCCGGGAGAGCAAGACGACTTCCGCGCCGCCATTGCATTTGCGGCCGAACGGTTTCCCGACCTGCCGATCTGGGCCGCGGGCATGTCGTTCGGCTCGTGGATCGCCATGACGACCGGTGCCGAGGATGCGCGCGTCTCGCTGCTGCTCGGCATCGCGCCGCCGGTGGATCGCTACGATTTCGACGCGCTGAAGACCTGCACGCTGCCGAAGTTCCTCATCCACGGGGAGGAAGACGAGCTCATCTCCATCAAGGAGATCCGCAAGTTCTACGCGCAACTGCCGGAACCGAAGGAACTGGTCACGATCGAGTACGCCAATCACCTGTTTGAAGGCAAGACCTCGCTGGTCGGCGAGGCCGTCGAAGACCTGCTCGCCGACTTTCACCCTGCAAGGACCTGAACATGCACGACGCTGTCATCGTTTCCGCAGTCAGAACCGCCGTCGGCAAGGCGCCGCGCGGCACCCTCAGCGTGATGCGCCCGGACGAACTCGGCGCCGTCGCCATCAAGGGCGCGCTCGATCGCGTGCCGCAGCTCGATCCCTCGTCGATCGACGATGTGATCATCGGGTGCGCGATGCCGGAAGGCGAACAAGGCATGAACGTCGCGCGCATCTCGAGTTTGCGCGCCGGCATTCCCGTTGAGGCATCGGCGGTGACGGTCAACCGCTTCTGCTCCTCAGGGCTGCAGGCCATCGCCTACGGCGCCGAGCGCATCATGCTCGGCCAGGGGCGTGCCGCGGTTGCGGGCGGCACCGAGTCGATGAGCATGGTGCCGATGGGCGGCAACAAGATCTCGCCCAATCCCGAGCTGGTCGCGAGCTATCCGGATGTCTACCTGAGCACCGGCCTCGTCGCCGAAAACCACGCGCGCGAATCGAGCATCTCGCGCGAAGCGCAGGACCAATTCGCGTATCGCAGCCACCAGCGCGCGATCGCGGCGATCGAGGGCGGGCGCTTCAAGAACGAGATCGTCCCCCTGACGGTCCGCCTTGCTGTCCCGAACGGCGCCAAGCCGACGATCAAGGAGTTCACGTTCGACACCGACGAAGGTCCGCGCAAGGACACCTCGATCGAGGCGCTCGCGAAGCTGAAGCCGGCGTTTCACGTGAGCGGCTCGGTCACGGCGGGCAACTCTTCGCAGATGAGCGACGGCGCAGCGGCGGCAATCGTGACCTCGCTCGAACTCGCGCGGGAACGCGGACTCACGCCGCTCGCCCGATTCGTCGGCTACGCCACCGCCGGCGTGAAGCCGGAACTGTTCGGCATCGGCCCGGTGCCGGCGATTCGCAAGGTGCTCAAGCTGACCGGCCTCACGCTCGACCAGATCGACGTAATCGAACTGAACGAAGCGTTTGCGGCGCAGGCCCTGGCGTGCATGAAGGCGCTCGACCTGGATCCAGAGAAGGTCAACGTCAACGGCGGCGCAATCGCGCTCGGGCATCCGCTCGGCTGCACCGGCGCGAAGCTGACCGCGACGCTGATCAACGAATTGCACCGCCACAAGGCGCGCTACGGCATGGTCACGATGTGTGTCGGCGGCGGCATGGGCGCGGCCGGAATTTTTGAACGCATGTAAGGGCGCCACGGAGACACAGAGGCACGGAGTCCTTTAGGGTTACAGAGGGAAAACATATGGCGACGGCAACGAGCGAAACAACGGTCAAGGGCGGGGCGTGGCTCATCGAGGAAACCGATCCTTCCACGGTCATGACACCCGAGAAGATCACCGACGAGCACACGCTGATTCGCCAGACGGCGACGGAGTTCGTGGACGGCGAGGTCATGCCGGTCAACGATCGCCTCGAAAAGAAGGAGTGGACGGTTGCGCGCGAGTTGATCCAGAAGTGCGGCGCGCTCGGCCTGCTCGGCACCAACATCCCCGAAGAGTACGGCGGCGTCGATCTCGACAAGATCTCGACGCTCGTCGTCTCCGAAGCCCTCTCCCATCACGCGTCGTTCGGCGCCAGCTTCGGGGCGCAGGCGAACCTGACCATCCTGCCGATCTTCATGTTCGGCACCGAAGCGCAGAAGAAGAAGTACCTTCCCGGTCTCGTCTCCGGCGAGGTCTGTGGCGCGTACTGCCTCAGCGAGTCCGGCGCCGGATCGGATGCGATGGGCGCCAAGACGAAGGCGATGAAGCAGCCGGACGGCAGCTTCGTCATCTCCGGGGAAAAGATGTGGATCACCAACGGCGGCTTCGCCGATGTCTACATCGTGTTTGCGAAAGTCGACGGCGAGCACTTCACCGCCTTCATCGTCGAACGGAAATGGCCCGGCGTCTCGAGCGGCAAGGAAGAACACAAACTCGGGCTGCATGGCTCGTCGACGACCCCGGTGATCCTGCAGGACGTGAAGGTGCCGGCCGATGCCGTGCTCGGTGAAATCGGCAAAGGCCACAAGGTCGCCTTCAACGTGCTGAACTTCGGCCGGTTCAAGCTGGGCGCGATGTGCTCGGGCGGCGCGAGGAAGAACATCGAGGAAGCGGCCAAGTACGCGAAGGCACGCAAGCAGTTCGGCACGTCGATCGCGACATTCGGAGCGATCAAGCACAAGCTCGGCGAGATGACGGCTCGCGAGTACGCGCTCGAGAGCATGATGTATCGCACGGCCGGCCTGATCGACAAGCGCGTGGAGTCGACGGCGGACAAGAAGCCTGGTGATGGCACGCCGACGCTGCTGGCGCTCGAAGAATTCGCGGTGGAAGCGTCGATTGCGAAGGTCCTCGGCAGCGAGACGGTCGACTACGTGATCGACGAGAACCTGCAGATCCATGGCGGCAACGGGTTCGTGCACGACTACCCCGCTGAAGGCCACTACCGCGACGCGCGCGTCAACCGCATCTTCGAAGGCACAAACGAGATCAATCGCCTGCTGATCCCCGGCATGCTGATGAAGAAGGCGCTTAAAGGCGAGCTGCCGCTGATGGCAGCGGCCAAGGCGTTGCAGGACGAGATCATGAGCCCGTCGATGGCGATGCCGGACGACTCCGACGCGCCGCTGGCGGCTGAATCGCGAGCCATCGCCGCGTTCAAGAAGGTCGTGTTGATGGTGGCCGGCACCGCGATGCAGCGCTACGGTCAGAAGATCGAGCAGGAACAGGAAGTCCTCAGCCTGCTAGCCGACCTCCTCATCGACACCTACGCGGCGGAAAGCGCCGTGCTGCGCGCGCAGGATGCGGCGGCACGCACGCTTCAGAACGCCGAGCTGCACGCCGATGCGGCGCGGGTGTTCGTCAACGAGGCAGCGGGCCGCATCGAGCTCGCCGCCCGTAATGCGCTGGCGGCGATGGCCGACGGCGACACGTTGCGTACCCAGTTGGCGGCGCTGCGCCGCCTGCTGAAAGTAACGCCTGCAAATACCGTCGTGCTGCGCCGCCGGCTCGCGGATGCGGCGGTGGCTAAGGGTGGCTACATCTTCTAGAATGCGTCGATCATGAAAACGACCATCGCCATCGCCGCGTTGCTCCTCTCGGCCGCCGTGCCCGCCTTCGCCCAGACGGACGCGGAGGGCTGCAAGGACCACCCGCTGTTCACGCGCATGCCCAACTCGGTGATCAGCTTCTGCGAGGACCAGGAGTTCAGCAGCTACGAGTTCGCCACCGCGAACCCGACGAAGGTCGAGGGGCACTACTGGCGTCTCGAGTTCGAATACAAGGAGGGCGTGAAGCCGGCCGGACCGCTGCAGGTCGCCCGCAATTACTTCAACGTGATGGCCAAGCAGGGTGGCAAGCGCCTCGTCGAAGAAGTCGACGCCGGCGGCGGCACGATGGTGGCAACGATGCCGGGTCGGGCGGGCCAGGGGACCATCTGGGTCGAGCTGAGCATCTCGAATAGCGGTGAGATGTTCACGCTGCACGTGCTCTAGGAACAGGGCATGCGGCAGGACGTCGAATTGACCGCTGCCGACATGGCCGACGCCCTGGCGAAGAACGGCTCGCTCACGTTGAACAACATCTTGTTCGATACCGGCAAGGCGACGATCAAGCCGGAGTCGGACGCGGTCCTAACGACCGTGATGGAGTTGCTGAAGGCGCAGCCGGCGCTGGCGCTCGAAATTCAGGGCCACACCGACAACGTCGGCGGCAAGGATGCGAATCTCAAGCTGTCCAAAGACCGCGCCGAGTCGGTGAAAGCGCGGCTGGTTGCCGGCGGCGTGGCCGCGACCCGGCTCACGACTGCCGGACTCGGTGATACGCAGCCCGTTGGTGACAACGCCACCGACCAAGGCCGCGCGCAGAACCGGCGCGTGGTCCTGGTGAAGAAGTAGCGCCGGTCCTGCCGGCGCTAGCGTTGCAGAAGATAGGTGGCCTTCACGACGAGCTGCCTATCTTTCTTCCCGAAAATATCTGCCGGTAATCCCGTCTGCGACAGGTCGTTATAGACGACGTAGATGTCGCTGCCGGGCCGGTAGATGAAGTTGAAGCGCACGTTGTTCGAGATCTCGTGCGTCGACGTGTTGTACTGCGTCAGGCTGCGGACCGTCATGCGCGGGGAGAACGTGTAGTCCAGGCGCAGCGTCGACAGGTTCACCAGGAAGTTTCCCCACGGCATCTTGACGTCGTTGCGGTTGTACTGCACTTCCGACGAGAACCGGCTGGTCGCGCGCACGCCGGCCGCCGCGGTCACGTTCAATCGCGATCCACCGTAAAAGTCGACCGGCGATACCGTCACGCGCTCGTAGAGACGCCGGCCCGGGCTCGTGTTCACGGTGAACATGAATTCGTTCATCGAGTACGAGCCAACGGGAATGGTGACGTTCGGGCGGATCCGGAACGGGACGTCGAGCACGTCGAGCGTCTTCTGGTAGATGACGTTGATGAACGTGTCGTCGCGCAGCGTCGTGCCGAGCATCAGGTGATGCTGGCGGCCGACGAGGCGATTCTGCTGGTCGGTCGTGTAGGTCAGCACGTACATCGGCTCGAACAGTTTGACGTTGCCGCGCTTCGGACGCGGCGTCGGCCCGAAGTGGGCCTTGGTCGTGCGGATGCCGGTGCGCTGGACGAACCCGGCCTCGGCGTTGAAGTTCTGGTCGACGTCGAGGTAGTTCACATACATGTTCAGCTTCTGGTCGCGATACGCGATGCGGCCGAACATCGCCATGTCGTCGCCGGTCTTGCCGGGCGTCTCGGTCTTGGCCACATAGCCCTGGATGTTCAGCGCAGAGCTGGGCGAGATGTTCGCGTCCACGCCCATGGTGCGATTGAAGTGGCCGGTCGGGTCGTTGACGCTGTCCTTGTTGATGAAGATCGCGCCGACGCGCGACCGCTTGAGCACGTCACGGCTGTAGCGGCCGACGAAGAAGTTCGCGCCGGGGATGCCGAAGGCGCTGTCGGTCTGGATGTCGAGGGCGCCGATGTTGTTGCGGCCCGACTTGCCGGCG
>CAZBYY010000023.1:0-22035 GCA_964495855.1 uncultured Acidobacterium sp. | reverse complement strand
AAGGGAAGGGCGTGTTCTCGTCGCGGCCGATGGTCGAAATTCACGCGTCGCAACCGGTCAAGGCGATGGCCATCCTCGACGAGCACCCGGCGGTGGAAAAGACCAGCCTGTTTGGCACGGCCGTCCACGCGGTGCTCAAGGACGCGAGCGTGAATCCCGACGTGCTGCGCACCACGCTCGCGGAACACGGCATCGACGTCCGCGCAATCGGCGCCGTCACGCCGTCGCTCGAGGACGTCTTCCTCGACGTGGTTGAGCGCGTGGGAGCGGCGTGATGCGGAAGCTCCTGGCCGTAGCCACAAAGGAGTTTCGCCAGATCCTGCGCGACCGCCGGTCGCTGCTGATCCTGTTGTTCATCCCGGCGTTCTTCCTGCTGTTGTACGGCTACGCGCTGAACTTCGACATCCGCAACGTCACGCTTGCCGTCCAGGATCGCGATCGCAGCATGCGCAGCCGTGAGCTCGTGTCGTCGTTCGTCAACTCGGGGTATTTCTCGCTTGTCGGCTACGTCGATTCGCCCAAAGAGCTCGATCGCCTCGTAGACGAGGGCCGCGTGCGCGCCATCCTGTCTGTCCCGTCAGGGTTCGAGCACGATCTCCTCGAGCGAAAGCCGGTCACCGTGCAGGTGATCATCGACGGCGACAACGCCAACACCGCCAGGACCGTTGTCGGTTACGCGCAGATCCTGATCGGCGAGTTCGGCACGGCGCAGATGCAGGCGCTCATGCCGCCGGGATCGCGCCTGCCCGCTTCGGTGGTGTCCATCGAACCGCGCATCTGGTACAACCCGCAGCTGCGCAGCACCTTGTTCCTCGTGCCCGGGCTCATCGCCTACATCTCGATGATCACCGCGGTCGTGTCGACGGCGCTGTCCGTTGTTCGCGAAAAGGAACGCGGCACCATGGAGCAGGTGCGCATGGCGCCGATCAGCCCGCTGCCGTACATCCTCGGCAAGACGCTGCCCTACCTCGTGATCTCTTTCGTCTCCGCGGTGCTCGTCATTCTGTCCGCGATGGCGCTGTTCGATCTGCCGATGCGCGGATCGTGGCTGTTGTTATGCGGCGCGATCGCGTTGTTCCTGGTCGGCGCGCAGGCGCAAGGGTTGTTCATTTCAACGGTCGCCGAGACACAACAAGTCGCCTTCCAGGTCGCCTTGCTGTCGTCGTTGTTGCCGACGATGATGTTGTCCGGATTCGTCTTCCCGATCTCGAGCATGCCGACGGTCGTGCAGTGGATCACGCACATCGTTCCCGCACGATACTTCCTCGTCGCCCTGCGAGCGATCGTGTTGAAGGGCGCCGACGTGACGGCCTTCTGGCAGCAGCTCGCCGCGCTGGCGATCTTTGCGACGATGGCGCTTGGCCTGGCGTCGTTGCGGCTACGACGGGAGTGGTCATGAGGCGCGTTCTCCACCTGATCAAGAAGGAACTGCTGGAGCTTCGCCGCGATCCCCGACTCTTCAGCATCGTCATCATCGCGCCGATCATGCAGCTCAGCGTGCTGGGCTACGCGGCCACGACGGACGTCAAGGACATTCCCATCGCGATCGTCGATGCGGATCGATCCACCGCCAGCCGCAACCTCATTCACCGCTTCGAGGCGTCGGCGAATTTCAAGATCGTCGCGATGCTCGGCTCGACGAGCGAGATCGACCGCTACCTGGATCGCGGTGACGCGTGGATGGTGTTGAGCATTCCTCCGGACTACGGCCGGAAAGTGGCGGCCGGAGGGCAAACGACGCTGCAGGTCGTGGCCGATGGCACGGACGCTAATTCGACGGGCGTTGCCGTGGGCTACGCACAAAGCCTGATCGGAGGCTACCTCCAGGAGACGGCCCGTATCCGTCAGTTGTCGAGCGGTCAGCCGGCGCCGGCCGCGCTGGTGCAACCGGAAATTCGCGTGTGGTTCAATTCGCGCCTCGAAAGCCGGGACTTCATGATCCCCGGCATCGTCGCCTTGCTGCTGCTGGTGATCACCACGAACCTGTCGGCGATGGCAATCGTGCGGGAAAAGGAAGTCGGCACGCTCGAGCAGTTGAACGTGACTCCGCTCGCGCGGTGGCAACTGATCGCCGGCAAGCTGATTCCCTACGCGATGATCGGCATCATCGACGTGGTGCTGGTGTTGATCGTGGCGATCTACTGGTTCCAGGTGCCGATGCGCGGCAGCATCCCGCTGCTGTTTGGCATGTGCCTCATTTACCTGCTGTCTACGCTGGGCCTTGGGCTGTTCGTCTCGACGATTTCGAAGACGCAACAGCAGGCGATGATGACGAGCATCTTCTTCTTCCTGACGCCCATGCTGTATCTGTCGGGGTTCGTGTTCCCGATCGAGAACATGCCGGCGTGGATTCAGCCGCTGACCTACCTGATCCCGCTACGCTACTTCCTGGTCATCGTCCGCGGCATCTTCCAGAAGGGCATCGGCCTCGAGATCCTGTGGCCGCAGGCGGTGGCGTTGTTTGCGTGGGGCGCGTCGGTGCTGGCACTCGCCACCATCCGGTCATCCAAGCGGCTCGCCTAGCGCGGCCCTGGTGCCTTCGGCCTCGTCGACCTTGCTGAGCACGAACGCGCCGGCGATGAACAACCCGATGATGGCGATGATGGCGGCATGGCTGGATCCGGTCACGAGCGCGCTGATCGTGAAGAGCGCCGGGCCAAACACGGTGGCGAACCGTTCAGACACCGCGTAGAACCCGAAAAACTCCGAGGAGCGGTCCTGCGGGATCAGGCGCGCGAACAGCGCGCGGCTCAGCGCCTGCGATCCGCCGAGCACGGTCGCGACCAGGAACGCCAGTACGAAGAACTGCCACGCGCTGGTCATGAAGTAGGCGAGCATCGCTGCCACCACGTAGACGCCGATCGCGAAGAAGATGCACTGCTTGGTGCCGAGGCGATTGCCGAGCGAACCGAACAGGAACGCGCACGGAATGCCGACGAACTGCACCATGACGAAGGCGGCGATCTGCAGGTTCTGGTCGATGCCGACCTCCGCGCCGTAGACGCTGGACATGCGGATGACGGTCTGGATGCCGTCCTGATAGAGCAGCATGGCGATGAACAGCAGGAAGGCGTGCCGGTAGCGGCGAATCTCGTGGAAGGTTTTCGACAGCCGGGTGAAGGCCGCAACGATCGACGACCCGTCGTGACTCCCCGTCGTCGGCGGTTCCGGGACGCTGCGGAACAGCGGAATCGAGAACACCGCCCACCACACGGCGACGGACACGAACGACCAGCGGATTGCGGCAACGGTGTCGGTGAATCCGAACGACGCGGGCTTCATGATCCACGCGAGGTTGATCAGGAGCAGCACGCCGCCGCTCAGATAGCCGAGCGCGTATCCGGCCGATGAGACTCGATCCGTTTCCTCCGGGCGCGCCACATGCGGCAGCAGCGAATCGTAGAAGACGAGCGACCCGGATACGCCGATGTTGCCGATGAAGAACAACGCCGACGCCAGCATGATGTCGCCCTCGCCGATCAGCACCATCGCGGCGCACGACACGACGCCGATCACGAGGAAGAGGCCGAGGAATCGCTTTTTCGATCCGCTGTAGTCCGCGATCGCGCCCAGCACGGGCGACAGGATCGCAATCACCGCAACCGAAATGGTGGTGACGAGGCCGAATCGCGCGGTGGCTTGCGCGGGATCGAAGCCCTTGGCCGCATACGTGGAAAAGAAACTCGGGAAGACCGCCGTGATGACGGTGGTGAAGTAGACCGAGTTGGCCCAGTCGTACCAGGCCCAGGCTCGCTGTTCGGCAGTGACGAGCCCGGTCCGGGCGAGAAGGCGCGCGATCATCCGCGCGCCATTCTATTCCGTTACTTGCGAATCGTGACGTCGCCGCTGAAGGTCTTCAACCGCAAATCGCCGTTGCCGCCGCCGTTCAGGGCGCCGCGGAAGTTGCGACGCGAGCTGCTGTTCAACGTCACCGGCAGGTCGCTTTCGAAGTGGCCGCTGAAGGTGTCGAACTCGACCTGGCCTTTGGCGCTGGCGGGGAGCCGCAGGCGCACGTTGCCGCTGAACGTCTTGATGTCGAGGTCGGCGTTCTCGGCCACGTCGCTCGACTCGATACCGATGTCGGAGCTGAAGCCGTCGATGTGCTGCGACGCGCGCATGCCCGCGATCGTGACCGGGGCGCTGAACGTCTTCACATCGAGCCGCGTGTTCGCGGGCACCTGGATCTCGAAGTCGGTTTCAACGACGTTGTCGTTGCGGCGCTCGACGAGGCGATGGTTGGCTTCGACTTCGATCGTCGTTCCGGTTTGCGTCACCTCGAGCTTGATGTCGTCGAGCCGGTCGCGGGTCGCGCGCCGAACGGCGTGGATCACGAGGTCGCTGCCGGAGGTGCCGGTGATCTTCACGTGCCCTGAAAAGGTCTTCAGCCGAAGCGTGCCGCCGGCCGGCATCGGCATGGTCTTGTCGAATGTCTCGGAGTCGCGCGCGGCGCGGTCGCGCTGCGCGCTTGCCGGTGCGGCGAGCACCAGGACGCCGAGCAGCAGGAGAGTGGTGGTCAGTGAACGGTTCATGTCTACCTCACTCCAGGTAGACGGGAATCGGAGCCGAAGCGTTTACTTCTTGCGGGCGATTGCCAATTCGGGAAGGTCAGGATCGGCCGAGGCCCAGCCTTTGAGGGCGAGATCGAACTCCCTGGACGCCGTTGCCGTATTTCCATCGTGCTGGGCGACGAGCGCCAGCGCGTAGTGCGTGCCGGCGTAGTTCGGATCGTGCTCGAGCATCAGCTGTGTCAGGCGCGCAGCGAAGGTCCACTCACCCACCGCCCGCGCGGCACGGGCCAGCGCCTCGAGCCTGAAGAGCGACTGCGTCCAGGCATCGGGTCCCGGCAGCGATCGCCACTTGCGCGCGGCGCTTTCCATCTTCTGCCGGCCGTTGTCCCGTTGGCCGGTGCGCAGCAGGAACTCGCCCTGCAAGGCTTCGAGCGCGATCACCGCGAGATCCTGTCCGCCCTGCGCGGAACGGAGGGCTCGCAAGGCCGCGTTGGAGGCGTTTGCCGCATCCGCAGGGCGATTCATAGCCAGCAACGCAAAGCCGGCCTCGACCTGCCCGGTCGCCTGGACGACGGGATTGGGATGCGTGAACAGGGTTTGCGCGGCGGCAAGCGCCTCCGGCGCGCGATTGCGCGCGAGCAGGAACGCCGGCCACTCGCGCTTGTTCACCGCCTGCACGAGCAGGTTCGTCGGCAGGTTGAAGGACTGCTTCAGCAGCGCCTCGGCCTTCTTCGCCTGGCCGAGATACTGGTACGACGCTGCGAGCAGATCGAGATTGTGCGCGTGGTGCCAATCGAGCTCCGCCGGGATCTTCTCGCTCGCGATGTAGGCGCGTTCGAGCTTGTCGGCGGCCTCGAACCGGGCGATCGCTTCGGTGACTCGGCCAAGCCGTCGCAGTTCGTGGCCGTGCATGTGCACGGCGTGCGGCACGTTCGATGCCGCGGCCGAATACTTCGCCGCTTCCGCTTCGGCCTCTTTCATCCGGCCGTTGTTTTCGTAGGCGTGCGCGAGGAAGTGATGCGCCGGAAATTCGGACGGCGCGATCTTGAGCGCGCGCTCGTAGTACGGGATCGATGCGAGCACCGACCCCTGGCCGCGATCCGCCGGATCCGGAGATTCAGCAAGGCCCCTCAGCAGCACGAACTCCGCATCGTCCGGGAACGCGGCGATCGCGCCGTCGAGCGCCTTGCGGTACGCGGCGATCTTCGACGCATCGCGCGGCGCATCTTCGGCCGCCATCTGCAGCGCCCGCGCGTCGACGTGCCGCTTGACGTGATCGGACCCCTTTGCCGCGAGCGCTTGCGCCCTGGCCATCGCCTCGCGCGCCTGCGTCGGTTTGTTCAGCTCGGTGTAGGCGTAGCTCAGTCCCACTTGCGCGAGGGCGAGATTCGGATCGGCGCGCAGCGCCTGATGAAACGATCGCGCCGCCTCGATCCAGACGTAGTTGTGAAGGTAGGCGAGACCCTGGTCGTAGAAGCGTTGCGCATCCGTCGACTTCGTTCCCGCGTCGTCATGCGCTGAACCGATACCGGTGCGGAGCGTCGTGGCGCGTTCGAGCAGGTCCTGCGGAACGGACGCGATCGCGTGCGGCGCGTGCTGTGCAAACGCCGGTGCCGCCGAGAGAACGAGTACAAGAAAAAGCGGGAAGCCCAAGACCTGTATCTTAAGCTTCCCGCCCCAATTACAAGCTAGAACGAGATTCGTCCGCCCAGCTTGAAGAACCGGCTCTGCAACACGTTCGTCGGACGCTGCCACTGCGACGTCGGCAGGTTCGAGTAGGTCGTGCTGACGGTGTACGGCCAGCTGCTGTTGAACACGTTGTAGAGGTCGAAGTCCACGCTCAGGCGCGTCTTGTCCAGCTTGAAGCGCTTCGAGAACTTGAGGTCGAGCTGATTCAAGTTGTACTTGCCGTAGTCGAGGCCTTCACGGAACAGGTTGACCGTGCGTGAGGCCACGCCCGTCCACGTGCGAGCGCCGATCGTCGACGCCGTCGCCGAGGTGATCGCCCACGACGCGTTGAGGCTCGGGCCCGCGCCGCCGTTCTGGATGCCGCGGCTGAACTGATACGTGCCGCCGAGCTGAATGTCCCAGGGCAGCGTGTAGGAGCCCGAGAACTTCGCATCAGGACGGTAGCCGTAGTCGCGGTGGCAGCTCTTCGAGCCATCCGGGTAGATTTCCGTGCCCTGCGACGTCGCGGTCACGACCGCGTCGAGACCGTACTGGAGCAACGAGCAGTTGTCGAACGTGCGCGCCGTTGCGGCGATGCCGCCGCGCAGGAACGCGCCGTTGTGGAAGCGGCCTTCGATGTTGATGTCGTAGCCCTGGTACATGTTCACCTGGCCCTTGGCGTAGGTGATCACGCTGTTGGCGGGCAGGTTCTGCGCGAACACGGCGGGCTTCAGGTCCTGCACGCCGCAGACCTGGTAGTTGCCGCCATTCGGCAGGTCAGGATCGCTCGGCGCGGTGATGCAGAACGAGTCGTAGCTGTTTGCGTCGTAGCGCAGGTCGTCCGTGAACGTCTCGTTCCCGAACTTGCGGCGGTAATAGCCGCCGTTGACCGACACGCCATTCGCAATCTGGTGCTGAGCGGCGATCGTGTATTCGGTGTTGTAGCCGCGCTTGCCCCACCCGTTCAGGAGGTCGCGGTCGTAGGTGGTCGTCGGCACGGTCAGTCTGCCGAACGTGGGCGTGGACGCCGATGGCGTGAGCTCGGCGAGCTGAATGTTGCCGGAGGCGTCGAACGGCAGGCCGTTGCCGTCGAGGTCCGTCCACGTGCGCGTATCGGTCGCGGTCAGTGCGCCGATCGGGTTCACCTGGTTGGCAAATGCGATCGCCTGGCCGGCGACGTAACGCGCAAAGCTCGCCTTGAGTGCGGTCTTGCCGTCACCGAACACGTCCATCGCGAAGCCGACACGAGGCGAGATGTCCTTCCAGTTCTGGACCTGGCCGGTGCACAGGTCGCCCGGATCCCACGTGCCATCGGAGCACTTGCCGAAGGTCGCCGGCGCGGTGAAGCGATTGGCGAGGATCGAGCTCTCGCGCGATTCGCCGACGAACTGGTCGTAGCGCAGGCCCAGGTTCAGCGTGACGCGGCCGAGCGCCCACTTGTCCTGGAGGAACAGGCCCAGGTCTTCCTTGATGCCGTTGCGGCGATCCGACGGCAGGCGCAGCGTCACCGACACCGGGCGTCCGGCGTTGTAGGTGATCGGCTGCACGTCGCCGGTCCACATCGTCACCAGGCGCCAGTCGCCGGTCGACAGGTTCATGCCGCCGCGCAGGCTGTGTGCGCCGACGACGTACGACGCCGCACCCATGAACGTGCGCAGCACCGAGAAGTGATCCGCGGGGTTCGGCCATGCGTTGGCCTGCCGGTTGTTCGAGGCGTCAACGACGTTGTACACCTTCGACTGCCGGATCGCGTTCTCGTCCCACACCTTGTCCTGGATACCGGTCACGCCCGGCTGGTAGAGCTCGGTATATTCCTGGTTGTAGTAGCCGAAGCCGCCTTCGAACAGCAGCTTGTTGGTCTGCGTGCGCGTCCACTTCGTCACGTTGACGCGGCTCGTCGGCGTCACCTGGATCGCCGCCGCATCCGGAGGAATCGTCGACGCGATGCCCCAGTGGTCGCGGTACTTCTTCTGTTCGTCGTGGTAGACCGAGATCTTGTCGTTGCTCGTCGCCTGCCACGAGATGCGGCCCGCGTTGCTGACGATGTGGCCATCGTCAACGCCCGGATTGCTGAAGTCGGGATCGTAGATGAACGGCGAGGGGTTCTTGTCGGCGTAGGCGTCGGCCTTGGTCTTGGTCGAGCCCCAGTGCCTGAAGGTGTAGTTGAACCACACCTTGTTCTTCGCGAGCGGTCCGCCGACGGTCGGGTTGACGTCCCAGATCTTCTTCAGCACGTCGACGTTGGTCAGCGAATTCGTCTTGTTGAACGTCGTGCTGCCCGTGAGGTTGGTGCGGGTGCAGGGCTGGCCGAGGGCGGGTGAGCCGCAATTGTCCGAGCCGAACGAGCTGTCGGCAAAGTTGAACACCATTGAGCCGCGGAAGCTGTTGCCGCCGTCGCGCGGCACCATGTTCACGCGCATGCCGCCCTGGCCCATTTCCGCGGAGTCGGCGCCGGTCACGTAGCTGAATTCCTCGAAGCTCGCGTCGTTCCAGTAGACGCCCGAGTAGGCGCCCTGCGCGCAGAGGTTGTTGAGGCGCAGGCCTTCGATCGTCTGCACCGTGTCGCCGGAGCCGCGATACTGCAGCGGTGACTGCTGCAGGTTGCCCGAGCCGCCGACGTCGCGCGACAGCGCGCCGCCGCCGCCCTGCGCGAGCGACGTGCCCGGGATCATGATGCCGACCGCCTGGATGTTGCGGCCCGTCGGCAGCGCGTCGCGGACTTCCTGGGTCATCACCACGCGCTGGGTGATGTTCGACGTGTCGACGATCGGCGACTGGCCGGTGACGGTCAGCGTCTCTTCGAGGGCGCCGACCTTCATGTCGGCGTTGATCGTCGCGGTGAAGTCCGAGGTGAGCACCACGCCTTCACGGATGACGGTGGAAAAGCCGGCGAGCTCGAACTTCACCGTATAGGTGCCGGGGCGCAGCGACACGATCGAATAGGTGCCCGCGCCGCTCGTGACGGTGGAGCGCGACTTTTCGATCAATGCCGGGCTCGAGACTTCGACCGTAACGCCCGGGAGCACGCCGCCAGAAGCGTCCTTGACTGTTCCGGAAATCGCGCTCGTTTGCGCCGATGCGAGTACCGGCGTGAGCACGAGAGCCATGAGTACAAAACAACGTACCGTGAGCGAACGCATCACAAGTGTTCCTCCCCTTCGCATCGCAGAAACGCGATGCGACCAACTACACAAGGCAGGCGGAGTGCCTGCCGCGCCGACGTTTGTACACCGCGCCCACGGCGCGTGGGTCAGCCTTACAAAGCAGGGCTATGAACGCCCTGCAAACTTGCTCATTAAGCAGTAGCCGCGAACTGCTGTCAATGGTGCGGGAATTCAGAAGATTGGATCACTTCTTGGTGGCCGTGAAGGTGCCGTTCACCATGCCGCCGATGTCCATCTTGCCCTTCATGGTGTTCTTTTCCACCGTGCCGTCGTAGGTCACCTGGGCCTGCTGACCCTGGACGTCGAGGGTAAACGTGAAGTGAATTGCGCTGCCTTTCACGGTGCCCGTCAGATCGGCACTGCCGAGCTGCCCGTTGTACTTACCCGTGAGTTTTTCCCCATCCTGCTTGAACGTGATCGTCGGCGTGCCGCCGCCTTGATCCGTTTGAACGTTGAACGCCCATTCACCAGTCACGTTCGTGCCCTGGGCGAATGCCGCGGGGACGAGCAGTCCCAGCGCGATCACGACGACGAGCGGGAAGCGAAGCATTGAATTCATGTTGAAAGCCCTCTCCTGGGGGCACCGAATGCTAATGCTAGGATTGGCCCACTTCAAGGGGGGTCAGATCGCATGCGTCGACTTGCACTTGCCGCGTCGTTCGTTGCCGCCAGCTTATCGATCGTGGGTGGGCAGTCTCGCCCCGTCGAGTGGACGCACTACGCCGGCAACGCGGCGAGCCAGAAATACTCGCCGCTCGATCAGATCAACAAGGACAACGTGAAAAGCCTGAAGATCGCGTGGCGGTGGGCCTCCCCCGATAACGCGATCGTCGAGGCGAATCCGTCGGCGCGACCAGGTGGATATGCCGACACGCCGTTGATGGTGAAGGGCGTGCTCTACACCGTCACGTCACTTGGGCAACTTGCCGCCATCAATCCGGCGACCGGTCAATCAATCTGGGTCTTCGATCCCGCGAGCTGGAAGACCGGACGGCCCGGCAATCTGGGGTATGTGCATCGCGGCCTGGCCTACTGGAGCGATCAAAAAGGCGAGCGGTTGTTGCTCGGCACCGGTGATGCGTACTTGATCTCCGTCGACGCGAAGACCGGGAAGCTCGATCCGTCGTTCGGCGATGGCGGTCGCGTCGATCTCATGGACGGCCTGGCCAACGCGGTGCGCGCCACCAACTACTCGGTGAGTGCCGCGCCCGTCGTCTGCAGAGACGTGATCGTCGTTGGCTCGAGCATTCACGACGGACCGACGAAGAAGGAATGGCCGCGAGGCGACCTGAGCGGCTTCGACGTTCGCACCGGCAAGCGGCTGTGGACGATCCACGCCATCCCACAGAAGGGCGAGTTCGGCAACGAGACGTGGGCAGACGACTCGTGGTCCTACACCGGCAGCACGAACGTGTGGACCAACATGTCGACGGACGAAGAACTCGGCTACGTCTACTTGCCGTTCGGCACGCCGACCAACGACTTCTACGGCGGCCATCGCCCCGGCAACAACCTGTTCGCAGAAACATTGATGGCGATCGACGCGAAGACCGGCAAGCGCGTGTGGCACTACCAGGCGGTGCATCACGGCGTGTGGGACTACGATTTCCCGGCGGCGCCGATCCTCGCCGACATCAACGTCAACGGCAAGCCGATCAAGGCCGTGGCGCAGGTGAGCAAGCAGGGATTCACCTACGTGTTCGATCGCCGGACCGGCGTGCCGGTGTGGCCGATCGAGGAGAAGCCGGTCCCGCAGTCCACGGTGCCGGGCGAGCGAACGTCACCGACGCAGCCGCATCCAACCAAGCCTCCCGCCTACGAGCGGCAGGGATTTACGGAAAGCGACCTGATCGACTTCACGCCGGAACTCAAGGCCGCGGCCCTCGAGCAGTTCAAGAAGTTCGAGAGCGGTCCGCTCTTCACGCCCGGGTCGGAGAAGGGCACGCTCGTGAACCCCGGGTGGGCCGGCGGCGCGGACTGGGCCGGCGGATCGTTCGATCCGGAAACGGGCACGCTCTACGTCCCGTCGATGACGAGCCCGATCGTGATCCAGTTGATCAAGCCGAACCCGGAGCGATCGAACTTCCTCTTCATGCGCGGCGGCACGATGATGCCGCCGACGCTCGACGGCCTGCCGCTGATCAAGCCGCCGTATGGCCGCATCACCGCAATCGACTTGAACAAGGGCGACACGAAATGGGTGACGGCGGTCGGCGACGGCCCGCGCGATCACCCGCTGCTCAAGGACCTCAACCTGCCGCCGCTCGGCGGCCAGTTCCGCAATGCGGCGATGGTGACGAAGACGCTGTTGTTCGTGGCGATGGGATCGGGCGGCCTCGGGGCCGGGCAGAACGTCGCGGTCGGCGGACGACCGCTCAGCAAGCTGACCGTCGAGCCGACGAAGTTCCGCGTCTACGACAAGGCGACAGGCGCGCCGGTGTTCGATATCGACCCGCAGGCCCGGCCGCTCGCATCGCCGATGACATACGCGGTCGATGGAAAGCAATACATTGTGATGGCTGCGGGGAGCGGAACGACGGCGGAGCTGATCGCGTTTGCGGTCAGGGATTAGGGATTAGGGATTAGGGACTAGGGGAGTACATCGCATGCGCAAGTGTCTTGGCATCTTCTTGGGGTTGCTGGTCTGTGGGCCGGTGGGTCCGGCGTTCGCGCAGGCGTTGCCGAACATCACGTCGCTCGGCGTCGTGTTCAACACGCAGAAAACCGCAGCCAGGCCGGAGGGCGAGCTCAAGGCGCAACTCGATGAGGTCGACAAGGCGATCGCCGAAGCACGTCGCGTTGGCAACGCCGCAGAGATGCGCCGGCAGTACGCGAAGGGATTCGTGCTGCTCAGCAAGCAGCCGTGGACGCCACAGGCCGACTACAAAGCGTCGCTCGCGCTGCGCAGCGAGCGCACGGTAATCGATTCGTCGGCGCCGTACGCGCTGCGGCTCGAGCAGATCTATCGCCCCGCCATCGAGCTCACGCCCGCACTCACGACGAAGGTGACGATTCGCAAGCGCGTCCCGCCCGCCCGTACCGGTGCAGCGGGGGCTGAAGCCCCCGCTGTCCAAACGAGGCGAGAGCTCGGGACGTTCGACGGCGTGAGCCGAGATCTGCGCGAGACGCCGTTCCCGATGGAACTCGATCTCGCCGGCGTCGAAGACGGCGCGATGGTGATCGATGCGGAAGTGTTTGACGGCGCCACGTCGCTCGGCGCCGCTTCGCTGGGCGTGTTCCTCAGTAAGGGTCTTGACGCCAAGCTGAAGGCGCTCGACGCCGCGGCGCCTTCGGCGCCCGAGTCGGTCCGCGCCGACATCGCGTATCCGGTCGACTTCATTCGTAACGTCAATCGCGGCCGAATCGAGCTGCAGGACTTCAACGTGGTGGAGGAGATCGCCAAGGCGGAAGCGATCGCCGCCGCCGCGAAAGGCGGCAAGGACCAGTTCAAGGGCCGCATCGGCGACTTCGAGCGGCACTACCTGCTGCAAGGCGCCAACGAGATCATGCCGTACCGCGTCTACGTGCCGAAGAGTTACGCCGCGTCGAAGCCCAATGCGCTCGTGATCGCGCTGCACGGCCTCGGCGCAAGCGAGGACTCGTTCTTCGATAGCTACGCGCAGCTGCCGCCGAAGCTGGCAGAGCAGCACGGCTTCCTGCTGGCCGCGCCGCTCGGATTTCGTCGTGATGGCTTTTACGGCTCGCCGCTGACCGCCGGCAACGACGTGGCATCGCGCAAGCGCATCGAGTACAGCGAAAAGGACGTGCTTGAAGTGCTGCGGCTCATGAAGGCGGCCTACAACGTCGACGAATCGCGCATCTACCTGATGGGCCACTCCATGGGGGCGATCGGCACGTGGGCCCTCGGCTCGAAGTATTCGACGACGTGGGCCGCGCTGGTGGCGTTTTCCGGCGTAGGCGCACCGGCTCTTGCCGAGAACATGAAGTCCCTTCCGCACTTCATCGTCCATGGCGATGCCGACAACACGGTGAACGTGTCCGGCTCGCGCAACATGGTCGCGGCGCTCAAGAGGCTCAACGCCAACGTCACCTACATCGAGGTCCCGGGCGGCAGCCACACCGACGTCGTGGTGCCGAACCTGCCCCAGGCGTTTGACTTCATGGCGGCGCAGCGGAAGGCGGGCGCGACGGCGACGAAACAGTGAGCACAGGGCCGGTATAATCGGAACAGGCCACTACCCATGAAGATGAGAGCGTCACTTGCGAGCGCGGTTGTCGGCGGCCTTGCCGTGTCCGGCTTGCTGCTGTTACGTCCTGAAACGCTCTCGGCGCGTCACGTGCCGATCACCACCAAGATCGTCTTCAACCGCGAAATCGCCGCGATCTTCCAGCGCAAGTGCTTCCAGTGCCACACCGACAACAACATCTCGGTGCCGCTGACGACGTATCGCGAGGCGCGTCCGTGGGCGGTCGCGATCAAGGAAGAAATTCTCGAGCGGCGCATGCCGCCCTGGACCGCGGCATCAGGCTACGGTCATTTCTCGAACGACGTGAGCCTCACCGCTCGCGAGATCAGCCTGATCCTGTCGTGGGCTGACGGTGGTGCGCCAAGCGGCGTGCTGCTCGCCGACGAAGACAAGCAGCCCGTGTTCGTGCCGCCGCTCGACAACTGGGAGCTCGGCTCGCCGGATGCGGCGATTGCATTCGCGAAGGGCCTCACGATTGCGAGCAATGCGCCGTTCCGCATCGAGCGCTTCGACGTTGCGACGGGGTTGAAGCAAGCACAGTGGCTGCGCGCGCTGCAGGTGCGTCCGTCCGACCGCAAGCCGATCCGCTACGCCGCCGTCTACGATGCGCGCGATGGCCGCTGGCTCGGCACCTGGACCCCATCGTCTCCGGTCAGTAATATGCCCGCGGATTCCGGCGTTCAACTGCCGGCTGGCGCGAAGCTCACCGTTGAAGTCGGCTATCGCGGCAACGGCGAAGGCGACGGTTCGGGCGAGGGCGAAGTCGGGTTGTACTTCGCGGAGAAAGCGCCGGCGCAGCCGGCGGCGAGCGTGACGATCGACGCGGCGCCGGTGACGGTGGCTGCGGGCAAGAGCGGCGAACGTTCGCGTGCGGAAACGACGTTGAAGTCTGCGATGGCGATCACGGCGCTGTGGCCGCGCCCTGGTGCGGGCGCGCGCACGATCGAAGTGACCGCGATTCGTCCGGACACGACCGTCGAGCCGATGTTGTGGGTGAACAACTATCGCGCCGAATGGCCTTCGTCCTACATCCTGAAGGACCCGGTCATGCTGCCCGCGGGGACGCGGGTGGTGATGACGACCTACTACGACAACAAGACGGACGCGGCGATCACCGCGAAGCCCTCGGTGGCGATTACTGCGGCGCCGTCAGCGTCTCGCCCGACCGCAACACGCGAACCGTAAACGGAATCGTCGACAGCACGTTCTGGCGCTGGAACTGCAGCCAGATCTTGTAGTGCCCCGGCTTCGGGAAGAGGGCGTGGAAGACCATGTCCGGCCCGCCGCCTTCCATGATCGTCGTGCCCTCGAGTTGTTCTTCCGGATGCGAGTGCACGTGCTCGGTCATGTCCTCGCTCAGCATCATCACGTGGCCCCACGCGCCCAGGTAGCGCTGCAGGTCCTTGATCGGCTGTCCCGTCTTTTCATCGGTGAGGTGAATCGGCACGTCGGCTTCCTCGCCGGCAATCAGCTTCGCGGTTTCGACCTGCATCTCCACCTTCACGCCGTTGATCGTCTTCACGAGCGTTGGATCGGCCTTCAGGTTGGGCCACGACGAAGCGATGTCGCCGTCGAAGCCTGCGGTGGTGAGCGGCGTTGAGATCAGCTGGGGTGATCCGCCGACCGGCATGAAGTCGCTGAACAACATGTACTGGCCCGCGGCCGGCAGCGTGTGTTCGATGGTGAACGTGCCGTCCTTCTGCGGCGTCGGGTGCTCGTGGAAGAACTGCTTCATGTCGCGGCTGACGATGAACAGGTGGAAGAGGCGGTCGTGGACCTCGCCAAACTCCGTCACGCGCGCGCCGGTGAGCGGGTGCATCACCTCGATGTGGAACGTGATCTTCTCGCCGGCCTTCACGACCTTGGGCTCGGTGGTCATACGCAGCGTGTAATCCGCGGTCGCCATCGGATCGCCCGGCACGAGCGTCATGCCGCAGATGCTGCACTTGCCCGGCTCCGCCTTCACTTCGTTCGGATGCATCGGGCAGATCCAGCCGGTGGTCTGCGACGGCATGTCCTTGATCAGCGGCCGCGCGGTGCCCGGCATCAATTCCTGCGCCGATACCCCGACCGCCAGAACGAGCGCCAACCCAGCAACGATCAGTCGCATACAGCTATCTTACCGCCCTAGAACCAACGTCGGACAGGCGTTGAACGGCCGTCGAAACTCGTTATCTCGGCCAGAGCCACCCAAACGTGCCACCCGTCAGCAGGCCGAAGAGCAAGCCGTCGAGCATGTTGCGCAGGGTGTTGCCCCAGGGGCGGCTCCACCAGATCGATTCTTGCGGGCTGCCCATCGCGTAACCGACGAACGCCACGCAGCCGGCGACCTGGAAAATGCGCAGGTATTCGGTGCCCGGGCCAAACGCCACACCGGCGATGTAGCCGGCGAAGAGCGAGACCACGATCGAGTAGAGGAACCACTGCACGAGATTCGAGCCCATCTTCATCTCGCCGCTGGGCCTGATGGTGATGATGGCGACCGGGCCGGCTTTCATCTTCGCCTGGAATTCCGGCGAGCCCATGTCCTTCATCGACGCGGGTTTCGGCAGGCCGTAGTTGCCCGGCGGGATGTTGAGCGGCCGCAGCGCCTTGGCCACCGCATCCTCGTTGGGGAACGCCTGCATGTCGCCTTTATGCCAGGGCGTGAACATGTGAATGACGGAACTGGCGATGAACACGAACACGGCGGAGAGGACGATCGGGATCAGCAGCGAGAGTACGGAAACCATGGGCGTACCTCCTCAGGCGAGGAATACTAAATCAATTTGAGGATTGGGCGATGGCTTGATTGACGATTGTTGACAATGGACGATGTGTGATTGGGCCAATCATTTGGTGATTGGCCAGATAATCGGCAATCGCCAGATTGAGAATCACCCAACAGTCGTCAATCAAGGAATCTTCATTCGTCAATTCTGAGGCTGCCCGTATAGATGGCCATGCCGACCACCGCATCGATGCCCATCGCGTCGAGCGCGTCGATTTCCTCGCGGGTGGTGATGCCGCCGGCGGCCGTGAGCTTGCGCGACGTCGCTTGTGACACGGCCGCGATCGCGGCCATGTCGGTGCCCTGCATCAGGCCTTCCTTGTCGACGTGCGTGTAGAGGAACTCCTCGCAGTAGCTTTCGAGCAATTGCACGGCCTGCACGGCGGTGAGCGGCAGAATCGTTTTCCATCCGTGGATGCACACGCGACCGCTCTTCGAATCGACGGCGGCGATGACACGACCGGTGCCGAGCGTCTCCGCCAGCGATCGCGCGAAGTCGTGGTCGATCATCTGCGATGGATCGCCATCGCCGGCGTGCCGGAACAGTCCTGATCCCGCGATCACCGCTTGCGCACCCGCGGCGATGAGCTCCTCAGCGCGACGCACGGTGCGCACGCCGCCGCCGACACGGCAGGGGAGCTGTGCGGCGATGGCCTTCACGAGCTCGTCGTTGTTGCCGCGCGACATCGCGGCATCGAGGTCGATGAGCTGGACTTTCGGAAACTTCTTGAACCTGGCGATCCAGCCGTCGAGGTCGTCGGTAGCGATGGCGAGCTTCTCGCCCTGCACGAGTTGGACGACGCGGCCGCCCTGAAGATCAATTGAGGGAATCAACATTGGAATACGCCACGCAGACTCGGAGGCATTTTATTAGAGAAGGTCTCCGTGTCTCCGTGCCTCCGTGGCCACGTCAGACACGTACGGGAATGCGGCGTTCTGCCAGATACCGTTTCAGTTCCTCGACGCTCTTCTCGTTGTAATGGAAGATCGACGCCGCCAGCGCCGCGTCCGCACGGCCGCGGCCGAATACTTCTGCGAAGTGCTGGAAGGTGCCGGCGCCGCCGGAAGCAATCACGGGAATGTTGACCGCATCCGACACCGCAGCGGTCATCTCGCAATCGAATCCGGCTTTCGTTCCGTCACGATCGATCGACGTCAGCAGGATCTCACCCGCACCGCGATCCGTCGCTTCGTGCGCCCACTCGACCGCATCGCGACTCGTGCCGGCCTTGCCGCTGCGCGAGTAGACCGCGAACCGGTTGTCCTGCAGCTTGGCATCGATCGCGACGATCACGGCCTGGCTGCCGTACTTGCCGGCGAGCGTGGTGATCAGCTCCGGCTTTTCGATCGCCGCGGTATTCAAGCTCACCTTGTCGGCTCCCGCCTCAATCGCCGCCGCTGCATCGTCTTCGGTCCGGATGCCGCCGCCGACGGTCAGGGGCAGGAAGATCTCTCTCGCGACGGACTGGATCGTGTGCGCGCGCGCTTGTCGTGATTCGATCGTCGCGGTGACGTCGAGGATCACGATCTCGTCGATGCCTTCGACGTTGTAGCGGCGCGCGAGCGCGGCCGGATCGCCGGCATCGCGCAGGCCTTCGAAGTTGATGCCCTTGACGACCTTGCCGTCACGCACGTCGAGGCAGGCGATGATTCGCTTGGACAGCATCCGCCTACGCGCCTCCGGCGCTTCGGCGTGACAGGTCCGCTTTCGAGTCCCCGGCGTTTCGGCGTGACAGGTCTGCTTTCGCACCCTCCACCTGCGTGATCCAGTTCTGCAGGATCCGCAATCCGACGTCGCCTGACTTTTCCGGGTGGAACTGGACCGCCGACACGTTGTCGCGCTCGACGGCCGCGCTGAAGGGGACGCCGTACTCCGTGATCGCCGCCGTGTGTTCGATCACCGGCGCCGCGTAGGAGTGCGTGAAATACACCTGGTCGCCGTCCTTCACGCCCGCCATCAGTCGCGTTGCGCGAGGCATCATGAGGGAATTCCAGCCAACATGTGGAACTTTCAGCCCCGCACTTACGCGTTCCGTAAAATTGAAGCAGGTTCCTTTTAACAGGGAGAGGCCTTTTGCCTGGGGGGCTTCGCTGCTGCCCTCGAAGAACCATTGGAGGCCGACGCAAATGCCGAGCAGCGGCACCCCGTCCTGCGCCATTGTCAGGATCGCCGTGCGCCAGTCGTCGGTCAACGCCTTCGTGGAATCGAAGTGACCGACGCCGGGGACGATGATGCCGTGGGCGCGGCCGAGCTCGCCGGGAACGCTCGGCGTCCAGAGGTTGGCGCCGATGGACGCGAATGCTTTTCGAACCGACGTGAGGTTGCCCGCGCCGTAGTCGACGAGTGCGATCACAACAAGCCTTTTGTGCTCGGCAGCATGCGCGCCAGCCGCTTGTCCTTCGCGCAGGCGACGCGCAGGGCGCGCGCGAACGCCTTGAAGCACGCCTCGATCTTGTGATGATTCGACCGGCCGTACATCACCTTGATGTGCACGTTGGCGCGAGCCGCCATCGCGAAGCCTTCGAAGAAGTCGTAAACGAGCTCGGACTGCAGGTCCCCGACCTTGTCGACCGTGACCTTGGTATCGATCACCGTCGCGGGGCGGCCGCTCAGATCGATCGCGGCGACGGCGAGCGTTTCGTCCATCGGCATGACGAAGTAGCCGGCGCGATTGATGCCCTTCTTGTTGCCGAGCGCCTTGACCACGGCCTCGCCGATGGCGATGCCGCAATCTTCGACGGTGTGATGCTGGTCGACGTCAAGATCTCCGGTGGCCGCAATCTTCAGGTCGAAGCCGCCGTGGCGCGCCACGAGATCGAGCATGTGATCGAGGAAGCGAATGCCGGTACGGTTTTCAAAGCGGCCCTTGCCGTCCAGGTTGAGCGACACCTTGATCTGTGTTTCGGCCGTTCGCCGATCGATTACTGCTTTGCGCACAGAGCCTCCAGCGTCTCACATGCCTTCCGCGTGTGCTCGACGACCCCGGTCGTCAAGCGGAAGCACGTCGGCGTCGATGGGTCCTTCGTTCGATCGCGCACGAACACGCCGGCGGCGATCATGCCGTCGATCAACTGACGCGCGCGCGTGCCGCCGTCGATCAACACGAAGTTGGCCGCGCTCTTCCAGTACTTGAGGCCCGCGCGGTCGCAGGCAGCGTAGACGAGCTGCTTCGACTCATTCGCCTGCGCGAGGTACCACGTCCGGAACGACGGATCGCTGATGGCCGCCCGCAGCGCGGCGACGGCGACGACGTTCAGGTTGAAGAGCGGCATGCACTTGCGAATCGGGTCGAGCAACTGCGGCGACGCGATCATCACGCCGACGCGCATGCCCGCGAGTCCGAATGCTTTCGAGAACGTGCGGCCGACGAGCACGTTCGGATACGCCGAGGCGTCATCCAGGAAGTTCTCGCCAAGGAAATCGTGATACGCCTCGTCGACGAACACGACGGCGTGGGGAGCCGCCTGGGCGACGCGATGAATCGCGGCCTTCGGGATCGGCTGGCCGCTCGGGTTGTTCGGATTGTTGACGTAGATCAACCGCGTGTTCGGCGTGATCGCCGCGAGCACGCCGTCGAGCGGGAAGGCGTAGTCCGGCCCCGGTGGAACGGCGACGATCTTCGCTTTCATCGCATGCGCACCGCTCAGGTACGGCTCGAAGGCCGGCTGCGCGACGATCACTTCCGGCGTGATCGCGCGATCAGCGAGGAACGCGATCGAAGCGAGCAGGATGCCCTCGTCCAGGCCGTTGGTCAGGACGATCCGATTGGGATCGACGCCGAGGAAGGCCGCGGTCTCGAGGACGGCGTGCGTGAAGTCGGGATACTTCGCCAGTGCAGTCGCATCGAACGCACGAACCGCCTCAACCACCTTTTGCGAACAGCCGCCGGTGTTTTCGTTGAGGTGAAGCCGGAGGCCCGGCCCAAGATCGGGAACGCCCTGAATCGTCGTCATCGCTGTCTCACTTCAATTGACCGTGCGTGTCCTTCGAGGCCCTCGGCGCGCGCGAGGGTGGTGATGGTTCGGGCGATCGTCTGCAGTCCGCGCTTCGAGACTCGCTGCACCGACACGAGCTTGACGAAGTCGGCGGCGTTCAGGCCGCCGCGATACCGGGCCGCGCCCGCTGTGGGCAGGACGTGGTTCGATCCAATCGCGTAATCGCCTGCGACCTGTGCGGTCCACCCACCGACGAAGATCGCGCCGCCGTTGGTGATGCGTCGCGCGATGGATTCGGTGCCTGCGACGACGTGCTCGGACGCGGATTCGTTGGCGAGCGCGATCGCCTCGTTGATGCTGCCGCAGACGATGATGCCGCCATGGCGGGCGATCGACGGGCGCGCCGCAGGAAGCGATTCGAGCTGACGCGACACGTCCGCGCGGACCCGATCGGCGAGCGATCGGCTGGTCGTGATCATCACGGCGCGCGCATCGGGATCGTGCTCGGCCTGCGCGAGCAGGTCGGCAGCGATCCACGACGCCGGTCCCGACGACGTCACGATCAGGATCTCCGTAGGGCCGGCGTAGAAATCAATGCCGCAATCCGCGGAGACCAAAGACTTCGCGGCGGATACCCACCGATTCCCGGGTCCGACGATCTTGTCGACGCGCGGCAGGGTGCGCGTGCCGTAGGCCATGGCGGCCACCGCATGCGCGCCGCCGACGCGGAAGAAGCGATCGATGCCGGCAGCGATCGCCGCGGCATACACGGCCGCATCCGGCCGCGGACAGCACACCACGACCTCGCCAACGCCCGCAGCACGCGCGGGAATCGCGTTCATCAACAAAGACGAGGGCAGGGGATATCGTCCGGCCGGCACGTAGCAGCCGACGCGCGTCAGCGGCACCACGCGCTGCTCGACGGTGATGCCGGCGGCGACCTGGTGCCGCCAGCCTTTGGGCACTTGGCGCCGTGCGACCGAGCGGATGCTGCGCGCGGCTCTGGCGATCGCCCTTCTCGTCTCAGCCGGCAGCGTCCCCGCCTCGCGTTCCCACACGCGTCTCGGGACCTCGATCGCACCGATCAATCCATCGAGCTCCCGCGCGTACCGCCTCAGGGCGGCGTCGCCCTCGCGCCGGACGCGCTCGACGATCTGCGACGTACGCTGCTCAGTGGCGTGATCCCGAATCCGTGTGGCGGACAGGAGTTCCCGGACGGCGCGTCGATTGGATGAGTTGACGATTTGCATTAACGTCCCAATGCCCAATGCCTAATGCCTGATGCCTGATGCCCGAGGGCTACACGACGATCTTATTCAGCGGGTACTCGACGATCCCCTGCCCGCCGGCGGCCTTGAGGCGCGGGATCAAATCGCGCGCCGTCTTCTCTTCGAGAATGGTGTTGATCGCCACCCATTCAGGATCGCTCAAGGACGACACCGTCGGGCGCTGCAGCGCCGGCAGCAGCGCAATCAGCTTGTCCACGTCCGCCTTGCGAGCGTTGAGCATCAGGCCGACGCGGCCTTGCGCTTCGATGGCGGCCTTGAGCAGCAGCGCAAGGTTTTCGATCTTCGTCTTCTTCCACGTATCGGTCATCGCCGACTGGTTCGCGATCAGCTGCGTGTTCGATTCCATGATCGTTTCGAGGATGCGCAGGCGATTGGCTCGCAGCGTCGAGCCGGTTTCGGTCGCTTCGACGATGGCGTCGGCGAGCACGGGCGGCTTCACCTCGGTTGCGCCCCAGGAGAACTCGACGTCGACGGTCATGCCCTTCGACGTGA
>CAZBYY010000022.1:0-22345 GCA_964495855.1 uncultured Acidobacterium sp. | reverse complement strand
GGCGAATGCGCGCGGCATTCGCCTGCGGCCCCACACCAAGACACACAAGAGCCCGCTCGTCGCGCAGTGGCAGCTCGATCGCGGCGCGATCGGCATCTGCTGCGCGAAGCTCGGCGAAGCCGAGGTGTTCGCGGACGCCCTGGGATCAGGGCAGTCGGGATTGCCTGACATCCGCATCCCGTACCCGCTTCATCCGTCCAACGCCGACCGCGTCCTTGCGCTCCTCGATCGCGCGCACCTGTCGTTCATCGTCGATCACGTGGGCGTGGCGAAACAGTGGTCCGATGTGATGACGCGCGCGGGAAAATCCGTCGACATCCTCGTCAAGATCGACGTCGGCTTCCATCGCTGCGGCATCGATCCGGACACGCGCGAAACCTTGCCGACGATCAAGGAGATCGCCGCGCTCCCCGGACTGCGCTTGAAGGGCTTGTTGTCGCACGCCGGCCAGACGTACCACGCCCACAACGAACGCGAATTGCGCGTGGTGGCGATGGCCGAGGCGCAGACGATGGGCGACCTGGCGGAGCGATGCAGGAAGGACGGCTTGCCCGTCGAGGAGGTGAGCGCGGGCGCCACGCCGCCGGCGCGCTTCTCTCTCGACTACAAGGTGTTCACCGAGTACCGGCCCGGCAACTACGTCTACTTCGATCGGACACAGGTCTCGCTCGGCGCGGCGACAACTGAGGATTGCGCACTTACCGTGCTCGCAACGGTCGTCAGCAAACCGTCCAAGCATCGCCTGGTGCTGGACAGCGGCAGCAAGACGCTGACGAATGACGGAGCGCGAGGATTTGGTTCGCCTCATGGTTTCGGCGAGGTGGTCGGGCATCATCACCTGCACATCGAGCGGCTGTCCGAGGAACACGCGACCGTGAAAGTCGACGGCACGACGCCGCTCGAACCGGGCGATCGCGTGCGGATCATCCCGAATCATTCGTGCGTGGTGTCGAACCTCGTCGATCAGGCCTGGCTCGTCGACGGCGACTCGGTGCAGCCACTGCCGATTGCCGCACGCGGCCGGATTACCTGATATAAACTGGCTTCCGTGGCACCGAAGATGGAATACGGCGAAGCGCTCGGCATGGTCGAGACCCGCGGCCTCGTGGGCATGATCGAGGCGTCTGACGCGATGGTCAAGGCCGCGAATGTCGTGTTCGTCGGCTGGCAGAAGGTCGATGCCGGACTCGTCACCGCCATCGTGCGCGGCGATGTTGGCTCGGTCAAGGCCGCGACGGATGCCGGCGCCGCGGCGGCGCGCCGCGTGGGCGAGCTGATCGGTGTGCACGTGATCCCGCGGCCCGCGGACGATCTCGAAAAAATCTTCCCGATGCTCAAGCCAAAGGCTTAGGCTTCGGCGGCGCCTGTCGTTTCGCGCGCGGGCGCGCCGGTCTTTCGCGCGCCATCAGCTGTCGCAGCTTGATGTCCTCGCCCATCATCATCAACGGCTGCGCGGCGTCCTCGAGAATGCTGAACATCTCGCCCGCGTCGGTCCGCGCGTAGATGTTCGAACCGTCGATGAACAACGTCACCGGTCCTCCGCCCTCGATTGCGTCGTAGAGCCGCGTCTTGAATCGCGTTTTCAACACCTGCAGCAGTTTACGGATGCGGGCGACCGTAAACCCCTTCCGCCGCAGGTCCGCCAGCACCATCAGCTCCAGCAGTTCGATCGGCGTGTAGCGGCGCTCCGTGAACCCGCCGGCCTCGGTCTTGTGCGCCGGAACGGCGGGCGGGAACAGCTTTCTCTTGTCCCACCACTGGAGCTGGCGGGCACTCAGCCCGGTCAGCTGGGCCACTTCGCGCGAGCTGTAGAGTTTTTTCAGCTTCATGCGGATTACTGGATTGTAGTAGCGAACTTCGTGTAAATTTCGCGCGATACCTTACCCTGGAGGTTTGAATGATTCGTACGTTTGGCCGCCTGATGCTGGCGGCTGTTCTCTTGACCGGCGGCCCGCCAGCCTTTGCCCAGTCCACCACGGGCACCATCACCGGGCGCGCGCTCGACAGCTCCGGCGCCGTGCTCCCGGGTGTGACGGTGACCATTACCAGCCCACAGCAGATCGGCACGCGCGAGGCCGTCACCGATGCGCTCGGCACCTATCGCTTCACGCAAGTGGCGCCAGGCACCTACGCGGTCAAGTTCGAGCTCGTCAGCTTCCGCACCGTCACCGTCGACGGCGTGGTGGTGAACGCCTCCAGCACGATGACCGTCAATGCGCCGATGGCGGTGGAAACCCTCGCCGAGTCGATCACCGTCACCAGCACGACGCCGACGATCGATCTTCAGTCCACGCAAGTCGGCGTGAACTGGAGCGAGAAGCAGATGGACAACCTGCCGTACGGGCGCGGCATTCGCGGCGTGGCGCGACTGGTGCCGGGCCTCTCGCCGACGCAGTTCGATGTCGGCGGCAATACGGTCGGCGGATCGACCACCACCGGCGCCCGTTCCTACGGACGTCCGGGTGACGAGCTGATCAAGTTCGACGGCGTGGTGTGGGACCAGTTCTTCGGCGACTACAACACCTACGATCAGATCCAGATCTCGGCCGCGGCGAAAGGCGCCGAGGCGCAAAGCCCCGGCGCGACGCTCAGCTTCATCGTGAAGTCCGGCAGCAACCAGTTCCGCGGCTCGTACCTGCTCGCGGAGCAGGACGGCAAGTTCCAGGGCAACAACGTGACGCCGGAGCTTCGCCAGCAGGGCTTCGACCCGGGCAACAACAAGTTCACGCGCTACAACGACATCAGCGCCGACCTGGGCGGCCCGATCATCCGCGACAAGCTGTGGTTCTACGCCGCGTACGGCTACAACTACTCCGGCCTGCTGATCCCGGGCTTCATCTCGATCAAGACCAACGAGCAGGTCGAGTACTTCACGCGCCTCGACAACCCGACGGCGAAGATCACCTACCAGCTCTCGCGCAACAACAAGTTCGAGTTCACCGAGCAGCTCAATCGCAAGTGGCAGCCGTATCGCAACGCCAGCACGTTCGTGCCGCTCGAAGCCACGCAGAACCAGATCGCCTGGACCGCCATCGGCCCGGCCTTCAAGTTCACGCGGGTGATGAGCGATCGCATGACGATGGATGCGAGCTTCAATCGATCGGGTTACTGGTGGCCGGATTACGCGTGGACCAAGGACGTGCGCAAGACCGACCTGACCACGACGCAAACGCGCGGCGCGTTCCTCGAACTGCGGCGCGAGCCGGTGCGGTGGGGATGGAACGGCACGTGGTCGTGGTACCGGACGATCGGCAGCCAGAACCACGAGATCAAGTCGGGCGTGCTCGGCTACCACAGCACCAACTACGTTGAGACCTACGGCTATCCGAATCAGCAGATCTACCGGTATCGCAGCCTGCCCGGCGAGACGGATTACTTCCTGCATCCCGACTCGGTGCAGGTGTTCGAGTATCCGAACAACACCAACGCCGGCATCATCTACGGGTCGTGGTTCGCCAACGACAGCATTACGGTCACGCCGAAGCTCACCGTGAACGCCGGTGTTCGCTACGATCACTACTCGTCCTGGCTGCCCGAGCAGGGCAACGACGGCTCGGGCCCGTTCGCGACCGCCCGCATCGTTCCCGAGACCCGCGGCTTCCCTGTCTACAACGCGTGGTCGCCGCGCATCTCCGCCGTCTACGACATCACCGGCAAGGGCCGCGTCGCGCTCAAGGCGAGCTACGGCCGATACTCCGCCTCGGGTTCGGGTGTGAACAGCGCCCCGGGACCGGTCGCGGCGAACGTGAATCCCGCCGCCTCCCTCGTCTACACCTACAACCGCTGGGACGGGAAGATTCCCTACACGCCGATCGCCGCCGATCTCGCATCGGTCACGGGCTCGACGCGCGACAGCCGTCTTGATCCCGCGCTCAAGGGTGCGTACCTCGATGAGTACACCGCGGGTGTTGATCTCGGCCTCTGGAAGGACACCTCCATCCGGCTCAACGTGGTCCGCAAGCGCGACTTCCGCGGCAACAAGGTCCTGAACCTCGCGCAGCCGTACGAGGCCTACACCGACGTCGTCAACGGCGTCGACCCCGGACGCGACAACGTCGTCGGAACGGCCGACGATCGCGTGATCCCTGTGTACTCCGTGCCGCGCAACTACCCGACGTTCGGGCAGATCAAGGAGCTGACCGTGAACGCCGCGCCCGGTGAAGGTGACGACCGTTACACGGCGATGGAGGCGACGTTCAACAAGAGCTATTCGAACCGCTGGTCGATGCTCGCGTCGATGTCGTGGGACCGGCGCGACATCAAGAACACGGCGCCGCGCAATCCGAACGAGCTGCTGTACGGCGTCAACAACATCTGGGAACTCCCGGAAACCTACAGGGGCATGCGCCTCAGCGGGACTTACGAGATGCCGTGGAAGGTCATGCTGGCGTCAACGTTCACGGCGCAGCAGGGCGACTACTTCAATCGCATCGTGCAGGTGCGCGATGCGCTGGGAACGACGCAGAACCTGGCGGTGGAGGGCCATGCCGGCCGTTACGACTGGGTGAAGCTCGCCGACCTGCGCGTGTCGAAGACGGTCGGCGTCGGCAAGGGCAACCTGGAAGGCATGTTTGACGTCTTCAACCTGTTCAACACCAGCGTGGTGCTGCGGCGCGTGACGACGAACGGGCCGAACTACAACAAGCCGCTCTCGACCGGCGGCATCGACGCGGCGTCGGCGAACCCGATTCCCGCCGCGCGCGTGTTCCGTCTCAGCGTGAGGTATCGCTTCTAACCATCGCCAAACTCTTCGAGGTGCGGCAGACTGGCGGCGGTGGCGTCCGCCATCGCCGCACCTTCGAAGTCCTTCTGCGTCAGCCCGCCCTCGTCGTGCGTGGAATACGTGAGCACGACGCGCTTGTAATGAATCTCGATGTCCGGATGGTGATCGGCGTCTTCCGCGCCCGGCACGAGCGCGCTCACGAATAACACCGCCTGCGGAAAGTCCTCGAACGTGAACTGCTTGGTGATCGACGCGCCGTCGAGCGACCAGCCGTCGATGGTCGCCAGCGCGTGGGTGATCTCGTCGGGGGTGAGCAGCGCCATGCGGCGATGTTACAGCTTTCCGACGCGGGCCGGGTCAAGATCGCGTAACGCCGGGTCGGCCTCGCGGTCGAAGACGAGCTCGTTGACGAGCTGCACCGTGAGCGGCGCAAACAGCACGCCGTTGCGATAGTGCGCGGTTGCGTAGATCAAGCCGGGCACGGCTCGCGAGTGGCCGATGATCGGTACATCGTCCGGCCCTTTGGGCCGCAATCCCGTCCGCACGCTCGTCATCTCAGCCGACGCGAGGCTTGGCACCATCGCCGACGCGGCCGCGCGCAGCTTCTCGACGGCTTCCTCCGTATGGTCTTCATTGAATCCGACGTCTTCGACCGTCGACCCAACGAGCACGGAGCCATCCGGCCACGGCACGAGATAGCCGTCGGGTCCCCACATGACGTGCTTGATCGCGCCTTCGGCGCCCTGCAACTGGAGCAACTGACCGCGAATCGGCTTGACGGGAATACGATCGGCGCCGGCAACCTCAATGTTCGAGGACCAGCTTCCGGCGGCGAGCACGACGCGATCGGCTTCCCAGGTCGCGCGCGCGGTCTGCACGCCGATACGGCGGTTGGGCATCGACGCGATCCGGATTGCGCCGGTCTCCGTCCTGAATCGCGCGTGAAGTTTGCGCGCCGCTTCCATCGCCGCCAGCGTCAACGACGTCACGCCGACGTAACCGTGCGATGGAATCAGCAATGCGCCTTTGGCGTGGGGCGACGCGAGCGGCTCGACATCGGCAAACGCGGACGGATCGACCCACCGCGCATCGACGCCCTGGTCGGCGAGCAGCCGCGCTAAATCCTGCAGCCGCGTGTAGTCCGCATCGCTGAACGCGAGCTCGAACGTGCCGTCGCGCTGGTAGATCACATCACCGCCATCGGCGCGGAGCGTGGCGATGAACGCATCGAACAGGTCGAGGCTGCGCTTGCCAAGCGTCCTCAAGAGTTCGGAACCATGACCTTCGATGAATGGCGCGAGGATGCCGGCGGAGGCGCGCGTGGCACCTTGGCCCGGCCCGCGGGTTTCGAGGACCTGAACCCTGGCGCCGGCTTTCGCCAGGTCATACGCGATCGTGCAGCCGACGATGCCGGCGCCGATGATGATGACGGAAGGGCGATTCACCTCTTCATGATACTTGGCGATTTGCGATTCCTTGAATGACGACTGTTGGGCGATTTCACATTGCCAATCGCCATTCACCCAACAGTCGTCAATTAAGGAGTCGCCAAGTCGTCAATCTAGAAGCCGAGAGAAAAGCCGACTTCAACACGACGCGGCGCCTGGGCTGACGTCGCGGTCCCGAAGAACTGCGACAGTTGATTGCCGATGAACGTGTTGTAGTTCACGTTGTTGAACGCGTTCTGGATGTTGGCGTAGAGGTCGAGGCGATATTTCTGGTTCGTCGCCTGCATCACGACCATCTGCGGGCCGTCGCCGCCGCCGGGCCCGCCGGCGCCGACGCGCTGATTGAGCGCGCCGCCAGATGAGGGCGAGGGCGGGATGGGCATGTTGGGCGGACCTTGTCGCAAACCACCAAGGCCGATCGATTTGCTCACGCGAATGTTGGTGGTCCACTGCGCCGCACCGCGTGCGCTGTTGCGGCCGACGCCGGCGGGACGGTCGTTGAACACCGTGTCGCCGTTGTTGTCGAGGCCGGTGGTGATGGTGTACGGCGCCGCCGACGCGCCCTGCACGTTGAGGCTGAGCCGCAGGTTGTTCGCAAGCGGCGCATTGAAGTTGATGAACAGCCGATGGCGCACATCCTGCGCGGACGGCCCCCAGTCGGCATCCGGGTTGGTGCTATCGGCGGGGAGAGACGTCGGCGAGTCGGCGTAATTCCTCGCGTTGGCGTATTGATACATCACCATCCCGAGGATGCGCTTGGGCATGTAGCGCGCATTCACTGCGACCGACACGCGATCGCTCGCGCGTTTGCCGCTCGACTGGATTTCCGTGATGTTGCCCACGAGCGGATTGGGGCGCACGCCATTCACCGGCGCGTTGACGTTGACGGACCGCAGCGTGCGGCTGCCGCGCGTCCACATGTAGTCGGTGCGAAGGTCGGCCCACGATGCGAGCGGCCGCTCCAGGCCGATCGACGCCTGCTGGATGATCGGCTGGTCGAGCGTTGCTGCTCGAATCACGCTGGGCGGCAGCCGCACGCCCGAGGTGTCATTCACCGGGAACGCGGGGTTCTGCACGACGACGTCGACCTGGTGAGTGCCGTCGACGCGGATCGTCTGTTCGTAGAGGGCCGAGTCGTACCAGTCGTAGAAAATCCCGTAGCCGCCGCGGACCGTGGACTTCCTGGTGGCATTCCACGTAAACGCCGCGCGCGGCGCCACGTTCCACTTCGCCTCGACCTGCGTCTGCAGCTCGTGCCGCACGCCGACGCTGACTTGAAGGGTGCGCGACGGCTTGAAGTCGTCCTGGAGGAAGTAGCCAAGCTTGGTCTGCGTGTAGTCGACGACCGGATCGCCCGTGCGGATCGAATAGGTCGATGCCTTGCCGGCTTGGTACGCCGCCAGGCTGGTGAACGTGTACGTCCCGAACGCGTTCGATCGCTGGTTGCTGTTCCACCAGCCGGTCTCGAACAGCGCCCCGGCGCGCATCGAGTGCTTGCGGCCGACGGTGAAGTCGAAGTTCTGCGCGATTTCGATTTCGCGGGCGCGGCGGTCGCCCATTTGCCCGGCGCCTCCGGCGTTGAAGGCCTCGTTGACGCGAATCGTCGGCAGCGTCGACATCGACGAGGTCGACAGGATGGAGTCGATCAGCGAGAACCGGAGCTCGCTGAACACCTTCTTGCCGATCACGTTGGTCGATCGAACCCGGAAGGTGTCGGTGCTGTTGTCGGTGGCGAAGGCGCGCTCCGGCAGGTCGAAGTCTCCGACGCCGATGTTGCTGCGGTTGTTCTGGCGGCGCGAGTACTCGACCTGCAGCTGGTCCTGGCCGCGGACGAGCTGCTCGAGACGCGCGCTGAAGTTGAGCGCATCGGTCGGCGTTTGCGCCAGGCCCGTCACCTTCGCTCCCGACAGTGACAGCGCGTTGATGGTGCGCGAGTCATACGAGTTGTTTCCATCGAACGCCATCGTCAGGCTGGTCTTGTTCTTCGCGATCGGGCCCTGGAAGTTGAACATGTAGCGTCGCATCTGCTCGGGACCCTTGGCCGGCGCGAAGTAGTTCTTGGCGTTCAGCGACTCGTCGCGAAATCCGACGTTTGTCTGTCCGCTCCACCCGCCCATGCCCGGCTTGGTGATCACCTCGATGCGGATCATGCCCGCCTCGTGATACTCGGACGAGAACGAGTTGGTGTGAAACCGGATCTGCTGGATCTGGTCCTTCGGCGGCAGGCGGCCGCCGCGGAAGCCATTGACGAAGATCTGCGCGCCCGGCCCCGCCATGCGCATCAGCTCGTCGGCCATGTCATCGGGATCGTCCGGAAGCGCGTCGATCTGGTCTTGCGTCAGGGTTTGCGTGAACCCGTTGTCGCGCCGGTTGGCGGCGTCCTGGTCCTGCACGACAACCGACTGCTGGATCGTCGCGAGCGCCAAGCGCAGCGTGGTGCGGTTTTCACCACGACGGACGGTCACTGGTGATGCGATCGGCCTGAAGCTCTCGGCGGTGGCCGTGACCTGATATGCGCCAGGCGCCAGGTTGTCGAAGACGGCGATCCCATGATCATCGACGGCCGACGACTGCGACACACCGCGCGCATCCGTCACCGTCACGCGCGCGATGATCAGCGCCGCATCGGTTGGATCGAGCACGGTCACGCGCAGCGTCGAACCGACGCCGCTGCCCGCCACACTTTGCCCGCCCTCGCTGCCTGCCACAGCGACGGCGAGACTGGCCACGATCAAGAGGCACTGAAGCAAGAAGCGTTTCATGACGATCACCAGATCACCAGATCACCAGATCCCGAGATTCACTTCTTCTCCCAGGTCTCGGGCTTGATCTGCGGGTTGACCTTGAACTTCTCGATCGTCCACTCCTCGTTCGGCTCACCGTCCAGGTCGATGCCGATCTTGTGCGGCAGCATCAGGCCGTCAACCTTCTTGTACTCGCCGACGTGCATGGAGTAAGTGCCGAGTGGAGGTGGCGTGCGTTGCATTTCGGCAATGCGCTTTTGCATCTCTTCAGGGGATGGCGGCGCCGCACCGCCAGGCGCACCGGGGCCACCGGGGCCACGCCCGGGACCGCCGGGACCGCCGGGACCGCCGGCGATCATGATGCGAGGTTTCGGATCCTGGTACTGCACCATCAGCGGCAGATGCGTGCTTTGGTCGATGAACAGCCGCAGCGTTCGGCCCGTGTCTTCTGTCGTTTCGAGGATGTCCGCCTTGCCGTCGGGTGACTCTGCAACGCCGGCATCAACCCACGCGGTTCCCTCGCCGATCAACGCCGCCATCAAGCGCTGCAGCTCGACCTTCATGCGCCGCACGCGTGCTTCGTTCTGCTGTTCAGGCGTCGGCGCCGCGGCGCCGGGAGCGCCGGGGCCAGGGCCGGTGCGAATCACCATCTGCATGCCGCCGCCCATGCCGCCGCGATTCTGCGTGTCGTCCCACGCGGTGTTGCCCGCCAGCACCTGCGTGCGTTCGATCGACGGGCCGCCGACCATGCCGCCCATCTGCATGTCTTCGACGCGCTTGTACTTGTCCGGCCGCGCGATCGTGATCGCGATCGATCCTTCCATGTCACGGCCGCCCATCGATCGCCGGAATGCGCCCTCAGCGGTCAGCGACTTCATGCCCGCGATCTTGTCTTCGCCGCCAAGCGCCTTGCGCGTCGCAGCGATGATGCCGGCGACGCGATCCTGCCCGGCTTCGCTGCCGTAGGCAGCTTCGGCGCGGTCGCGCCAGATCTCGCTTGCGAACAGGCGAGCGGAGGCGGACGCCGCCACCAACACCATCGCGATCGTGGCTACTACTCTTCGCATGTCGACTCCTTGAACCCTCGTGTAGAACGTTTGTGTAGAACCGCCGTAGAACGACCGTCCGATTGATATTACGAGCGCACCACCCTGGTAGACGTTAAGGGTGAGCAAAGAGGTTGTTAAGGATGTTAAATGCTTGACGTGCATGGATTTACGCCAATTTCACCGTGCTAGACTCGATCGCGTGATGCTCGGCAGGCGTGATCCATCCGGCAAGCGGCCGCCCGTATCGACGGTGACGATCCTCGTCGTGATCGTGATGCTGCTCGTACCCGCGCTTGCCTGGATGCAGTACCGCTGGCTCGGTCAACTGAGTGAGGCCGAGCGCGATCGCATGCAGCGCACGCTGCGCACCGCCGCGTCGCAGTTTGCCACCGAGTTCGACGGCGAACTGTCGCGCACGCTGATCAGCCTGCAAGTGGAAGGGCCGATGCTGCGCGACCAGAACTGGGCCGCATACGCCCAGCGCTACTCGCAGTGGGTGAATACGGTATCGGAACCGCGGCTCGTTCGCGATGTGTGGCTGGTGGATACGCAGCCCGGCATGAACCTGACCGCGCTGAATGGCGCGCCGTCAGTTCCGGTCGACCAGCTCCGTCTTCGCAAGTGGAATGCGGTGTCCCTCGGTTTCGAAAATGCCGAGTGGCCGCCCGACCTTGCCGCACAGCGCGAACGACTCGCGTCGCGGTTTCTCAACTTCGAGATGCAGGGCACGTTGCGCAAGGACGTCGCCGGCGCTCGTCGAGAGACCTCGGTGTCAATCGCTTCAGCCGACGACACTACGCTGATCACGCCGGTCACGCTCGTCGACATCTCGGACAATCACAGCGTCGCGCCGAAGATCTCCATCCTCGGTTTCACCATCGTCCGACTCGACCCCGCCGTCGTGCGTGACTCGATGCTGGCTGCGCTGACGGCGCGGCATTTTCATAGCGACGAGACCGAAGCCGACTACCGCGTTGCCGTCGTGGAGCGAGACGATGCCAGCAAGGTGATCTGGGAGTCGGAACCCGGTGTGGCCGCGACCGTTGTCTCGAGTCCTGACGCGAAACAGCCGTTCATGAGCCCGCACCCGGAACAGATGTTCGTGGTCGCGCGAAACATGAATGGGACGACCGCGGCGCGGTCGCTCGGTATACCGACGCCACCGCCACCACCCGAGCCCGGCAACGCGAAAATCGAGGTTCGCGGCGACAACGTGATTGTGTCGATGATCGAGAGGGCGACGCAGGTCGCCGGCTCGCGCGGCGGCGGGCGAATGTTGAATCGATTCGGCGACCCCGGCGCATTCGAAGGGCGCTGGATGCTGATGGCCAAGCACCGCGCCGGCTCGCTCGAGGCGGCCGTCACTGCCGCCCGGCGTCGCAACTTGATGGTCAGCTCCTCGGTGCTGCTGCTCCTGACGCTCGCGGTTGGGTTGATCGTCGTGTCGGCTCGTCGCGCGCAGGACCTGGCGCGGCAGCAGATGGAATTCGTCGCGGCCGTGTCGCACGAATTGCGGACGCCGGTCTCGGTCATCGGTGCCGCGGCGGGCAACCTCGCCGACGGGGTCGTCGGCGATCCTCAACGCGTGCGCAAGTACGGCGAGACGATTCAGGGTGAAGCACGGCGGCTGGCGGAAACGGTTGAGCGCGTGCTGCAACTGGCGGGCATCGCGGCAGGCAGGGCGGCGGCCGCGCAAACACCCATCGCGCCGACAACGCTGATCCACGAGTCGCTGGCGGCGTGCCGGACGGAAATCGAGCGCGGCGGCGTGCAGGTGGACGTGGCGATCGACGATCACTTGCCGGATGTCGCCGGCGATGTCACGGCGCTCAAGTCCGCCCTGCAGAATTTGATCAGCAACGCCGTGAAGTACGGCGGCAGCGCAAAATGGATGCGGGTCTCTGCAACGCTGCGGCCGGGCGTCGGGACCAGGCAGCAGGTGTTGTTCATCGTCGAGGATCGCGGACCCGGGATCGATTCCGACGATCGCAAGCACATTTTCGAGCCGTTCTATCGCGGCCGCGATGCGATCGCGCAGCAGATCCAGGGCAGCGGCCTCGGTCTCAATCTCGTGCACCGCATTGCGGAGGCGCACAACGGCAGCGTCAGCGTCGCCAGCGAGCCCGGTAAGGGCAGCACTTTCACGCTCGCATTACCGGCGGCGTCCGCCTCCGCCCGAGACAACAGGAGCGGGCTACGGCGAGACCTCGCCGAAGCTGCCCTTGGCAGCGTAGGCGGGCACGATCGTCCTGTTTCGGAAGCAGTGCATCTTGTCAGGGAAACGGCTACTCCTCGTTGAAGACGAGCCCGGTCTTCAGCTCGCGCTGAGTGACCGGCTGGCGTCGGAAGGCTACGCCGTCGAGACCACCGGCGACGGCCCGTCGGCGATCGTACGCGCGACCGGCGAACCGTTCGACGTGATCGTGCTCGACGTGATGCTGCCGGGGAAAGACGGCTTCGAGGTCGCGAAGACGATCCGCGCCCAGGGCGTGCAGACGCCGATCCTGATGCTCACCGCTCGCACCCAGGTCGTGGATCGCGTCGTCGGGTTGAAGCTCGGCGCCGACGATTACCTCACAAAGCCTTTTGAGACGATCGAGCTGCTCGCGCGCATCGAGGCGCTGCTGCGCCGCTCCCCGTCGCGCGACGCAGGCGTGTCGCTCGAGCGCTATCAATTTGGTGACGTGACCGTCGATGTCCGGAAAGCGGAAGTCACGTTGAAGGGCATACCGCTGGACCTGTCGGCCAAGGAATTCCAGCTCCTGAAGTACTTCATCGAGCATCGCGGGGCGACGATTTCAAGAGACGAACTGCTGCAGGAAGTGTGGGGCTACAACGCGACGCCCTCCACCCGCACGATCGACGTGCATGTGGCGTGGCTGCGGCAGAAACTCGAAGCCAATCCCAGGGTGCCGCAATACATCCTCACCGTGCACGGCCTGGGCTACAAGTTCGCCGGATGATCTAGGTTTCGTCGCGGCGAATCCACTTCGGCACCGCCGGCAGTTCCACCTTCTCCAGAGCGTTCAATAACCGAAGCGGATCGCTGTCGACCACGATCGCCGCACGATGCGCGGGGCGGATGAACCCTTCGGAGACGGTCCGGTCAATGAAGTCGACGAGCGGCGTGTAGAACTGCGCGACGTTCAACAAGCCACACGGCTTGCGGTGCAGGCCAAGCTGCATCCACGTCACCACTTCAAAGAACTCCTCGAACGTGCCAACGCCGCCGGGCATGGCGATGAACGCATCCGACAGATCGGCCATCATCGCCTTGCGGGTGTGCATCGAATCGACGATTCGCAGATCCGTCAGCCCTGTGTGCGCCACTTCTCGATCGGCTAACGCAGCCGGGATGACGCCGATCACTTCGCCGCCGGCATCGAGCACGGTATCGGCGATCACCCCCATCAGTCCGACGTTGCCGCCGCCGTAGACGAGACCGATCCCGCGGCTCACGAGCACCTGGCCCATCTCCCGGGCCGCGTGCTCGTATTCGGAATTGGCGCCAACGCTCGAGCCGCAGAACACGCAGATGCGTTTCATGAACTTGATGATACTTGCCGGGACTACACCCGAAGGAGCACGCCGGAGGCGGGCTGACCGGTCGCTCGCTTGACGGCCTCCACATACAACGCGACCTGCTGCTTGTAGGCGTCTTGCGCGGATGCGATTTCGATGTCGGTCTTGAAGTCGATCACGATCCAGCCGCGTTCGGTCTCGTATGCGAGGTCGACCTGGCCGTCGACGATGTGCGGCACGGGATCGGAGGGTGGGTTGAGCCGCACGGACACCGGCATTTCCCGCCACACGCGACGGCCGGCCTGCTCGGCCGCACGTGCTTCACCGATGCGCGGGTGCGCGAGCAGCTTGATGGCGATGCGGGCGGCGGCGTCTCGCTCCTCGTCTGTGGCACCAAACAACTTCGCGTGCATCGCGGCGAGTTCGGTGATTTCACTTTCACTGCCATCGAGCGGCAACGACGCGAGCACCGCGTGCACCAGCGTGCCAAATCGCTTGCCGGACGGTCGCTCCGCGCCAAAGCCGGCGTCTTCGACCGTGATCGCGCCGACATCGGCGGACATCGATTCGGCCGCTTCCGTCGCCGTCGACACTCGCACCGACGGCATCGCGCCGGCGGCCTGAGTCTTCGACCGACGCTCGCGCCAGTTGTCGTATCGCGCGCGATCGGCTGCGACGACCGCCGGATCGGCGTCGTTCGAAATCAGTTCGACTTCCCTGTTCCTCAACCCCCGCGCATCGTCCGCCACCGCCTGCAGCAGCAGCGGATCCCACCAGACGACCGAGTACGGCGCCCCTGATGCGGCATCGCTCATCACGTAGGTGCCGGGGCGAATCGTGTCGTCCACCGGCTGGCCGTCGGCGCGCGCGTCCGGCATGATCGTCTGCTTGCCCTTGAACAGCGGGACGCCGCGAGCGGGCGACGGCGACTGCCACATCTGGCGCGGCGGATACAACGCGCGATTCAACGGGCGGAGCCACCCTTTCTCGTACGGACCATCACCGACGCCGGGCACGACGAGGATGTCGCGCGCGCGCGTCGCAGCCACGTAGGCCAATCGCACGCCCTCGGCTTCATCGCGGCGCGCCTCTTCGGCATTGTGCTCCTGCAAATCGAGCGGCGACCACCCGCCGATGCGGAGGGCGCACAACTTCTTCCGCGGATCGAGATAGCGGGACGCGTCGTCGAGGCTGAGCTTGCAGGCGATGTCTGCGAGGATGACGACGGGGAACTCGAGGCCCTTGGCCTTGTGCACCGTCATCAACCTCACCCCTTCGCTGCCTTCTTCGAGGATCGGCGCTTCGGGAGCATCGGCGCGGCTCGACGCCTCATGCAGCGCGTCGACAAAACCGCGAAACGAGAGACCGCCTTCGAGCTCGTAGCGCCTGGCCAGGTCTGAAATGTGCAGGACATTTGCCAGCACCTGCTCGCCGCCCCGCCACAAGATGAACCCGGCATGCGCACGCGTCAGCGCGATGAGCCTGCCGATCGTGTCGGGAACCGGACGATGATTGCGGGCGGCATGCAGTTCGCGGAGCGAACAGAGCGCCGAGGCGATGCACTGCAGCCGATCGGGCAGATCCGCAGGCACACGGTACGGGTGAAACGCGCGCGCGATCGAGTGATACTCGAGCAGCTCCTCTTCGCCAATGGCGAAGAGCGGTCCGTGCAACGTCGCATACACCGACAACTCGTCTTCCGGCCATTCGATGGCGGTGAGCGCGGTGCGCACCGCATCCACTTCCGCTCGCTCTTGGAATGTCTTGCCGCCGACGAGCAGGTGCGGGATGCCGCGCGCCTCGAGCGCGTCCACGTACTCGCGCGTGATGTCCGTGCCGAAGTGCATGAAGCGCCGGAACAACAGGCAAATGTCGCTCGGGACGATCTTCCGGCGATCGTTGCCGGCCGGCACCGTCCACGTGCACTCGGGCGACAACATCCACGCCACGAACGCACCGATCGCGCCGGGTTGCGCTTCGTTGAGCGCCGTTTGCGTCACCTGCGGCGAGTAAATGCTCTTGCCGTACGGATAGCCGATCGGCAGGGCCACAATCGACGGCTGCTCTGGCGTGTCCTTGCGGTGCGGCAAGAGCGGCACGTAGTCCGCTTGCAGCGCTTCGCGATCGCCATCCATCTCGTCGCGGAAGGCCGCATTCACGAACGCCTGGATCGACGGCACGCTGCGGAACGAGGTCTGCAGCCTGACGGGCGTCGCGCCGTTGTCGCCAAGGTCATCGGCGATGCGTCGATACGCGCCCACATCGGCGCGGCGGAACCTGTAGATCGACTGCTTTGGGTCGCCGACGATGAAGAGCGCGCCGGGGCGGAGGGCGCCGGCGTCGTCTCCGGCGAGGCAGAGCAGCAGTTGGGCCTGCAGCGGATCGGTGTCCTGGAACTCGTCGACGAGGATCACGCGGAAGCGCTCGCGGAATTCACGGCACACGTCGGCGTTGTCGCAGACCAGGTCGCGCGCCTTGATGAGCAGGTCGAGAAAATCGAGAGACCCGGCTTCCTGCTTGCGCCGTTCGTAGCGCTGCAGGCATTCGCGCATCTCCTCGTGCAGCAACGCGGCGAGATCGGCATCGGCGTCGCGCCGAAACGCTTCGAGCGCCGCCAGTAGATCAGCATGCGCGGACAGCGCCTGGTCGCGAGTGACGCCGACTGCGAAGGCTGCGCCGGTGCCTTTCTTCGGGCTGCGGAAATCGCGATGGTCCGCCAGCGCGACGAGCGCCGCCTCCCATCCATCCCACATGCCTTCGGGAACCATGTCGCCGACCATGCGCCGCTGGCGTTCGAGATCCTGGCTGGTGGTGCGCGCCATGCCGAGAGACACTGCGAGCTTGTCGTCACGCTTGATCGGTTTGGCGATGAGCTCGGCAAACGACTTGAGCTGCGCCATCAGGATCTTGATCGACGACTTGCGGTCGTACTCGGGCCGTCGCCACGGCGCATCGTGATCGCGCCACTCGCGCAGCGCCCGCGCGGCCGCACGCAGTCGCTCAATCGGCCCATCCTCCGACTCATCGTCAAAGCGCCACTTCACCGGGCGACGCAGCGAGCGACGCACGCCTTCCGCTGGATGCGCGAGCTGCTCGTGCAGCCAGGACGTGAAGGCCTCGTCAAACAGGCGATCCGCCTGCGTGTCGGTCAGGACCGCAAACGCCGGATCGACGCGCGCCTCAACCGGACGCTCACGCAACAGGTCCGCGCAGAACGTGTGGATCGTGCTGATGTGCGCCTCTTCGAAATCGTGTACGGCGGCATCGAGGAGCCGGCCGGCTTCGGAATTGGCGTCCGTCTTCGCGCGCGCGCGCTCGAGCTCTTCGCGCAAGCGCAGCTTCAGTTCACCGGCGGCCTTCTCGCTGAACGTCACGGCGACGATCTGTCCGATCGAGGCGCGCTTGTTCTGGATCAAGGCAACAATTCGCCCGACGAGTTCCGTGGTCTTGCCGGTCCCGGCGGCAGCTTCGACGATCAGCGTCGTGTCGAGCTCTCGCGCGATGAGCTCGCGGTTCTCGCCCGGGCGCGCCTTCTTAGACGGACTCATGGCAGCTTCCTCAGCGCATCGAGGTCCGCGAACAACTTGGCGTCCTTCCTTCCCGTCCGGCGCACTTCGCGGTCTCCGCACACGACGCGGAAGTCGCACCACTCGCACGCTTCGGCGGCGGGCCTGGCCGCGAGCATGCCCTGTTCGACCGCACGGTCGATGATGTCGAGCACCTCCACGCCTCGCTTCGGCGCATCACCCATCAGCGGAATCTCGTACGGCGTGAAGCCGCCTGCCGTGGTGCAGAAGAACAGCCGTCCCGAAAAGACCGTCTCTTCTGGAAACAGCGCCTTCAAGGCGAGCCCGTACACGACCGGCTGCAGCACCCGGCCGCCATCCACGACCGTTTGCCCGACGCGCGTGCGGTTCTTGCCGGTCTTGTGATCGGTGACGCGCAGGAAGTTGGTCTTCTGATGGCGTTCGATCATGTCGATCGATCCGCGGAGCTTGAACCGTCCGTCGACCAGGGCTGGTTCCGCGGTGCTGTGCGCGTCGCGGCCCTGCATGTCGGGAAGGCCGAACGCGAATTCGAACCGCTCGGGCGTCCATTCGGCGCCTTCTTCGGCCAGCTTCTCGAGCCAGATGCGCAAGTCCTGCGTCATCGCATCGATCTCGTCTTTCCACACGCGATCGATCGCGGGACTGAGCCGGTCGTACTCACGATCGTGCACGTCGCGGATCGCCGACGTGAGCCGTTGCTGCGCCGCCGGAAGCCGCTCCGCGGACAGCGGCAACAACCCGTCGGCTTGCATCTGCCGGAGGGCGGCCGCCTGCATCTGGTGGAACAGGTCTCCTCGCGTGAGCGGATCCATTTTCTGCAACGGCGCCGGCGCCTCGAGCGGTGCGAGTCGATACACGGCGGCCATGAGGAACTGGTACGGGCACGCGGAGTAGCGCTGCAGTGCCGTGAGTGAATACGGCCGCGCGCCGAGGCGCTGGGCGGCAAGCGCGGCGCGAGTGTGATCCGTTGACCGGACGATGCCGTCGGCAGGATCCCACTGGCGTCGATGCCAACGGAGCCAGCGCGACGACAACGATCGCTGCAGCTCGGGGCTGAGTTCGTAGAGATACCGGGCTCGGCCTTTCACGCCCTGTTTCGCATTCCGCAGCAACCACGCCATCGTTGACAGGTCGTGCTCGAAGTCGTCGATGGCGGAGTCCGCCGCAATCGGCGCGGGCCATGCCAGCGTCGCGCCGCCGGCTTCGGATGCGCGGGCCGCAAGCTCCGCGGCCGGCGGAATACGGCCTTCGATCGCGCGCGCGATGTCGAGCACGTAAAACGACGGCACGCGCTGCCGCGATTCGTTCAGCTCGACGCGCGGGTACGACACGTAGAGCCGATCGGTCGCGGCGCCAACGGCGAGCGTCAGCTGAAGGCGTTCATCCGCGGCCCGGCGCGTCTGCGTCGCAAGTTCGTCATCGATGCGGGCGCGTCGCCGATCCGGCAACAGCGCATCCTCACGAATGCGCTGCGGGAACATCCGCTCCGCAAGCCCGGGGACACACACGATCTTGAACGACCGCCCTCGCGCCGATGCCGGCGTGCCGATGAACACGCGGCCCTGGCGGCGGCGCGGCGGTTCATGCGTGAGCGTCGACAAGCGAGGCGTGAGCACGTCACGCACTTCGCGTAGGGTCACCGGCCCGATTGCCGAAAGCGGCGCGAGCTCGCGCAACACGCGCAACACGCGCTCAGGCTTGGCAATGACGCGCGGCGCCAGTTGCTCGATCGCGTTCAGCCACGCACCCCATGATTGCGAGGGCGCCCATCCCGCCATTTCGCTGAGGATCGGATCGGCAAACGCTCGCAGGGCGCGGAGTTGTTCACGATCGCGCTCCAAGGCGCGGACGCGCGACGCCTCAGGATCTTCTGAACTCGCTTCGCGGACGCGGCGGTCGTATTCGTGCTCGAGGCCGCGAAGCCGCCGCTGCCAACGATCGAGCTCGCCGATCACCGCGGCTTCAACGATCAGGTCCTCCCAGCGCCACGGCGCGCGCAGTGTGCCTGCGACGTCGCGATCGGTTTCGCCGCGGGCGACCTGAGCCGCGGCCTCATCCTCAGGCTGCAAATCTTCGGAACGGTCGTCTGGAGGAAGCACGGCCTCGACGAGATCTTCCGACGGCGGCGACCACAGGTCTGCGTTGCCGGCATCGTTGAGCGGCACCTGGCCGAGCGAGACGTATTCGGCGAAACGGCGCGCGGAGAGTTCTTCGTCGGCGCAAGCAAGCAGGGCGAGCAAGGCGCGGCCGGCCGGATCCGGACGACGAGTGCCGCGATGGAACCAGGCAGGAACGCCGGCACGATCGAGCGCGTGTTCAAGCACGCCGAGGTAGGTTTGCGGCGCGCGCAGCAACACCGCCATCTGATCGAACGGCACACCGCGCTCGGCCTCGCGCATCAGCCGGCGCGCAATCTCGATTGCCTCGCGACCTTCTCCCGGCGCGGAGAACAGCTCGACGGAATCATCCGCGTCCCCCGCCGGCGGCGTGTCGTCTGCAAAGAGGTGCGCTTGAAGGCGGGCCAGGGAATTCGGTGCCGGTGCCACCTCAGGTGCCGGTGCCTCAGGTGCCTCGGGTGCCAAGGGTGCTCGGATTCCGAGGGCTTCGAGCGTGCGGTGGTCGCCACGCGGGATCGTCGCGATGGCTTGTCGAGAGGCGCTGATCAGCGTTTGGACGAATTCTCGTTCGGCGCGCGAATTGATCGCGACGTCGAGCAGCAGGATCGCACTGTTTGCGATCGGTGACGGCCGCGCTCGCATCGCGTCAGCGGCGGTCGCCAGCATCGTCGCGTAATCGACGGCCCCGGAGGCGTGCCGCTCGTTTTCGGCACCGGACAAAAGCTCGGCCAGGTCGTCGTTCGCGTCGTGTCCGCCGAGCTGCGACGCCGCGACGCCGGCCATGCGCAGCTCCGCGAGGGTGCGGCTGAGCGCGCGCGGAAACCCGGGCATGTCGGCGACAGGCGAAAAGTATTTCAGTGCGCCCTGCGTCATCAGGTTGTCCGCCACACGCGCGGACACGGCTTCGTCGCTCAGCGGCGCACTCGGTGTCTGACCCTTTGCCGAGAGCACTGGCATTGCAGTGCGAACGACGAGTTCAGCCAGGCTCGCCCGTGTGACCCCAAACGTCGCGCCCATGACGACAGTCAGCGAGAGCGCGAACTCGTCAGCCGCGGATCGTGTGGACGCCACGACCAAGAGCGGGGGTTCGGCGCCGGACAGCGCCCGCCGCGCGGCCGCCAGACGCGCTTCAGCCGATGCGAGGACGATGGAAGTGAGGGGTTTTTGCACGCGAGCGACGCACGCCAAAGATACTCCGCCGCCCGGTCAGGCGGGGTCATTGACATGGTTCAAACGATTGTTTTATACATATGTTTCACCGCATCTATGGCTAAACGATTGGTTGTGCTGGCGCTCGTCGCCGCCGTCGGCTACGGCGCGTATTACTTCTTCACGCGTCCGCCCTCCTCGCTCGTGCTCACGGGCATCGTCACGACTCATGACGTCGAGGTGTCGCCGCAAATTGGCGGACGCATCGTCTCGCTTGGCGTCAAGGAAGGTGAGGCGGTCAAGAAGGGACAGCCGATCGCGGAGATCGCCCCGGATGAGCTCGAAGCCGAGCGGGCGTTTTATCAACACAGCGCCGCCGGCATCGAATCGCAGGTCGAGGAGAGCGAGGCCGCGCTGCGGCTGCAGGAGCGTCAACTCGGCGACCAGGTGAAGCAGGCCGAGGCCGCGGTGGCGACCGCAGAGGCGCAGCGATCGGCGGCCGCGGCCGACGTCGATCGCGCCAAGGTGACACTCGATCGCACGCGCGAGTTGTTCAAGCAGCAACTCGCCCCGGCGCAATCGATGGATGAAGCGCGCACGGCCTATGAATCCGCGCAGGCCAAAATGGATTCGATTTCGCGCCAGATCGATGCGGCTCGGGCCGCCGTCGCCCTGGCACGCTCCAACGCGGAACAGATCGCCGTACGCAAGAGCCAGGTGCAGGCCACGCAGCATCAACTCGCCGCCGTCGGGGCGCAGCGTACGAAGGCGGACGTGCGTCTCGGCTTTGCGCGCGTGGTGGCCCCCATCGACGGTGTCGTGGATGTGCAGCCGGCGCGCGAAGGCGAGGTCGTGACCGCCGGACAAACGCTCGTCACGCTGATCGACCCGGATGATCTGTGGGTGCGGGCCGACATCGAAGAGACCTACATCGACCGCGTGCGCATCGGTGACAAGCTCACCGTTCGCCTGCCTTCCGGCGAGGAGCGCACCGGCGAGGTGTTCTATCGGCGCGCCGACGCGTCGTTTGCCACGCAGCGCGATGTCAGCCGCACCAAGCGCGACATCAAGACGTTCGAAACACGCCTCCGCGTCGACAACAAGGATCGCCGGCTTGCCGTCGGCATGACGGTTTACGTGCTCCTGCCGCTCGGGTCGTGAGGGGAATAGGGACTAGGGACTAGGGACTAGGGACTAGGGACTAGGGATCAGGGATCAGGGACCAGGGCAGACATGAACGCGATCGACGTACGCGACATCCGGAAGCGCTTCGGCGAGTTCACCGCCGTCGACGGCATTTCGTTCACCGTGCAGCCTGGCGAGATTTTTGGTTTGCTCGGGCCCAACGGCGCCGGCAAGTCGACGCTGATTCGCATGCTCACGACGCTGCTGCCGCCAACGAGTGGCACCGCCCTGGTCGGCGGCCACGACGTCGTCAAGAACGCCGACGGCGTGCGTCGCGCGATCGGCGTGATCCCGCAGGCGATGACCAGCGACACGGAACTCAGCGTCGAAGAAAACCTGATCATCTTTTCGAAGCTGTACGGCGTGCCGAGCGCGCGGCGCAAGGAATTGATCAACGAACTGCTCGCGGCCGTCGATCTGACCGAGTGGCGCGACAAGCAGGTGATGTACCTGTCAGGCGGCATGCGGCGCCGCGTCGAGATCGCGCGCGGGCTCGTGCACGAGCCGAAGATCTTTTTCCTCGACGAGCCGACGACCGGCCTGGATCCGGTCTCGCGCGTGCACGTCTGGGAAATGATCAAGAAGGTCAAGGACGAACGCGGCCTCACGGTGCTGCTCACCACGCATTACATGGATGAAGCCGACAAGCTGTGCGATCGCATCGCGATCGTTGATCACGGCAAGCTCGTCGCGCTGGACTCGCCGCTCAAGCTGAAGGCCTCTATCCCCAGCCAGAACGCCATCGAGGCCAGCTTCTCATCGGTCCCCGCGGGATGGCCTGTAGAAGCCTTTGCGCGAGAACATAAGGAGGATATCAAGAAGGATCCAGCCTTCCGCCGACACTTTCAGGCAGGCCCAAC